>CAYFMF010000004.1:0-57673 GCA_964344135.1 uncultured Piscirickettsiaceae bacterium
TGGGGTCGAATGATAGCATCAGAGGTATGGGGCAGTCGGAGGATTTCTATAGTTATTGGGGGAAGGCGGAGCAGTCGGAAGAAGGTATTCGATGTCACCTGCTCCCTTACCATGCCCTTGATGTTGCAGCAGTTGCGGCCTGTTGGGTAGAGCAGAGCTCTGTGCTGCACGATCGCTTGCTTGGGTGCGATAATTTCACCGGTCAGCGTTATGGGTGGTTACTCTTTTTCGTTGCATTACATGATGTTGGTAAGTTTGATTTCCGTTTTCAGCGCAAGGTAGATATAGCCTGGTCACAGCTCAACGATCGCTTCGACCCAGACAGCTCTGATCCAGCTGCAGCCATTGGATTTGATCATGGAAAAGCGGGCTACGCATGGTGGCTGTCTGAGGCGGAAGCAGCTGGCTTTACCCCGGAAGCAAATGGCCTTGCCTGGATGGAGGCAGTGGCAAAGCACCATGGAGTACTGGAAGTCTCAGGGATTGCAGAACTTTATGGTCTGGATGCTGATCCTGAAGTGATTGAGCAAGATCAGCAGGCCCGTTCTAGCTGGATTGAGGCCCTGGTCGAGTTGTTCCTGCTCTCCAATGGGTGTCAACGTGATGAGATACCACTGCCTTTCCCATTATTGGCAGGTTTCTGTTCAGTCTGTGACTGGATTGGGTCTCAATCCAATGAGAAGTTACTCGTCATCAATGACTAGAGCACAATTATTCAACGTCGTTATACCTTGAAGTATTTCATTCGATCGCGCAGGGCAATAGCCTGATCATTCATATTCTCACTTGCAGCTGCCGTCTCTTCAACCAGTGCAGCATTCTGTTGAGTGGTGTTATCCAGCTCAGTCACCGCACGATTCACCTGGCCAATGCCATCGGACTGCTCGGTACTCGCTGCTGCAATATCTCCCACAATATCACTCACCACTTTTACGGAAGATACGATCTCTTCGAGGCTAACCCCTGCATTATTCACCTGGGTCGTCCCTGTCTCGATCTTCTCGATGCTGTCCTCGATCAGATCCTTGATCTCCTTTGCGGCATCGGCACTGCGCTGGGCCAGGCTGCGCACCTCACCCGCAACCACCGCAAATCCGCGACCATGCTCACCCGCTCGTGCCGCCTCTACCGCAGCATTGAGTGCCAGCAGGTTGGTCTGAAAGGAGATCCCGTCAATGGTGGAGATGATATCGGCAATCTTCGCACTCGCCTCATGCATCTGTGACATCGAGTTCACCGCCTCCTGCATCACATCACGGCCACTCTCGGCAATCCGGCGCGCCTGGCGAGAGAGATTATTGGCCTTGTCCGCATTGTCGCTATTCTGGTCGACCGTTGCCGTCATCTCCTCCATGCTGGCTGCGGTCTCTTCCACCGAGGCCGCCTGCTGCTGCGTGCGCTGACTGAGGTCTGAACTTCCCTGGGAGATCTGATTCGCCCCCTGTGAGATGTTGTCAGCACCAAGCACAATCTCTCCGATCACCTCTCTGAGGTTGTTGGACATCTCATTGATGTCGTTCTGCAGGGTCTTGAACTGGCCGGCATAGGTTCCTTCCATATTCTGCGAGAGATCTCCCTTCGCCTGCCGGGCCACGATTCGCAACACCTCGGAGATTGGCGACTCCACCGCATCCAGTAGCTGGTTGATCCCTTCTCCCAGACGCTTGATAAAGCCCTCGAACCGCTCTGTCTCCAGGCGACCATCCAGTTCACCCTGAGCGGCACCGCCCACCAACCTCTGTACCTGATTCTGTGCAGCAACCTGCTCCGTAATGTCATTCCACTCAACCGCAGAACCTAGGCGGACACCATGCTCATCAACGACAGGGGTTGCCTTCAGATTGAACGTGAGGGCACCCACTTCAATGACCGTCTCATAGACATCAGTCAAATTATCCAACAATCTTGCAACATGAGATGCATCCTTATGGAATAGATCCATGCTACTACCTTTCAACCCTTCAACACGGAAATCTGGAAGTGCCTTCTGCAGCTCTGCCTCATTTTCACGCAACATCTCTACGACAGACTGATTCAGGTAGATAATGTCACGATCAACATTTGCCATCATGACATTGGTCGTTACGTTATCCAGCGCCACCTTCACGCGAGTCGCCTCGGAGGCTTGGGTCTGCACCTGATCCAGGTCAGCCCCCAGTTTCACCTGAGTGACCTGCAGTGCGGCACGCATCTGCTGTACCTCATCACTTCCCTTGATGCTGATGGCATTATCAAGACGCCCTTCACGCATCCGCGAGAGCAGTGTTACCACCTCGCGCATGGAGCGAGCAATACGATGAGAGGAGATGCCCCCGAGCACAACCACAACCACAGAGATCACAATGCCGAGCATCCACAGCAGCTGCTCCAGCTCATGGGCCCGGGCAAACGCCTCATCCAGATCGATCTTGGCCTCCATCCCCCAGCTCATGTTGCCACTAATCTTGACCGGGACATAGGCAGAGAGCACCCCCTCTCCCCGGTAATCCGTGGCCGTCATCACGCCACTATTCCCGGCCAGAGCACCATCAATCGCCGGGTTCATCAACTGCCCGCTTTCAGGATTACGGAAGGAGTTGACCACGCTACGCCCCTCATCGAGGAAGGCATCCGAACGCATCAGATGATCACTGCCGACCAGATAGGACTCACCACTCTCGCCAAGGCCATCACGCACAGACATCACCTGACTGATGCGATCCAGCGGCATCTGGAAGATGAGCACACCAATGCGCTCATCGCCATCAAAAATCGGGGCTGCAATAAAGCTCGCCGGCGCCTCATAGGAGGGTCCATACTGTTTGAAATCCACAAGCGCAACTTCTCCAGTATTCAGCTCTCTCGCCTGACGGAAAGCCTCTCCAAAATTGGTCTCTGCATAAGGGCCATCCAGCAACGAGGTGGAGTAGTCCAGCTCCTTGAAGACCGAATAGACGATGTCACCACTATCCTGGTCGACCAGAAAGATATCGTAATAGCCGAAGGTCTTCAGATAGTTTCGAATCACTGGATGAATGATCGAGTGAAGCTGAGAGTAGATGGTCTCGTCACCGGGATCATCCAGCGCTTCCTTGCTCCCGAGCGGGTGTTCATTATTGCTGATGTAGTGATACTGGAAGGCGATTGAGTCATCATCGAGTTTGGCCATTAAAGCATCAATATCTGCATCTTTCCCGTTCTGTACACGATACTCTGCTGCAAATTCTTCTCGATAGTAGCGCTCGACACTTGGGCGCAACTCATTCAGTGCCTCTTCATCCAGCCCCGCCTCATCGCGGTAGGTGGGAAATACCTCGCGGAACTGCAGCATCGCATCCACCACCATTCGATCCTCTGCAAAGGTGCGAATCTGGTCATGGATGGTCTTAAAGTAGTGTTCAATACCCGCTCGCTTGTTGGCTGCTACAGATTCCAGCTTGGCCAGCGCCTGCTCCTCCAGCGCCTCTTTGGCATTATTGCTCCCCAGCCAGCCGAAGATCATCAATGGCAAGAGCGACAGCAGCGCGAACAGCAACACCAGCTTGTTTCGAACTCCCATCTTGTTCAGCGGGTTGATGCGATCAATCTTTCCGGAGAGCCCTGCATAGACGTTGCCCGCCTCAACCCCAATCTCTCCACGCTCTGCCTGTCCATAGAGCTGCTCAGCCAAGGTAATCTGCTCTGCATTCGCGGGAGTACGCACCGAGATATACCCCGTAATCTCCCCATTCTCATAATATGGTGCAACATTGGCGACGACCCAGTAGTGATCTCCACTCTTGGCACGATTTTTTACGATCCCCGTCCATGGGCGTCCCTGTTGAATGGTATTCCAGAGGTCCTCAAAGAAAGCCGGGGGAACATCTGGGTGACGAACAATATTATGGTTACTACCGATGAGTTCCTGTTCGCTGAACCCGCACACCTCAGAGAAGGTGCGATTGGCGTAAGTAATGATTCCTTTCAGGTCGGTATGGCTGACCAGCACCATATCGGGAGAGAGATCGATACTCTTCTGGGTCACTGGAAGGTTTTTTTTCATTATATTTGTTCCCCTGGGTGCCTCAACCATTAACACTATTCTCCAACAGCGCCGTGCTTTTACTCATAAAAGTTTTGCTTATGGTTGCATAGTCACCTAGACTAAACAAGCCTGTTCACATATAGAACAGAACACCTATAAATACAAAGGAGAAGCAGGAATCATGAGACGCGCCACTGCAGTCATCGCAGCCCTATCGATTGGGGCAGTTATTCCATCCACACAGGCCGCCGAACCCGCAACCGTCGAAAAAGCGACGGCTGTTGCCAAGGCAGTCGACCTGATGGTTCGCGCCACCCGCTCGATCTACACCGGCAAGGTGGTCAAGAAACTGAAGAAAGATGGCAAGGGGGCCAAACAGAGCAGCGCAAAATTGAAAGGGTTTGTGCCGCTCCCCGCCCAGTTTGTCACCCATATCACCGACAAGGTGGACACTATTCAACATCCTGATGCACAAGGACGCTTCTCGATCGGGCTTCGCAGCCTCTGGAACCTCAACCCCAAGCAGGGACTACAAGATGGTTTTGAGAAAGAGGGGTGGGAATTTCTGGTCCAGCAGCAGGAGAGTTGGAGTGGTGACCTGAAAGAGATGCCCTGGAAGCCCTATATCCGTACCGAAACGGTCAACGGCAAAGAGATGCTTCGCTACTTCAGCGCCGACGTCGGCTCTGTCGGCCCCTGTGTCTCTTGTCATAATGCATGGGAAAAACGTGCATCTGTGAAGAAGAGCCGCACAGCCGCCGGTGTCGCACCTGGCAAGAAGTTCAAGCTCAATGAGCTAATGGGTGCCGTGGTCGTCAACGTCACGCTGGATTAGCAGCAGTTGATCTCACTCGCCTCCCAGAAGTCCGGGTCATAATCCAGAAAGATCTCTTCTCCGGGGGAGATCTTTCTGGTTGCCTCACTGGCAATAACCACCAGCTCCATAGCATTTGCCGAGGAGAGCGTCAGTGCTGCCCCCGCCAAGAAACAGACCGCACCAACATCCAGTGCGCCACGCAGAATGGCTCCGATGCCCTATGGTGGCATACCTCCTTATGGCATGATGCCCCAGAACGCCTCTCCTTATGGAATGGTTCCTCCGGGTATCTCCCCTTATGGCCCTCCCATGGGCTATGCCCCCCCCTCTTTTGGCCCAAACCAGTACAACGCTCCGGGATTCCATCCCTTCTTCAATCCACCCACCATGGAGCCGCCCTGGGGCAATGATAAATCCTTTGACATGAGTCCGATGAAATTCTGGCCGGTACCTGGAGCCGGCAACCCCTGGCACTACGTAACCGGTCAGGCTGCATGAGAAAATCGGACAACTTTGTTGACAAACACCGGGTGAGAGAGGGAACTACAACTCAGGTAGGGGCATCCAGTGAGTTATTTTCATTGTAGCAATCCGGGGTGAGAGAGAGCTACAGTCGTCAAAAAAGTGGGAGATGGATGTCAGTCACGCTCTAGCGTAACCGGATCAGCCAGGTGTAACGTCGAAGTCGGAAACGCAATCTCCGCCCCAGCCTCATCCACAATCTTGATGATCTGCAACAGCACATCCTGTTTCACCTCGTGGAACCGTACCCAGTTGGTAGTCTTGGTGAATGTGTAGATAAAGAAGTCGAGCGAGGAGGGGGCAAAACTGTTGAAGTTGACGATCAGGGTCTGGCTGGAGTCGATCTCCGGGTGGCCCCGCAGCATCGATTTGACCTGTGCCACAATGGTTGCCATCTTGTCGGCATCCTCATAACGGATGCCGATGGTCTCCTTGATGCGGCGGTGGCTCATCCGTTGTGGGTTCTCCACACTGATATTGGAGAAGGTTGCATTGGGGATGTAGAGGGGGCGCTTGTCAAAGGTACGCACCTTGGTCAGTCGCCAGCCGATCTGCTCGACAGTTCCCTCAATATCCTGGTCGGGAGAGCGGATCCACTCTCCTACGGAAAAGGGGCGGTCCAGGTGGATCATCAGCCCCCCAAAGAGGTTGGCCAGCAGATCCTTGGCTGCAAAGCCGACCACCACACCACTGAGGCCACCAAAGGCCAGTACCCCGGAGATGCTGTAACCCAGGGTCTGCATCATCACCAGTGCAGAGGTGATCAGGATGGAGCTGCGCAGCAGACGGTTGATGGAGTCGACCATCGACTCGTCTACCTCCTCCTCCCGCCTCTTTTGCCCCTCGATGTAGGCCTGCTGCCCCTCTCTGGAGAGCAGAATCAGGAACCAGGTGATGGCACCGATCACCCCGATATCCCGAATCGGGTCGATGGCATCAAAGATGACGGCAGGGGCCTCATGCTGGGCGATCTTTGCGCTGAAGGCGATACCGGTGACCCAGATCAGCAGACTCAGGGGGCGTCGCAGTGCACGCAGGATGGCATCATCCCAGAGGTTTCTGGTTCTCTTCTCGGCACGTGAGTGCAGACGGTTGAGGATGGTGCGCTGGATCAGGTCAATGGTCAGGGCAACCAGAATGACGACAAAGACCTGAAGGATCCAGTGGTGTTCCCCCAGCAGGGTAGATAGCGTCTTGATCATGAAGAGAAAGTATAACCCGAATCCGCACATAGAGATCGCGGCAATAGCACAACCTCTTGACCCGTATAGCGACAGTTGCTTCCTTGGGTATATCAAGAACCCTGCGAGCAGTGCTCGCGGTCCTCTAAGGATAAGTATACCGCGCGGTCGCAACCCCACTCTACGAATCAATAGGTTGCACTCTTGTCCACGATTCTATATGTGGATCCGGGTATAACGGAAGTGTGATTGTTCACCCAGAACCGGGATGCATTTTTCCCTGATTGTGACCACTATCGGGTTGCAAGCGCAATAATGGTGCGTTCTACTACATTGGCGCACCATTGTGGATCATTTCACTGGTGCGGTTTTCTGTTTCTGTTGTTAAGTGGTTGAAAGTAAAGTGATGGCACAGTTGTTGCTTTTGATTGTGCCGAGGTGGGTTCAACGTCCCGTAGTGGGGCAGGAGCTCCGTTTTGAACAAGTTTGGAGAGAGATCAATATGAAAATGGTTACAGCAATCATCAAGCCGTTCAAGCTCGATGATGTGAGAGAGGCACTCTCGGAGATTGGAGTCAATGGGGTGACAGTTACCGAGGTCAAGGGGTTTGGGCGCCAGAAAGGGCACACCGAGCTCTACCGTGGGGCGGAGTATGTGGTTGATTTCCTCCCCAAGGTAAAGCTGGAGATTGCAATCAAGGCGGAGATGCTGGATCGGGTGATCGAGGCCATTCGCGATACCGCCAATACCGGAAAGATTGGAGATGGAAAGATTTTTGTCACCAATCTTGAGGAGACCATCCGTATCCGTACCGGAGAATCCGGCCCAGAGGCCGTCTAACCCCTTTATCAACAGACAGAAACAGAAAAGAAGTTGAACATGTTAAAGATAGCTACAATGATTATGGCCCTTGCACCGGGCCTTGCACTTGCCGAGGAGGCCGCACTGAGTGGCGCAAACACCTCCTGGATATTGACCTCCACCGCGCTGGTTCTCTTTATGACGCTGCCGGGTCTGGCACTCTTCTATGGTGGCCTGGTGCGCTCCAAGAATGTGCTTTCGATTCTGATGCAGTGTTTTGCCATTGCCGGGATTGCCTCCATTCTCTGGCTGGTTGCCGGTTACAGTATCGCCTTCTCCGAGGGGAATGGCTTTATCGGTGGTCTCTCCAATGTCATGTTTGCAGGGGTTCAGGAGGGGACCCTGAGTGGTGATATTCCGGAGTCCCTGTTTGCCCTCTTTCAGATGACCTTTGCGGTCATTACCCCCGCACTGATTATCGGTGGCTTTGCGGAGCGGATGAAATTCTCTGCGGTGCTGCTCTTCTCCGCCATCTGGTTGCTTGTGGTCTATTCACCGATTACTCACTGGGTATGGGGTGGTGGCTGGCTTGGAGAGATGGGGCTGCTCGACTTTGCGGGCGGTACCGTAGTCCACATCACCGCCGGTGTTGCAGCGCTGGTAGCGGCGCTGGTGCTGGGTCCACGCAAGGGGTTCCCGACCACAGCGATGCCACCACACAACATGACCATGACGGTCACCGGTGCCGGGATGCTCTGGGTGGGCTGGTTTGGCTTTAATGGGGGCAGTGCACTGGCCGCCAATGGTGATGCAGCGATGGCGATGCTGGTAACCCATATCTCTGCGGCAGCGGGTGCCATCACCTGGATGCTCTATGAGTGGAAGAAGTTTGGACAGCCTACAGCGCTGGGTACCGTCACCGGAATCATTGCCGGACTCGGCACCATTACCCCAGCCTCCGGTTTTGTGGGCCCGGCTGGGGCGCTGGTGATCGGTATCGTTGCCGGTGCAGTCTGCTTTAATGCCGTGCTGGTGATCAAGCGTGTACTGAAGATCGATGACTCACTGGATGTCTTCCCGGTTCACGGTGTGGGTGGAATCATCGGTACCCTGATGGCGGGAGTCTTTGCCTCCAGCCAGCTGGGACTCTTCAGCGGTCAGGGCCTCGCCGAGGGTGTAACCATTGGTGATCAGGTCTGGGTTCAGTTTGTCGGTGTCATCGCAACGGGACTCTACACCGCGGTTGCTACCTGGATTATCCTGAAGGTGGTGGCAGTAGTGACTGGTGGCCTGCGGGTAACCGCAGATCAGGAGACAGAGGGTCTGGATATCGTCTCTCACGAGGAGCGTGGTTACGACCTGTAAGTCCACGATTCTATATGCGGATTCGGGAAGTCGTTTCCGACACCTGTCAAAGAGGGGATGGTGTAGAATTACACCATCCCTTTTTTAGTTAACGGGTATTGTGTGTTGATGCCGGGATCGCTTTCTCTCCTCAGAGGCTGCTCTACTCCCCATTTTCAGACCTTTTTTCAGCGCCTGTCAAAACGCGCTACACTCAGACACTGACAGGCTTCTTCTGAAAATTGGCCCAAAAATGGGGTGCAGCCAATTCGTCGATAAAGGATTCCGGCCATCAGCAGGCACCCCCTACCATTGATGTCAAAAAAAGTTCTGATCAAAACATTCGGCTGCCAGATGAATGACTACGACTCTGCCCGCATGGCGGAGTTGCTGCAGCAGTCCCATGGTTACGAGCGTACCGAGCTGCCGCAAGAGGCCGATCTGCTGCTGCTCAACACCTGCTCTGTCCGCGAGAAGGCACAGGAGAAGGTCTTCTCGCAGCTGGGGCAGTGGCGGCCACTCAAGGATTCACGCCCCGGCCTGCTGATCGGTGTTGGTGGTTGTGTGGCCAGTCAGGAGGGGGATGCGATCCGTGCCCGTGCCCCATTTGTCGATCTGGTCTTTGGGCCCCAGACCCTGCATCGTCTTCCGGAGATGGTGGACTCGGCCATTGAGAAAAAGCAGGCGGTGGTGGATGTCTCCTTCCCGGAGATCGAGAAGTTTGACCGCCTGCCGGAGCCGCAGGCCAGTGGTGTCAGTGCCCATGTCAGCATCATGGAGGGGTGCAGCAAGTACTGTACCTTCTGTGTGGTTCCCTACACCAGAGGCGAGGAGGTGAGCCGCCCCCTTGATGATGTGATTGCCGAGGTGGCGGGGCTGGTGGAGCAGGGGGTGCGGGAGATCTCCCTGCTGGGGCAGAATGTCAACGCCTATCGTGGTGAGATGGAGGATGGCGAGATTGCAGATCTTGCAACCCTGATCCACTTCATCTCTGCAATGGATGGGGTGGGACGCATCCGTTACACCACCTCTCACCCCATGGAGATGACCCCAGCCCTGATTGAGAGTTATGGAGAGGTTCCTGCACTGGTGAGCCACCTCCATCTTCCTCTGCAGAGCGGCTCCGACCATATCCTGGCAATGATGAAGCGTAACCACACCGTGATGGAGTACCGCTCCATCATCCGCAAACTGCGGCAGCAGCGTCCCGATCTCAGCCTCTCCTCCGACTTTATTGTCGGCTTTCCCGGTGAGACGGAGACCGACTTTATGGCGACGATGGACCTGATTGCCGAGCTCCGTTTCGATCGCTCCTTCAGTTTTATCTACAGCCCGCGTCCTGGTACCCCGGCCGCAGATCTGCCGGATGATGTCCCTCATGAGGTAAAGCAGCAGCGACTGGCCCGTCTGCAGGAGAGACTCAACCAGATTGCAATGGAGATCAGCCGGGAGATGGTGGGTACGGTACAGAGAGTACTGGTGGAGGGGGCATCAAGAAAGGATCCTGCCACTCAGGTGGCTGGCCGCACTGAGAACAATCGGGTAGTCAACTTTGATGGCACGCTCTCACTGACGGGGGAGTTTGTTGATGTGGAGATTACAGAGGCGCTACCCAACTCATTGCGTGGTAGGCTGGTCGGCTGAGAAGAGAAGATGACAGCACCAACCATCCATGAAATGAGCCTGGATCCGGTCGATTCCGAGCGGCTGGCAGAGCTCTGCGGAGAGGCGGACCGGCACCTGCGGCAGATAGAGGCCCGTCTTGGGGTCGAGATCAACTACCGTGGTGGCGAGTTTCGTATTGTGGGAGAGGAGAACCCGGTTGCTCTTGCAGCACAGGTGGTGGAGGCACTCTACCGGGAGACCCTGGAGCATCAGGTCACTGCCGATGGTATCCATCTGCTGTTGCAGGAGGTGCAGCTGGATCAGCATGCGCTGGAAGAGGAGGAGGCGGCCGAGACGGAGCGTTCCATTCCGGAGGTTGTGGTCAAGACGCGCCATCGGGTGATTCGTCCTCGCGGCCCCCGCCAGCGTCGCTACATGCACCAGGTGGTCACCCATGATCTTATCTTTGGTATTGGTCCTGCCGGTACCGGAAAGAGCTATCTGGCGGTTGCCAGTGCGGTGGATGCACTGCAGCGGGAGGAGGTGAAGCGGCTGGTACTGGTCCGTCCGGCAGTTGAGGCGGGAGAGAAGCTGGGATTCCTGCCTGGCGATATGGCCGAGAAGATCGACCCCTATCTGCGGCCACTCTATGATGCACTCTACGAGATGCTCGGTTTTGAGCGGGTTACCAAGCTGATTGAGCGCAATGTGATCGAGGTGGCGCCACTTGCCTTTATGCGTGGGCGTACGTTGAATGATGCATTTATCATTCTCGATGAGGCGCAGAACACAACGGTAGAGCAGATGAAGATGTTTCTCACCCGGATCGGCTTTGGCTCCACGGCAGTGGTGACCGGTGATGTGACCCAGGTGGATCTGCCCAGTGCAAGACAGTCCGGGCTCCGTCATGTGATTGAGGTGCTGCGTGATGTGGAGGGGATCGGTTTCACCTTCTTTCAGTCATTTGATGTGGTGCGCCACCCACTGGTGCAGAAGATTGTCCGTGCCTATGAGGCGGAGCGGAGTGAGAATGGCGGTGGTTGATCTGACCCTTCAGCTGGCGACAGAGCAGGGAGAGATCCCCTCCAGAGAGCAGATGGGGCAGTGGGCGGATCGGGCAATCCAGTCAATGGGTGGCGATCCATCTGCCGGACTGA
This sequence comes from uncultured Piscirickettsiaceae bacterium, assembly GCA_964344135.1. Taxonomy (GTDB): domain Bacteria; phylum Pseudomonadota; class Gammaproteobacteria; genus Thiopontia. Next base: position 11,432 of record CAYFMF010000004.1, read on the forward strand.
CGATTCGGGTAGTGGATGAGGCGGAGAGTGCCGAGCTCAATGAGCACTACCGTCACAAGGCCAACCCCACCAATGTCCTCTCGTTCCCCTTTGAGGCGCCACCCGGCATCCCGGTTGAACCCTCCCTTGGAGACTTGGTGATCTGTGCCCCGGTCATTGTGCGAGAGGCGCAGGAGCAGGAGAAGAGTCTGGAGGCCCACTGGGCCCATATGGTGGTTCATGGCACACTCCACCTGTTGGGGATGGACCATCTGCAGGAGCAGGAGGCCGAGGAGATGGAGGCCGGAGAGGCTGAGATTCTTGCGGCCCTTGGTTTTCCGGACCCCTATGCATAGTGGACAGGGGCTCCAGAATAGCAGGGCGATATTGTCCATTCCTGCCGATATTGACTATACTCAGGACTCAGATCAGAACATAAACCTTTATGACCAAAGACCGACCTACCATCGGTTCCAGGCTCAAGGCCCTCTTTACAGCGGGGCGTCGTGTGGAACCGGCAAACAAACAGCAACTGATTGAACTGCTCCGGGCGGCCCACTGGAGACAGATTCTTGATTCCGACAGCCTGGCGATGCTGGAGGGGGCGCTCCAGTTTTCCGAGATGCAGGCGCGGGATATCATGATCCCCCGTTCACAGATGGTGGTGGTTGGGCTGGAGGACTCTCCCGAGGAGTTTCTTCCGGTAGTGATCAAGTCTGCACACTCCCGTTTTCCGGTCATTGGCGAGAGTCGGGACGAGGTGGCAGGGATTCTTCTGGCCAAGGATGTGCTCCACTGGCGGGAGAAGGAGGGTCGCTTTAACCTCCGTGAGAATCTGCGTCCCGCCGTCTTCATCCCCGAGAGTAAGCGCCTCAATGTGCTGCTCAAGGAGTTTCGCTCCAGCCGCAACCACATTGCCATTGTGGTGGATGAGTATGGTGGTGTTGCCGGGATGGTTACCATTGAGGATGTTCTGGAACAGATTGTGGGAGATATCGAGGATGAGCATGACCTGGAGGAGGGGCTGATCCTCAAACATACGGCCGTTCGTCATACAGTGAAGGCGGTCACCCCGATCGATGAGTTCAATGAATACTTTGCCTCTTCACTGGATGAGGAGGGGGTGGATACCATAGGGGGGTTGGTGATTCGCCGCCTTGGTCATCTCCCGGTACGCGGAGAGAGTGTCGAGATTGACCGCTTTCGCTTCAAGGTGTTGCGTGCGGACAATCGCAGAGTCCACCTGCTGCAGGTCAATGTGCTGCCTCTGAGTGGCAGGGATTCCCTATCCCTCCAGGGTGACTAGATTTCAGTCAAGGGGAGGTGCACTGGTTGCAGGGGCGCTTCTTCCTGCCGCCTTTGCCCCCTTTGAGCTCTACTGGATTGCACCGATCTCGCTGGCGATCCTCTTCTCGCTCTGGCAGCAGAGTAACAACAGGGGCTCTGCAGCACTCATCGGACTTCTCTTTGGGATTGGTCTGTTCGGGGTTGGCGCCAGCTGGATTCAGGTCAGTATTCAGCAGTTTGGTGGGGTCAACCTGACGCTCTCCCTGCTGCTGACGCTCCTCTTTATCGTAGCCATGGCACTCTTTCCCGCGCTGTTGGGGTGGACCGCTTTTCTGTTCAAGAGGTGGCCGCTCTCCCTGCCGCTGCTCTGGGTTCTCTTCGAGTGGGTGCGCAGCACACTCTTTGGTGGGTTCCCCTGGCTGCTGTTGGGGCACACCGCACCGGGCACCTTCTACCAGGGGATTGCACCACTGACAGGAACACTGGGAGTCTCCCTCTTTCTGGCACTGGCTGCTCTTCTGTTGATGCAGCTGTTTCGTGAACCTGCAAGGCGTCTGCACCATCTGGCCGGGATAGCGCTGCTGCTGTTGTCCGGGTGGGGGAGCAGCCAACTGCAGTGGACCAATCCGGCAGGGGAGCCAATATCCGTTGCACTGGTGCAGGGGAATATCGAGCAGAGTCAGAAGTGGCTGATCAAGAACAGAGAGGGGATCCTGCAGCGCTACCGGGAGGCGACAGAGGGGTCGGATGCCAGGCTGGTGGTCTGGCCAGAGACGGCGGTTCCGGCATTTCACCACCAGGTTGAGGGGGAGCTACTCACTCCACTTGGAAAAGCGCTGAGGCAGCAGGGGCGTACCCTGTTGGCCGGTATCCCGATCCAGACGGATCAGGGGGGTGGATACCTCAATGGACTGGTCCAGTTGGGGGCAGAGCAGGGTGCGTACCACAAGCGCCATCTCGTTCCATTCGGGGAGTTTCTGCCGATGCGGGAGCTGTTGGGCCCCATCCTCGATTTTATCCAGATCCCGATGTCTGATTTCAGTGGTGGTGATCCCAGTCAGCCCCCACTGAGGGTAGCGGACCACTCGCTCTCAACCACCATCTGTTATGAGGTGGCCTATCCGGATCTGACCTTTACCCATCTCCCGGAGGCAGGGATGCTGATTACGGTCAGTAATGACGCCTGGTTTGGGGATTCACTGGCACCCTGGCAGCACCTTCAGATTGCCCGGATGCGTGCGCTGGAGTCGGGGCGCCCCATGTTGCGTGCAACCAACACCGGCATTACGGCAGTGGTCGGGCCAAATGGTGAGGTCACCCAAACGATACCAAGGGCAAGGTTCGGGGTACTGGAGACAGAGGTTCAGCCAATGGAGGGCAGGACACCCTATCTGCGCTGGTTTGGGTAGAATCAGAAAAAATCTGGAGCAGCATCAATATGTTTGAAATAATCAACAGAGGAGGTGGTGACATAAAATGTATTTATTCCAAAAGGTATTGCTGGTGGCCGTTTTGACCCTGCCGCTCTCAGGCTGTTTTGTTGGGGAGACTGCCGCGCTGGTTGTTCAGGCACCGTTTGAGGTTGCCGATATTGTCATCCCTGGTGATGCGGGTGACGCCGTAGAAGAGACAGGTGAGGGGCTGGGCTGGATTGTGGATGCGGCCATACCTTTCTGATTCAACTGATTGAGTAATTTCCCACTCCGCATTACTATCGTGCCCCTATGGTCGCGGAGCGTAGCTCAGCCTGGTAGAGCACTGCCTTCGGGAGGCAGGGGCCGGAGGTTCGAATCCTCTCGCTCCGACCAATCCAGATTTTCACCAGATGCGAAGATTTTCCCGTAGGGGAGCAGGCGCTGAGGAGGATGGCCGTTACTCAGACTCCAGTCGGCGGAAGGTGGTTCCGCGGCACTCCGGGCATTCGGGAATTACGGAGGTCCGGTCAAACTGGATGGTGTGGCCACACTGCACACACTCCAGCTTTCCCATCCCGATCACCTCTCCGGCATGGTAGTTCTGGGCCCGGCGAGCCTCCGCATCCAGGCGGGTGAGGGCAATCCGGGTTGGATCGGCAATCTGCGCAAAGAGATCCCTGAGTCGATCCTCGATCAGTGTCTCCTCCATATGGAGCCAGCGCCCCAGATCCTCTCCGGTCTCGGCCAGATAGTTTCCGGCAGCCTCCAGATCTCGCTGCAGATACTCTCCGATCTCCTCACTCTCCTCACGGGCCTTCTCATCAAGCTCTGAAACTCGCTCCCTGGCCTCCTCCACCAGATCTCTAACTGATGGGAGATGCCCCCTCCCTTCGGTGATTGCATCATGAATGTGCTCTCTCATGGTGTGGTAGAGGTGGATGAGTGTTGACTCTTTATCTGAAGACATCGCTTGCTCCCGTCAAGGTTGATACCCTAATCCTATCACTATTTTTTCGATTCGGGCGATGGAGTGGGTTAACATTAGCCGCTTTGTTATTGGTTAAAGATCGCCACGGAAAACAGATCAATGGAAGAGCAGTACCACCCACAAGAGATTGAGGCTGAGGCGCAGCAGTTCTGGCAGGAGAACGGAACCTTTGGCGCAACAGAGGACCCTGACCGAGAGAAGTTCTACTGTCTCTCGATGTTCCCCTATCCCAGTGGGAAGCTTCATATGGGCCATGTCCGCAACTACACGATCGGTGATGTGATCTCCCGTTACCAGCGGATGCAGGGGAAGAGTGTATTGCAGCCAATGGGATGGGATGCCTTTGGCCTGCCGGCCGAGAATGCGGCGCTCAAGAACAAGGTCCCCCCTGCGAAGTGGACCTATCAGAACATTGACGAGATGCGGGGGCAGCTACAGCGTCTCGGTTACGGCTATGACTGGTCCCGAGAGATTGCCACCTGTCGTCCCGAGTACTATCGCTGGGAGCAGTGGATGTTTACCCGGCTGCTGGAGAAGGGGCTGGTCTACAAGAGGAATGCAGTGGTCAACTGGGATCCGGTGGACCAGACGGTACTGGCCAACGAGCAGGTGATCGATGGCCGCGGCTGGCGCTCTGGTGCCGTGGTGGAGCGGCGTGAGATCCCGCAGTGGTTCATGAAGATTACCGACTATGCCGATGAGTTGCTGGATGGCCTCGATAAACTGGAGGGGTGGCCTGAGGCAGTTCGTACCATGCAGGCCAACTGGATTGGCCGCTCCGAGGGGCTGGAGCTTCAGTTTGGTGTTGAGGGTCGGGACCCTCTCACCGTCTTTACCACCCGTCCCGATACCCTGATGGGGGTCACCTATGTGGCGGTGGCGGCGGAGCACCCGTTGGCCATTGAGGCAGCCAGGGAGAACCCAGAGCTTCAGGCCTTCCTCGAGGAGTGCTCCAGAATGGAGACCTCCGAGGCGGCGATGGAGACGATGGAGAAGAGGGGGATGGCGCTTGGCATCTCCGTGACCCATCCGGTTACCGGTGATCCGGTTCCGGTCTGGGTCGCCAATTTTGTCCTGATGGGATACGGGACCGGTGCGGTGATGGCGGTACCGGCCCACGACCAGCGTGACTGGGAGTTTGCCACTCGCTATGGCATTGATATCCGGCCAGTAATTCGCCCTGCAGATCAAGAGGCGGCAGATGTCAGTGAGGCGGCCTATACCGAGAGGGGGGTGCTCTACAATTCGGGACTATTTGATGGCCTCAATTTTCAGGGGGCACTGGATGCCATTGCCGATTTCCTGGAGGGAGAGGGGAAGGGGAGTCGCAAGATCAACTATCGACTGCGCGACTGGGGTGTCTCGCGCCAGCGCTACTGGGGCTGTCCGATTCCGGTCATCAACTGCCCCGGCTGCGGTGCTGTACCTGTCCCTGAGGAGCAGCTTCCGGTGGTACTGCCGGAGGATGTGGCGTTTGACGGGGTGGGCTCCCCAATCAAGAAGATGCCGGAGTTCTACCAGACCCGCTGTCCCAGGTGTGGTGGGGAGGCAGAGCGGGAGACCGACACCTTTGATACCTTCATGGAGTCCTCCTGGTACTACGCTCGATACGCCTGTCGCGATCAGGATGGGAAGATGCTCGATCAGCGGGCCGACTACTGGAGCCCGGTGGACCAGTATATTGGCGGGGTGGAGCACGCCATCCTCCATCTGCTCTACTCCCGTTTTTATCACAGACTGCTGCGCGATGAGGGGCTGCTCCACTCCGATGAACCCTTCACCAATCTGCTGACCCAGGGAATGGTGCTGAAGGATGGTGCCAAGATGTCCAAGTCAAAGGGCAACACGGTTGATCCGCAGGAGCTGATTGACCGTTACGGGGCTGATACCGTACGCCTCTTTATCATGTTTGCGGCACCACCGGAGCAGTCACTGGAGTGGTCTGATTCCGGTGTGGAGGGGAGCTACCGCTTCCTCAAGCGGGTCTGGCGACTGGTTTATGGCCATCTTGAATCCGGTGTGGTGGCTGCGGCGACTGGCAGTGAGGGGCTTGATGATGCACAGAGAGAGATTCGCCGTGCAGTTCATCAGACCATCCAGAAGGTGGGAGATGATATTGGGCGTCGCATGACCTTCAATACGGCCATTGCAGCGGTGATGGAGCTGACCAACCACCTCTCCAGGTTTGAGGACCGTACCGAAGCGGGGCGTGCGGTGATGCAGGAGGCGCTGGAGGCGATGACTTTGATGCTCTCTCCGATGGTGCCCCACCTCTCCCATCGACTCTGGCGGACACTGGGCCATGAGGAGGCGGTGATTGATGTTCCATGGCCCATCTTCGATGAGTCCGCACTGGTGAAGGAGAGTATCCAGATGGTGGTTCAGGTCAATGGCAAGTTGCGCGCCAGGATTGAGGTTGCTGTCGAGGCCTCCAGGGAGGAGGTTGAGCGGCAGGCAGTTGAGGATGAGAATGTGCAGCGTTTTATCGAGGGGAAGGAGCTGTTCAAGGTCATCGTGGTGCCGGGGAAACTGGTCAACCTTGTGGTAAAGTAGGGTAGAGTTTCAGTGGCAATTCTGAATCATTACGTTCCACTCCAATAGATAAACAAGTAATGAAAATAGTCAAAATAGTTCTCCCTTCTCTGCTGCTCTCCCTGCTGCTGTTGCAGGGATGCGGATTCCATCTGCGTGGTGCGGTTATTCTCCCGGATGAGATGGCAGCCACCTGGGTGGATGGTTCAGGAGTCTCAACAGAGCTGGTTCGGGCGGTCCAGGATGGAGTCCGGCGTACCAATGGAGGGGTAGTCTCCCGGGAGTCTGCGGCAACATCGGTACTGAAGCTGAGCGGCGAGGAGTTCTCCCGCCGGGTTGCGACCGTTGATGGCAGTACCGGAAAGGTGAGTGAGTACCAGTTGAGCTATCGGGTAACGTGGCAGCTGAGGAGCATTGCGGGGGCTCTTGTCAAGCAGGGCGAGTTGAAGCAGAGTGAAAACTACAAGTACAGTGGAACTGAGGTGCTGGGCAAGGAGCAGGAGGAGGAGCACCTGCGAAAGGTTATGATTCGTGAGGCGGTTCGTGATCTTCTGCGTGCATTGCGCAGTCGATGAAACTGAAGCCTGAGGCGGTTGCAGACCATCTGAAGCGAGAGATTGCTCCGGTCTATCTGCTGAGTGGTGATGAGCCTCTGCTGCTCAATGAGCTGGCCGACCAGGTCAGGGGAGCCCTCAAGCAGCACGGTTTCGTGGAACGTACGGTTTTGACCGCGGAGGTTGGGTTCCGCTGGTCCGGGTTGAGTGCGGAGGGGGCGGCACTCTCCCTGTTTGCCGAGAAGCGGATTGTCGATCTCCGCCTTCCCACCGGAAAACCGGGAAGAGAGGGGGGGCAGGCGCTGGCTGAGTGGTGTGAGAATCCACCAGAAGAGAAGGTATTGCTGATCCTCTCGGCCAAACTGGATGGAGCGGCGCAGCGATCCAAATGGTTCAAGACCATAGAGAGGGTTGGGGTGACGGTGCAGGTCTGGCCGATTGAGCCCCGGCAGCTACCCAGCTGGATCATGGGGCAACTACGAAATTCCGGAGTGGAGGCAACCCCCGAGGCGGCATCACTGATTGCCGAGCGGGTGGAGGGGAATCTGCTGGCCGCGAGACAGGAGATCGAGAAGCTGGCACTGCTGGTTGAGTCCGGGACAGCCGTTGATGGGCAGTTGGCGGCAACACTGGTTGCAGACAGCGCACGTTTTGATGTCTTCAAGTTTACAGATGCCCTGCTGGGTGGTGAGCGCAAAAGGGCGCTGCGCATTCTTCATGGCCTGCGTGAGGAGGGGACCGCCATTCAGGTGGTGCTCTGGGCGCTGGTTCGTGATCTGCGTGAGTTGGCTGCCATGGCGATGGGGGGAAATCCGGCCACTCACCAACCGCTGGAGTACAATCCGATGTGGCGGAGAAGGGCACCACTCTTTATGGCGATGCTCAACCGTCTTGGAAAGAGGAGAATTGTCGCCCTGGTTCGCCAACTGGGGTTGATTGAGCAGGCGGGCAAGGGGATGCATGAGGGAGACCCATGGGTTGGACTGGAGGATCTGGTGGTTCGCGCAACATAGAATCTGGTTTGGTCATCCGAAAAATGAGAAAACAGTTGAGTCAGGAAGAGAAGAGAGATGGATATCGGAAAATACATGCAGCAGGTTGGTGAGCGAGCACGTGCTGCTTCACGTGCCATGGCCCGTGCTGAGACAACACGCAAGAATCGGGCACTGGAGGCAACGGCTGACCATCTGGAGCAGTCGATGGAGGCGCTGCTGGCAGAGAACAGCAAGGATATGGAGGCTGGTAGAGAGCGTGGGCTCGATGCGGCACTACTGGACCGCCTGGAGCTGAATGCGGAGCGGGTCCGGGGAATGGCCGAGGGGTTGCGCCAGATTGCCACGCTACCCGATCCGGTGGGTGAGATGACGGATCTCAACTACCGCCCATCAGGGATTCAGGTGGGCAAGATGCGGGTCCCACTGGGTGTAATCGGGATCATCTATGAGTCCCGCCCCAATGTGACTGCCGACGCGGCAGCACTCTGTCTGAAATCGGGGAATGCAGCGATTCTGCGTGGCGGCTCGGAGGCGTTCTACTCCAACCAGGCCATTGCATCCCTGATCCACCAGGGGCTCTCGGATGCCGGGTTGCCGGCAGAGGCGGTGCAGGTGGTGGAGACCGCTGACCGCGAGGCGGTCGGTGAGTTGATTACCATGAGTCGCTATGTGGATGTCATCATCCCTCGGGGTGGCAAGGGGTTGATTGAGCGCATCACCGAGGATGCGCGGATTCCGGTGATCAAGCACCTGCATGGGATCTGCCATGTCTATATTGACAGTCAGGCGGACCGGAAGAAGGCGATTGATATTGCCTACAACGCCAAGACACACCGTTACGGGGTCTGTAACGCGATGGAGACTCTTCTTGTGGCCGAGGGGGTTGCAGCGGAAATCCTTCCCCCACTGGCAGAGCAGTACCGCAAGGAGGGGGTGGAGCTGCGCGGCTGTGAGGCAACCCGGGAGATTCTTCCCGGTACTGTTGCAGCGACGGAGGAGGATTGGGATGAGGAGTATCTGGCTCCCATATTATCCATTCGTGTGGTTGCCGATATTGAACAGGCGATGGACCATATCCACCAGCATGGCTCTGGCCATACCGAGTCCATCGTGACCGAGAGTTACAGCCGTGCACGTCGTTTTATGGCAGAGGTGGATTCCAGCTCGGTGATGGTCAATGCATCGACCCGTTTTGCAGATGGATTTGAGTATGGGCTGGGTGCAGAGATTGGGATCAGTACCGACAAGATTCACGTGCGTGGTCCGGTTGGGCTGGAGGGGCTGACCTCGCAGAAGTTCATTGTTCTTGGAGATGGCCATATTCGCCAGTAATCCTTGAGCAGATCAACACAACCCATCGGTGTTCTGGGTGGAACCTTCGACCCCGTCCACTTTGGTCATCTGCGTCCCGCACTGGAGCTCTGTGAGGGGTTGAAGCTCGATCAGGTCCGCCTGATTCCGAGTCGCACACCGGTCCACCGTGGTGATCCGGTGGCCCCGCTGGAGGAGCGGATTCAGTGGTTGCAGCGGGCCGTAGAAGGTGTTCCCCAACTCCTGGTGGATCTGCGGGAGGTGGAGCGGGAGAGCCCCTCCTGGATGGTATTGACCCTGGAGTCCCTGCAGCGGGAGTTTCCTGCACAGCCGCTCTGTCTGATCCTGGGGATGGATGCCTTTCTGCAGCTGGAGAGCTGGCATCGCTGGCGCGAGTTGTCTGATTATGCCCATATTGTGGTGACCCACCGCCCCGGCTTTGAGCACGCCATGGAGGGGGCACTTGGGATCTGGTCAGGGGAGCGGGTGTGCAGCTCGATTGAGGAGCTGCATCGCCTTCCAGAGGAGAGAGGGGGAGGCAGGGTCTTCTACTGCCCGGTGACCCAGCTGGAGATCTCGGCAACAGGGATCCGTACAATGGTGGGCAGGGGGGAGGATCCCCGTTTTCTTCTTCCTGACTTGATCAGGGAGGAGGTTATGAGTTGCTATTATGAAAAAAGTCACAAGGAATGTAGTTGAGATGTCAGTAGAGCAGAGAGAGAGTGAATCCATGGAGGAGAATCCCCCAACCATTGACGAACTGGAGCAGTTGGCCATTCATGCCCTGGAGGGGCTGAAGGGGAACGAGATATCGGTGGTTGATGTCTCGGAGATGACCGATGTTACCAGTCGCCTGATTATTGCCAGTGGGACCTCCAGCCGGCATGTGCGGTCGCTGGCCGAGAGTGTGGTGATGGAGGCCAAAAAGGCGGGCGTTCTCCCGCTGGGAAGGGAGGGAGAGGATTCCGGAGAGTGGGTGCTGATCGATCTGGGGGATATTGTGATCCATGTCATGCTCCCTGAAACCAGGGACTACTACAACCTTGAAAAGTTCTGGGCAGACTTCAGGCGAGAGGGTGGGTGAAGATCTCCCTGATTGCCGTTGGCCGCAGGATGCCTGCATGGGTGGAACAGGGGTATACAGAGTATGCACGCCGCATGCCGAGGGAGTGCGCTCTCCACCTTGTGGAGATTGAGGCGGAGAAGAGGGGGAAAAGTGGTTCACCGAAGCGCTGGATGGAGCTGGAGGGGAGGCGGATCCTTGGTGCAATCCCGAAGGGGGATCGGGTCATCGCCCTTGATGTTGGGGGTGCCTCCTGGTCAACGGAAAAGCTCTCTTCCCAGATGGATGGTTGGGTTCAGCAGGGGAGCGGGGTCTCCCTGCTGGTTGGAGGTCCTGATGGACTGTCGCAGGAGTGTCTGCGCCATGCCCAGCAACACTGGTCACTCTCGCCACTGACACTGCCCCACCCACTGATCCGTGTGGTTCTCGCCGAGCAGCTCTACCGTGGCTGGACGGTAATCAGCAACCACCCCTACCACCGCTCATAGATTGTCCCAACCACATCTGCAGAGGGTTTCGGGTAGAATCTACGAATGAAAACTGCCCCTCAGATTATCCTGGCATCGGCCTCACCGCGCCGTGGTGCATTGTTGACCCAGATTGGTATCCGCTATCTGCAGCAGCCGGCAGGGGTGGATGAGAAGATTGGTGAGGAGGAGTCTCCGGCTGATGCCGTTGTGAGGCTCTCGGATGAGAAGGCGAAGAGCATCTGGCTGGATGGTGCAGCTGCCGGGGTTCCGGTGTTGGGGGCCGATACCATCGTGGTTCATGAGGGGGATATTCTGCAAAAGCCTGGTTCAAGAGAGGAGGGGATTGAGATGATTGCACGACTCAGTGGCACTACCCATCAGGTGATGAGTGCAGTCTCTGTAGTGGATGGCTCAGGGGTCAGAAACGCCCTGAGTACCAGTCGGGTCACCTTCCGCAAGATCTCCAGCAGGGAGTGTGACTCCTACTGGAACAGCGGTGAGCCAACAGACAAGGCGGGTGGATATGCAATTCAGGGGCTGGGGGCCATCCTTATTGCTCACCTGGAGGGGAGCTATTCCGGGGTGATGGGGCTGCCACTGTTCGAGACGGCACAGCTACTGGGTGAGGTGGGGGTCGGTCTGTTATGAGCACGGAGATCCTGATCAATGTCACCCCCCGTGAGACCCGCTCGGCACTGGTCGAGAATGGGGTACTGCGAGAGATCTATATTGAGCGCAGAAATCATCTCGGCATGGTGGGCAATATCTACAAGGGGAAGGTGAGCCGAGTATTGCCGGGGATGCAGGCCGCCTTTGTCGATATCGGACTGGAGCGCGCGGCCTTCCTCCACGCCTCCGATATTCGTCCTCGCGAGGTCTCCGAGGAGATTGATTGTGAGCATGAGCCGCCACAGATCAATGATCTGGTATCCGATGGCCAGGAGCTGCTGGTGCAGGTGGTCAAGGATCCACTGGGCACCAAGGGTGCACGGTTGACAACACAGATCTCCATCCCATCACGCTATCTGGTCTTTATGCCCTCTGTTCAATGTGTCGGGGTCTCGCAGCGTATTGAGGACAGTGAGGAGCGTGAGCGTCTGCGGGCAATGATTCAACAGGCCGTGGCCGAGGGTGGTTATGGTGGGTTCATTGTCCGTACCGCAGGAGAGGAGGTTCCAGAGAAGGATCTGCTGCATGAGGCCGCACTCCTCTACAAGATCTGGGAGTCCATTCAGGATAGCGAGAAAAAGGCCGGGTCTCGTACTCTTGTACATCGTGATCTCCCACTGGAGCAACGTACGATACGTGATCAGCTCAAGGACAGTGTGGAGCGGGTGCGGATTGATTCCAGGCGGACCTATGAGCGTTGTAAGGATTTTGCCGCTCGATTCAATCCGGAGCTGGCATCGCGTGTGGAGTACTATCCGGGGGAGTGCCCGATTTTCGACCTCTATTCGGTTGAGGATGAGATTCAGAAGGCGTTGCAGCGCAAGGTACCACTGAAGTCGGGCGGCTACCTGATTATTGACCAGACGGAGGCAATGACCACCATTGATGTCAATACAGGCTCCTTTGTGGGTCACCACAATCTGGAAGAGACCATCTTCAAGACCAACCTGGAGGCGACCCAGGCCATTGCACGTCAGCTGAGACTGAGAAATCTCGGGGGGATCATCATTCTTGACCTGATTGACATGGAGGATGAGCAGCATCAGCAGCAGGTGATGCGTTCGCTGCAGAAGTATCTGGATCAGGACCATGCACGAACCCATGTCAGTGCTGTCTCATCACTGGGCCTGGTTGAGATGACCCGCAAGCGAACACGGGAGAGTCTGGAGCATGTACTCTGTGAGACCTGTCCAACCTGTGAGGGGAGGGGGTTCCTGAAGACTCCGGAGACGGTCTGCTATGAGATCTTCCGTGAGATTATCCGTGAGTCCCGCCAGTATGAGGACTCCAGGGAGTTCCTGGTTCTGGCCGCACAGGAGATCACCGACCTGCTGCTGGACGAGGAGTCAGCCAGTCTGGCCGAGCTGGAGGAGTTTATTGGCAAGCCGGTTCGGTTGCAGGTGGAGACCTTTTATACCACCGAACAGTTTGATGTGGTTCCTGTCTGATCCGTTGGAGTGATGGGGAGAGCTACTCAATTCCTGCGCGGGCTCTGGGGAACGTTCTGGATCCTCATTGCGACCCTGCTGGTCACGGCAGCACTGTTGCTGGCACTGCTGCGGCTGATTCTTCCTGGGGCAGGGGTATTCCATGATGATCTGGAGTCCTGGATTGAGGAGAGTATTGGGGTGCCGATTGATATTGAGGAGCTCTCTCTCTCACTGGATGGTCGGGTGTTGGAGGTTGGGGCTCACCATGTCATCGTCTATGACCCTGCAACAGGGGAGCCCCAAGCCTCTTTCAGGGAGGGGGGTATCGAGATTGACCTGCTCTCCTCGATTCGCTTTGGAGAACCGGTAACCACTGCACTCTCCATCACCCATCCAAAGGTCACCATTATCCACTATCAGGACGGCAGTCTGGGTATTGAGGGAGGCAGTGAGGGAGAGGGGGTGACTGCACCATTTATTGGTTGGCTGCTGGCACAGCCATCCCTGATCGTTAACGATGCCGAAATTCTGGTCAATGAGGAGCGTCTTCCCGGTATTCAGTGGTATTTCCGGGATGTCGATCTCTCTTTAACAAGCTCGGGTTATCGCCATCAGGCAACTGGCAGTGTTGTTCTGGGTCAGAAGGATTCAGAAGCTGTTCAGGTGGAGTTGGAGTGGTTTGGGGATCTGCTGAATCCGCATGGGTGGGATGGCCAGATGTTTCTGCAGGGGCGGGATGTCGAGCTGGTAAACCTGATCGGTGGACAACGGAGCACATGGGCTCCGCTGGCACAGGGGAGGGCCAATATCAGGTGGTGGGGAGAGTGGCTCTCAGGGCGACTGGAGAAGGGGCGTGGAACCCTGGATCGTGATGACCGTTATCTGGAGTTGTCGGGGCTGGCAGGAGGAGAATTTTTCTGGAAAAGAGCGGGTGACCGTGAGTGGCGTCTGCAGGCAGAGCAGCTTGTCTGGGGGGGTGAAAAGGAGAGTGACAGGACAAGCCATCCAACATCGGCACTGGTTGAGCGCAGGAGGGGGGCCTCCGGAGAGGATCTGCTGTTGGGTGCAGTTGACCGGATACAGCTGGTTCCAACACCGGACCGTGCCGGCCTCTATGCAACCTTTTTCCGTGGAGAGAGCGGAATCCATGTCTCTGGCACTCTGAATCAGCTCCAGTTCAGATCCTATCCGAGCAGTGAGAATCTATTGAATCAGGTTGAGGCACGGATGGAGACCAGCGGGATCTCCATTCGTGGACTGAAAGCGCTCGATGGGTATGCGGTCTCGGGAATCAATGGATCGCTCCAGGCCAATCAGCAGGGAGGGCTCTTTTCTCCGGCTGCTGGAGCAGTGACCGTTGAGGCAGAGGGCATCTACCGGAATCCGGTAGCAGTTGATCTGCAGCAGGGGGGGGTGGCCTGGCGGAACCATGCGGCCGGTCTGCTGATTGCCACAGATGCAGTAAAAGGCGCCATTGGATCTCTGCAGGTTAATGGAAAGGCCCAGCTTCTGATGCCGGCAAGCGGGGGTTCACCGGTACTGGATCTTGAGGCTCGGGTCAATGCCGGGCGGGTTGCTGAGCTGATGGGGCAGCTTCCGGAAGGAAAGATGAATCCACGCCTGGTCAGTTGGCTGAAGAGTGGTCTGCTCTCCGGCGAACTGGCTGATGGCAGGGTGTTGCTTCGTGGCCCCCTTGACCGTTTTCCCTACCGGCAGGGGGGTGGAGAGTTCAGAACAGAGCTGCAGATTCGGGACCTCTATCTCAACTATGCCAACGGATGGCCAGCAATAACGAATGGTCAGGCCAGGCTGATCTTCAATAATGAATCCCTGCGGTTGGACATGGAGGAGGGAAAGATCGATGGCCACCCCCTGCATGATCTGTACATGGTCAGTGACCAGGTAGGAAAGAGCCCCTTGAGTATTCATGGCCAGATTGTCAGTGAGAGCAATAGCCTGCTCCATAGTCTGGAGAATACACCGTTGAGGGAGCGTGGTGCACAATTCAACTCCCTGCTCTCACTGCAAGGGTACGCATTCCTCGATCTTGAGGTGGAGGTGCCTCTGAAAGAGGGTGAACAGGTTGCAGTCGATGGGCGGGTTGAGCTACACGAGAACCGGCTCTCACTTCAGGAGCTGGATCTGGATATAGAGCAGGTACAGGGTAACGTTGAGTTCGGTAATGAAGGGTTTACGGTAGAGGGGATCCGGGGAGAGATGATGGGCGGCCCGGTCCTGATTACCGCCTTTACTGCTGGCGACGAGCAGCATGAGTTGATGGTTGGGTTGGAGGGGGAGCTGTTGGGAGAGCGCCTGGAGCAGTGGCTGGGCCTTGGTGAGGGGGAGGATTCCTATCAGCTGCCACTTCGGGTAAGGGGCTTGAACCGTGAGGATCCCAAGCCTGGAATTCAGTGGGGTGGACGCCTTAAGATTGAGCTGGGAGATTCTCAGAGCCGGATGATAGAGAGTGGCCATCAGTTTGCCGGAAACAGGATTGAGCTTCACCTCCACTCAGACCTCAAGGGTGTGGAGATGGTGCTGCCAGCCCCATTCAACAAGCCGGCAGAAGAGAGCTGGCCAACCACACTGACCATGCAGTTGCAGTCGGGAGAGCTGCAGAGGCTCCACCTCTCCAGCCCGGAACACCTGCTGGCCGACCTCTCAAGAGGTTCGGCGGAGAGCAACAGCTGGAATGGGTTGGTTCTGGTAGGTACGGTTGAACGCCCCGATCCGGCAAACCAGCCTCTCAAGGGGGTCTCCATCCAGGGTGCATTGAAGCGGGTGAGCATTGGTGAGTGGCTTGGCTGGTATCGAGAAATTTCCGGTGGGGAGGGGCAGCCGGAGTCCATGTTGCCCGGGACACGCCTGCCTGAATTCAATATTCAGAGGATTGCTGTCAGCGCTGAGGAGGCAGATCTGTTTGGTCAGCCGTTACAGAATCTTTCGGTTGTGATGCAACCTCACAAGGATGGCTACTGGGGGGTTGGGGTCAGCAGTGATCAGCTTCAGGGGAGGATCGAGGCCCCCTTTGAGCGGGACAAGTTACTGATTGTGGATCTGGACCATATACGGTTTGACACGGATCGCAAGGAGAGACCGGGAGAGGGGCTTGTCTCTGATATCGACCCCTCCTATTTTCCGGCGATGCAGATGACCAGCAGAAAGACCAACATCAAAGGGATCGATTTTGGGAGGCTGCAGTTACAGACGCATAAGAGCAAGAATGGACTCTTTTTTGACGATGTGACCCTGGAGTCCAGGGTGATGAAACTTACAGCACAGGGAAGCTGGTTAAAACGGGCCAATGCATCACTCTCCAGATTTAATATTCATGCAGCCGGTGATGAGCTTGGAGAGATCCTTTCGCTGTTCGGGTATGGCGGAGAGATCGACCAGGGCGCAACATCAGTCCAGATCAAGGCGGAGTGGGAGGGGGTGCCAACGGATTTCTCGCTGGGAGTCATGGAGGGAAATATGAATCTGTCGGTTGGCAAGGGGCAGTTACGGGATGTTGAGCAGGGGGTTGGAAGAGTATTTGGCCTGTTGGGGATCCATACCCTGGCACGCCGACTGACGCTGGACTTTTCAGACGTCACTGGACAGGGGCTGCCGTTTGATACAATCCGGGGCTCTTTCATTCTGAAGCATGGCCATGCACACACCAGTGATCTTGCAATTGATGGCCCCACAGCAACCATCAAGGTAGATGGCAGAACAGGTATTGTTGCTCAGGATTATGACCAGATCATCTCGGTCAGCCCGAAGATTTCAGAGACACTTCCAGCAACCGGGGCACTGGTTGGGGGACCGGCTGGAGCTGCGGTGGGTGGAGTGGTTTTGCTCTATCAGAAGCTGTTCAGAAAAGAGGGTATTGTAACGACCCGATATGCCTTGACAGGTAGCTGGGATGAACCAAGGCTGGAGAAGATAGTGAAAAAGCGGCCAATCGCCCCAGTAACCGAACCGGGTCATGGAATGGGTCTTCCATAGGGCTGGCTCTCCAGCAGCATACCTTTACTTTACAAGGATATTCAACAAAGATGGATCGATTTGAACTGGCATCCAGCCTGTTTCTGGACTCTTCCGGGATTTCTCAGGAGACATTGGGCTCCACACTGCACGACCTGATGGGCAGAGGGGTGGATTATGCAGATCTCTATTTCCAGCAGAGCCACCATGAATTCTGGTCACTGGAGGATGGTGTTGTGCGTGATGGCAGTTATGATATCAACTCCGGGGTGGGGGTACGGGCCATTCATGGTGAAAAGACCGGTTTTGCCTATTCGGATGAGATCACTGTCGAGGCGCTGCTGCGCTCTGCAGCCTCTGCACGGGCCATCACGAGGTCGGGCAGTGGGGGAGAGGTTCGGACAACACCCACACTCATGGTTGATGGGGGTAGTGATCGCTCACTCTATCGATCGGTTAATCCACTGCGCTCTGTGGGTGCAGAGGAGAAGGTGGCGCTCCTGCAGAGTCTTGACCAGTGGGCACGCGCTGCGGATTCAAGGGTTACACAGGTGATGGCGTCCATTGCTGCTGTCTATGATGTAGTACTGATTGCCGGAAGTGATGGAACACTGGCTGCCGATGCACGCCCACTGGTGCGCCTCAATGTCTCTGTAATTGCAGAGCAGAATGGACGGCGTGAGAATGGTTCTGCCGGTTTTGGTGGCCGTTCCGACTACTCTCTGCTGTTGGAGAGTGGAGCGGCAGAGGAGATCGCCAGAGAGGCGGTAAGGCAGGCTGTGACCAACCTGGAGGCGGAGGCTGCGCCGGCTGGGGTGATGGAGGTTGTCCTCGGAAACGGTTGGCCCGGGGTCCTGCTCCATGAGGCGGTCGGGCATGGTCTGGAGGGGGATTTCAACAGGAAGGGGACCTCGGCATTCTCCGGGCGGACAGGAGAGTCGGTTGCCACTCCCCTCTGTACCGTTGTTGATAACGGAACACTTGAGGGTAGGAGGGGTTCGCTCAATATCGATGATGAGGGAACGGAGACGGGGAATACTGTTCTGATCGAGCAGGGGGTTCTCAGGGGCTATATGCAGGACAAGACCAACGGTCGCCTGATGGGAGTGGACTCCACCGGGAATGGACGCCGGGAGTCTTATGCACACCTGCCGCTGCCAAGGATGACCAACACCTATATGCTGCCAGGGGAACATGAACCGGATGAGATCATCAGTTCGGTCAGGCAGGGGATCTATGCAGTCAATTTTGGTGGAGGACAGGTAGATATCACCTCGGGGAAGTTTGTCTTCTCTGCAAATGAGGCCTACCTGATTGAGGATGGGGTTGTGAAGCAGCCACTCAAGGGGGTAACGCTGATTGGGAATGGACCGGAGGTGATGTCAAAGGTCACCATGGTGGGTAACGACCTCGAGCTGGATCGTGGTATAGGTGTCTGTGGAAAGGAGGGGCAGAGTGTTCCTGTTGGGGTGGGTCAGCCTACCCTGAAGGTGAGCGGGCTTACGGTTGGGGGAACTGAGGTATGAGCAGCAAGAGCCATCTGGAGCGGGGGGAACTGGAGGATCTGACACAACAGATTCTGGATGAGGCAAAACGTCAGGGGGCAACGGCAGCAGAGGCGGCGAGCAGTGTCGAGGAGGGGTATTCGACAACGGTACGGCTCGGAGAGGTGGAGACTGTTGAACACCACAAGGATCGGGGCATGGGGGTAACGGTCTATTTTGGACAGCGCAAGGGGACCGCAACCAGCAGTGACTTTTCCATCTCATCGATCCGCTCTGCAGTACAGGCTGCCTGTGATATTGCGCGTCATACCGAAGAGGACCCCTATGCGGGGTTGGCTGATCCGGACAAGCTGGCAACCGAGTTTCCCGACCTGGAGCTGGAGCACTCCTGGGGTGTGGGTGTTGAGGAGAGTGTGGATGTGGCCAAACGGTGTGAACAGGCAGCACTGGATCATGATTCACGCATTGTCAATTCGGAAGGTGGATCAGTGAGCAGCCACCGTTCAATACGGGTCTATGGCAATAGCCATGGCTTTCTCTCGGGGTACAGTGGTACCCGGCATGGGGTCAGCTGTTCGGTCGTGGCCAGTGAGAGCAGATCACGAGATCCGGGCGCAATGGTCCGCGATCACTGGTACACAGGGAGCCGGGATCCACTGGATCTGGAGCCGCCAGAAGTGGTTGGGCAGCATGCTGCAATTCGGGCGCTTGAGCGGCTGGGCGGAAGAAAGGGGAAGACCATACAGGCCCCGGTACTGTTTGATGCGACTGTTGCCGGCGGGTTGTTGGGACATCTGATTACCGCCATTCGTGGAGGCAGCCTCTATCGCAAGGCCTCCTTCCTGCTCGATGAACTGGGGAACCAGCTCTTTCCGGAGTTTATCACCATCCATGAGGATCCATATCAGAGGCGGGGTGTGGCCAGTGCCCCGTTTGACAGTGAAGGGGTGGCGACACGCCAACAATCATTTGTGCTTGATGGGGTGCTTGGCCGCTACGCACTGGACAGTTACGCCGCCCGTCGTCTGGGAATGGAGAGTACCGGAAATGGGGGGGGTGTTCGGAATCTGAGAATTACTCACGGAGAGCTGAATAGAGAGGCATTGGTCCGGGAGATGGGTGAGGGATTCCTGGTGACCGAGCTGATGGGGCAGGGGGTCAACACCATCACCGGAGATTATTCACGCGGCGCAGCGGGTTTCTGGGTGGAGGGGGGAGAGATTGCCTATCCGGTTGAGGAGATTACCATTGCCGGCAACCTCAGGGAGATGTTCGGGCAGATCCTTGCAGTGGGCAGTGATGTTGATCGCCGTGGAAATATCCAGAGCGGTTCGATCCTGCTGGAACAGATGAGCATTGCTGGTGAGTAGCATCTCTCTTCTCTGAAGATTGGCGGACTGCTGCGGGTATCTTCCAGATGCCGATTCTATAACAGGAACAGGGTAGCAAGACCGAGGAAGGAGAGGAATCCGACGACATCGGTCACTGTGGTCAGTACCACATAGCCCGCCAGTGCCGGGTCGATTCCCATCCTGTTCTGCAGTACCGGTATGGCCACCCCCGACAGTGCGGCAATAATCAGGTTGATTACCATTGCTGCGGCAATCACAACACCCAGTTCTATTTCGCCAAACCAGAGCCAGGCGACAGTTCCAACCACAACGGCCCAAAGCGCACCGTTCAATACCCCAACCGCTGACTCCTTGGCGATCAGCCATCGTGTATTGGCGTCACTGATCTGATTCAGTGCAATCCCACGGATAACCAGTGTCAGGGTCTGTCCACCAGCAATACCCCCCATGCTGGCCACGACCGGCATCAGTACAGCCAGGGCGATGACCTGTTGCAGAGTCTCCTCAAAGAGACCAATAACCCAGGCGGCAAGAAAGGCGGTCGCAAGATTAAGCCCAAGCCAGAGGGTCCGTCTGCGGACACTGACCCCAACGGGGGCAAACATGTCCTCCTCTTCGTCAAGACCGGCCCTTCCCAGCAGGGAGTGGTCCGCCTCGTCACGGATTACATCGACCACATCATCGATGGTAATTCTGCCCAGCAGCCTGCCCCTCTTGTTCAGCACCGGGGCGGAGATCAGGTCGCGGCTCTCAAAGAGGTTGGCAACCTCCCTCTCCGACATCTCTGCCGGGATGACATCACACTCCCGAATCATCACCTCATCAACACTCTTTTCAGCATCCGTGGTCAAGAGGGTTGAGATGGGCAACAGCCCCAGGAAGGTGTTGTCCCGATCCACCACCATCAGATTGTCCGTGCTGTTCGGCAGTGTGCCACGCATTCTCAGATAGCGCAGTACGACATCCAGGTCGATATCAGGCCGGATCTGGATGGTGTTCATGTCCATCAATCCGCCGGCGCTGTCCTCGGGATAGGAGAGGATCTCCTCAACCTGTTGCCGGTTTTGCTCATCCATGGACTGCAGAACCTGCTGGGTCTGACTGTAGGACATGTCCTGAAGCAGGTCAGCCATGTCATCAGAATCGATCTGCGATGCCGCTGCGGCCAACTCCTCATTATCCATCTCCTCCAGCAGCCCCGAACGGACCTCATCATTGAGGTGGGGAAGGATCTCCGCACGCTGTTCGGGCTGGATAATCTCCCAGAGATGTGGTCGACCCTTGGGGGGGGTGGACTCGATCAGGTGGGCACAGTCTGCGGCATGGAGGCTTGCCAGAAGTGGTGCAACAGGGGTCAGATCATCGTGCTCCATGGCCTGGGTGACCGAGGCGATCCACTGTTCCCGTTTCTCCTGATCTGGGGTTTCAACCATGGTAATTCCTAGGAGTCTGTCGGATTCAGGATACCGTACCCCAGGGTACCCTCTCTTGCGCAAGCGCAATTCACCTTGTAGCGAGGGAAAGATCCTGCTGAGGCATGTTTGTTGATCTTTTGAGGAGTATAGCCGAGCTCTCTATGGGGAAAAAGATCGGAAAACAGGACCAGCAGGGCTTTTTCGTAGCAGGTATTCATAAGTCTGACAGACTCCTAGGCGCTGTCCGGGCTTGGACGATTGATCCTTGCAAAGGTCTGGTGAATCTCTTCATGGAATGTGGTGTGCAGTATCTGCTGCACCAGTGGTTCCACAACCTCGATGTGGGTATTCAATATGGCCTGTTTCACCTCCGGCAATACGGATGGGTTCATGCTGAACTCCCGCAGCCCCATGCCCAGCAGCAGGCGTGTGTAACGATCATCCCCTGCCATCTCGCCACACATGGAGACGGGGATACCGTTATCCACTCCGGCCCGGATTACCTGATGGATGAGTCGCAGAACCGCTGGATGGAGCGGGTCAAAGAGGTAGTTGACCTGGTCATCGGTACGGTCGATGGCCAATGTATACTGGATCAGATCGTTGGTCCCAAGAGAGAGGAAATCCAGCTTTTGGGCCAGACCATCTGCAGAGAGTGCGGCAGCCGGCGTCTCAATAACCGCACCAACCTTGAGTGACTCATCGAACGCTATCTGACGGTTTTTGAGGTCTCTCTTCTCCTGTGCGATATGGTTCTGGATCTGCCCCACCTCCTGCATACTGGTGATCATCGGGATCATCAGACGGATTCTGCCATGGGCAGAGGCGCGGAGGATGGCTCGAATCTGGGGGATGAGCAGATCCAGATTCTTCAGGGCGAGACGAACAGCCCGGACACCCAGTGCAGGATTGTCGGCACTCTCCATCTCTGCAATGGCAGGAATCGGCTTGTCGGTACCAATATCCAGTGTACGGATGGTCAGTGTTGCACCGTCCATCTGTTCGACAACAGCCTTGTAGTTCTCGTACTGCTCCTCCTCACTGGGGATATCATCACGGTTCAGGAACAGGAACTCTGTTCTGTAGAGCCCAATATCCTTGCAACCCACCTGGTGCATTGCCTCCATATCATCAGGCAGTTCAACATTGGCCTGGAGAGAGATGGGGGTATTGTCACGCGTAACGGCAGCCTGTGAGCGGAGCTTGGCCAAGCCGTCCTTGTGGATCTTCTCCTGCTCCTGAAGCGTCGTGTAGTGGTCAACCACACGCTGGTCAGAGTCGATAAGAATCATCCCGTTGCTTCCATTGATGATCAATGGCTCTCCGTCTCGAAGGTAGCGGTGCGTGTTTCCAGCCCCCATGACCGTAGGCAGGTGCAGACTTCTGGCAAGAATTGCGCTGTGCGAATTGGGTGCACCGTGTTCGGTAATAATGCCGGCCACATTCTGGTGGTGGAACAGAATGATGTCCGCTGCAGTCAGGTTATCGGCGACAATAATTCTTGGCATACTCTCCTCTTCCGGATCAAGCAACTCCTGGGTGTCAGTCTCCTGTTGCAGCAGCAGCATCATGATCCGGTTGACCACATGATCAATATCATCCTTCCGGGTTCGGAGATAGGGGTCCTCCATCTCCTCAAAAACCTGAACCAGCGAATCTCTCTGCCGCTTCAGTGCCCACTCTGCATTGCACTGCTGTCGCCGTATGTTCTTGACTGGACCGCGGCTGATGGCGTTATCCTCCAGCATCAGCAGGTGCGCATCAATAAAATCGGTTATGTCACCTGGAACCCCGGAGGAGGGTGAGGGGCGAGGCTGTACAATCTCTGATCGAAGCTCGACCAGCTGCTCCCGGGCAGTCTCCAGTGCACTGTTGTAGCGCTCGATCTCTGCATCGATCAGATAGTCCGGGACGGTATACTCGGCGATATCGGGCTGGCCATGCTCCATCAGGTAGGCCTTGCCGATAGCAATTCCCCGCGCAACCCCAATTCCATGAAGCATGATACTCATTGCTTTACGATCTCGTTACGTAATTCGTGCATACCTGTTTCAGCTGTCCCCTAGCTCCCGGTGGTGGATATTCAGTGTGCATTGGTCCCGCCATACATTTTCGCCGTTTTCTTTCCCGCTGTCTTGCAGATTTCGGAGATGGTTGCCGATTTTTTCAACCAGATAGACGGAGCGATGCCGCCCGCCAGTACAGCCGATGGCAATGGTCAGGTAGGAGCGGTCATCCGAGAGGAAGCGGGGGATCCAGCGCTGGATATAGTGTTTGATCTCCTCTGCCATCTCCAGACTCTCCGGAGAGCGGTCAAGAAATGCAGTGACCTCTGGATCCAGGCCGGTCAGATCCCGGATCTCTGCCTCCCAGTGCGGGTTCGGCAGGCAGCGGGCGTCAAACAGAAAGTCCACATCCGTTGGTACCCCATGCTTGAATCCAAAGGATTGAATCTTCAGAAACAGGCGGGATTCTGTGTGGCCGGTGATTCCATTAATCTGGGACCGCAACTGGTAGATGCTGGTCTTGGAGGTGTCGATTCGTATCTCTGCCGCGGCTGCAATGGATGTCAGTTGTCTGCTCTCACCCTGAATTGCATCCTTGAGGGAGAGCCCTTCGTGGCTCAGAGGGTGAGGACGCCTCGACTCCCCAAACCGTCGGACAAGGGTTTCGGGGGTGGCCTCGATAAAGATCAGCCGGTGCTGGAGTGATCTCTCCTCTCCGAAGAGCTGTTCCAGCAGTGCAGGGACCCTTTCCAGCTCTTCAGCACTGTTTCTGACGTCGATGGAGAGTCCAACGTGGTTGTAGAGTCTCTCCAGTGAAGGGAGAACCTGATCAGTGAAGGCAGGAAGAAGATCGAGTGGAAGATTGTCAATACAGTATCCGCCCTGATCCTCAATGGCATGGAGCGCGACACTCTTGCCTGCTCCTGATAGTCCACTGATGATATAGATAAACATCGGAGAAGAGAGACTCACGGCATGCAGGGGTTGCTGTATGCCGTGAATCGTTGTGGTTAACGGTGACTTCCCTGCTTCTCCTTGTGCTTAATCACCTGCCGATCCAGCTTGTCGATCAGTCCATCCACTGCAGCATACATATCCTCATCCACGCAGTCGGCAAAGATCTCTGCGCCACTGACATGAAGCGTCGCCTCTGCCTTTTGACGCAGTTTCTCAACGCTGAGGACAACATGTACATTGGTCACATTGTCGAAATGACGTTCAAGTTTCGCCATTTTTCCAGTTACATACTCGTTCATGGGAGGGGTAACCTCGACATGGTGACCGGTAATATTCAGCTGCATAGTGCTCTCCTTGTTGTTGTCTGTGAACCATCTTCACAGTGCTATAGTGATCGTCTACGTTCGTTCGATGGAGGTATCGAAAGAATGTCCCTGTATTTTGCCACGGTTCTGCGGGCAACCTTTACCCCTTTTTCTGCCAGCATCAGTGTGATGCGGTGGTCGCTGATGGGTTTTACCGGATCCTCACTGTCCACAATCTGGCGAATCATTGCACGCACTGCAGTTGCTGAGGTTCCATCACCATCCGTAGTTTTGAGCTGGCTGGAAAAGAAATACTTGAGTTCAAAGATCCCCTGTGGGGTCTGTACATATTTGTTGGTTGTCACTCTCGAGATGGTGGACTCGTGCATCTCAATTGCATCTGCAATGGTGCGCAGAGTGAGTGCACGCATCTTTTCTGCCCCCCCCTCAAGAAAAGCGGACTGTACCTGAAAAATATGGGAGGCAACCGTGAACAGGGTCTGGTTACGGTTTTGCAGGCTCTTCAGGAACCAGCGCGCCTCCTGGATATTGCGGGTGATGTACTCCTTGTCGCTGCTGTTTTGCGGTTTTCCCCTCATGGAGTGGTAGAAGGGGCTGATTCGGAGTTTCGGGCTGGTTTCCGGAGTTAACTCAATCTCCCACGCTCCCTCACTCTTGCGGACAATGAGGTCCGGAATGACGTACTCAACGGAGGGGGACTCTATCTTGCCTCCGGGGTGTGGATCCAGTGTCCGGATCAAGGCCAGCGCCTGAGATACCGTCTCTGCCGAGGTATGCAACTTTCTGCCGAGCAGGTCACGATTCTGCTCCGAGAGCAGATCAAAGTGGTTCTCTATCCAGTGGGTTGCAACTGCCTTTTCCGGGGTATCATCGGTGATCTGGTGTAGCTGAATCAGCAGGCATTCGCGCAGGTCTCTGGCGCCGACGCCGGGGGGGTCAAACTGCTGAATCTGGTGAAGCTGGGTGGTCATCTCTTCCATCTCAACTGGTGGATCCAGCTGCAGGACATCAATCAGCTCCTCCAGAGTGCTCTCCAGGTATCCATCCTGGTTGATTGCATCAATCAGGGCAATGGATAGGGTGTAATCACGTTCGGAGAGGTGGAGTGTATTGAGCTGCCATATCAGGTGGTCCTGAAGAGAGAGGGCCGAGGAGCGAATCTCATGAGACTCAAACCCCTCCGAAGGGGCGCTGCTGCCCAGCATGGAGGGGATATCATAGGTGTCCTCCCAGTTGCTATCGGTCTCCAGCTCTTCAGGAATTGTCTCTTTGCTATCTGTCAGGGTTTCTCCGGACAGAGTTGTCTCGTCGGCCGTTGTCTCTTGTTCACTCTTCTGGTCCAGGTTGTCTCCCTCTTCCCCCTCCTCCAGCAGCGGGTTGGTTTCAAGGATCTCCTGCACCTCCTGTTGTAGCTCAACAGCAGAGAGTTGCAGCATGCGAATTGCCTGCTGCAACTGCGGGGTCATCTTTAGTTGCTGGCCAAGGCGCAGGTTGATGGACTGGTTCAGCATGGGCGCCCCGGAAATCTATGGTTCATGTCTATGTTATATCACATCTGGAACTGATGTCCGAGATAGACCTTGCGAACATGATCATGCCCGAGAATGTGGTTGGAATCCCCCTCTGCAATCACAACACCCTCATTGATGATGTAGGCACGGTCACAGACCTTGAGGGTCTCTCTGACATTATGGTCTGTAATAATGACTCCAATGCCCCGTTCTGCCAGATGCTGAACGACTTTCTGGATATCGATAACCGAGATCGGGTCTACCCCGGCAAAGGGCTCATCCAGCAGAATAAAGCTGGGGTTTGCTGCCAGTGCGCGGGCAATCTCGACCCTCCTGCGCTCCCCCCCCGAGAGGCTGACCCCCTTGCTGTTCCTGATGTGAGTAAGATGGAACTCCTCCAGCAGGTTCTCCATCTCTGCAGTGGCCTCCCCCTCCTCCAGATCTGTTCGGTACTGCAGGATCGCCAGCAGGTTCTCCTCAACAGAGAGTTTCCTGAAAACCGAGGGCTCCTGTGGCAGGTAACCGATCCCCATCTGGGCACGTCGATGCATTGGGTGGCGTGTCAGGTTGGTACCGTTCAGCTGAATGGTGCCGTTATTGGCCCGGATCAGGCCAACAATCATATAGAATGAGGTGGTCTTGCCGGCTCCATTGGGGCCAAGCAGCCCTACGATCTCTCCTCCATGAACCTCAATGGAGACATCATGCACCACTCTCTTCTTTCCAAACCGTTTCTCCAGATTATTGGCAGAGAGCGTGTTTCGTGAGGTTGCATGGCCCTCCTCTCCGGTTGCGTCCTCCTCCGCTATCTGTGGCGATGTTGTCAAATCGCTTGTATCACGCATTGATGAGCGGCAAGCAAGCTAACGGTAGTCAGAGTGGATGTGGTCGCAGCTGCCCGGCTTGCTCTTGGGGCGAAAAACAGACCGGGTACGTGCCTTTGCACGCATGATATCCTTATCGATGTCATAGATAATCCGTTTTCCCTTCTGCTCGTTCCCCTTTTGACAGAAGATTGCGTCCCCCAACAGACGGATCTCATCCGGACTGATCTGGTAGACGATTCTGGATGCAGTACCCTTGACCAGCGGCTCACCCTCTTTCGGTATCTGCTGGAAATAGGCGCGCTTGTCCTCATCCCCATAGATGACGGCACGCTCCAGCTCCTCCTCGGGAAAGAAGAGCTCGACTCGGTCCGCATCAATCTCAAGCGTCCCCTGTGTCATGCGGACATCCCCACTGTAGAGGGCGTACCCCTCCTTTTCCCGCAGTTCGGCCGATTCCGAGTTGATTTCAAACGGCTGATCCTTGTCTGTCGGAAGTGCATAGGTGTTGAGAGGAAGCAAGCAAAGGAGTGCAAGCAGGGTTTCAGGGCGACGAAGCGGCATCATTTTCATAGTCTCCTAATTATAGCGGCCTGAGGAATTTTTCAGTAGCTGGATTTCACCGGTATCAAGCCAAAGTTTTGCACCGACGGACCGGGTTGCTGTACGTTCGGTGGTAAATGTGATCGGATATTCTGTCTCCATATACTGATTGTCCAGTTGCAGGCGTGCCTCATTGGTCTCCATTTTGGAGAAGCGGGGGCTGTCGGGGTAGTGCTGGTCAGCAACCACCCCCCCCCTGAGTGTGATCAGGTCACTCTCCTCCCACTCTGTCCCATGGTCTGCACGCAGGTGCCACGGGGGTTGAGTGGGGTTGTAGGTGGTGGCACGGGGCTGCACAAGTTCCGCACGCATCTCATCAGGATAGTGATCCACCCGTTCGGCCCGGAAATGGGAGGCAAGTTCCCCATCCTGCCCCATCTCCTTGCGGTCAAGACCGGTAATGAAATAGTCTGTTTGCCGTGCAGGCTGCTGATGGGTGGTTGAGGGTCCTGGAATCAGATACCAGGTTGCCACTACGGCAATCAGCAGTAGCAGGGAAAAGAGGTTTCTGGTTGAGAGTGGCATCTGTCCCCGGTAGTCAGTTGGTCAACCCATTGAGGTGACCCTCAATATAGGGCTTCAGGGTCTGCTGTGCCTCCATGATCATCTCACAGGCCTCCCGTGCAGCACCACGACCACCGACCTGAGAGGTGGTCCAGTGGGCCCGGGACCGGACCTCGGGGTGGGCATCAGAGACAGCGATGGCCAGGCCAACCTGAACCATGACTGGAAGATCGATAATGTCGTCTCCAACATAGGCAATCTCACTGTAATCCAGCCCCATCTCCTCGGCAATTCCCTGGAATACCGGCACCTTGTTGGCCTGTCCCTGGTAGAAGCGGTGTACACCGAGGTTTTTCATCCGGTGTGCCACCACCTGTGAGGAGCGGGCGGTAATTACTGCGACCTCAACACCACTACGCATCAGCATCTTCATGCCCAGCCCATCCCTGGAGTGAAAGGCCTTGTACTCCTGGCCGTCATCCCCAAAGAAGAGCCGCCCATCGGTCAGAACGCCGTCAACGTCAAAGATGACCAGTTTGATCTGCTGGGCCTGCTCTCTCAATCCGTTGTCCATTACAGTATTCATGCTCAAACCACCTTTGCGTGAAGCAGGTCGAGCATGTTGAGTGCACCAACAATTGTTCGTTGCTCGTTGACCACGAAGAGGCCATTGATGTTTTTCCTCTCCAGAATACTGAGCGCCTCCTCAACCAGCAGTTCAGGATGAACCGTGGTGCAGTTGCGGCTCATCACCTCGTCTACAGGGGTGCTCTGCAGTTCCAGTTCCTGGTCCATGGTGCGACGCAGATCCCCGTCTGTGTAGATCCCCTGAATCTCTCCATTCTGCTCTACGATGGCTGTCATCCCCAGCCCCTTGGAGCTCATCTCCAGTAGTGCCTCGGCAATGGTAGAGCCGCTGGGGACGGAGGGGATTCGATCTCCCTTGTGCATGACATCTCCGATGCGGAGTAGCAGCCTTCTGCCCAGTGCTCCGGCAGGGTGGGACCGGGCAAAGTCCTCCGCCGTAAAACCCCGGCTCTCCAGCAGTGCAACGGCCAGTGCGTCTCCCATCACCAATGTTGCTGTGGTGCTGGAGGTGGGGGCAAGGCCCAGCGGGCAGGCCTCCTTCTCGACCCCCACATTCAGGTGGATATCCGACTCGGTTGCCAGGGTGGAGTAGGGATTACCTGTCAGTGAGATCATTGAGACCCCCAGGCGCTTGATGACCGGGAGCAGCATCAGTACCTCACTGGTCTCTCCAGAGTTGGAGAGCGCGATCACCACATCACTCTCTGTGACCATGCCCAGGTCCCCGTGGCTCGCCTCTCCGGGATGGACAAAGAATGCCGGTGTGCCGGTACTCGCCAGCGTTGCGGCAATCTTGTTCCCGATATGTCCCGATTTGCCCATGCCAATCACCACAACCCGCCCTTCACACTCGAGAATGGTGCTGCAGGCCTGTTCAAAGGTGTGGTCGATTCGATCAAGTAGTGCACTGATTGCCTGGGCCTCCTCCTGGATGACCGCTCTTCCCAGCGCAGAGAGGTTATCCTGGGCTCTTTTCGGACTGATGTTTTGCTGCATGATCTCGTTGATTTTATTATTGGATTGCCTGTTGGTACAGTAGCCCCAGATAACCAAAGAAGCAAGTAAGAAGAATGGCTCCCTCAATCCTGCCAATTGATTTTTTCTCACTCTTGAATAGGGTCGACATCAGATAGAGTGCCACAGTCAGCAGCGCCATAATCAAAAAATCCCGTGAGAGGACCGAGGGGTCAATGGCGCCCGGCATGATCAGTCCGGGGAGTGCCAGAACACCGAGAATGTTGAACAGGTTGGAGCCAATGATGTTGCCGACAGCCATGTCATGCTCCTGCTTGCGGGCTGCAGTGATGGAAGCGGCCAGCTCGGGGAGGCTGGTACCGATTGCAATGATGGTCAGGCCAATGATCAGTTCACTGATCTCAAATGCATGGGCAATCTCAACTGCGGCCCAGACGATCAGGCGTGAGCTGAAGAGCAGGACTACCAGCCCGACCAGGGTCCAGAGCAGGGCACCTCTCAGTGAAAAATGTGCCGGGATCTCATCATGGATCTCCGAGACCACCTCCGAAGAAAATGGATCATCTGTTGCCCTCTCCTTGCTGCTCTGGATCAGCCAGCTCATCAGCAGAACAAGGGAGAGAAGAAGGATCGCCCCATCCCAGCGGTCGAGGGAGTAGTCAAGCAGCATCAGCCCGGAGCCCCCGGTAACCACCAGAAGGATTGGGAACTCCCTGCGCAGAATCTCTGAGCGAACCCCGATGGGGAGGATGAGCGCAGTTGCCCCAAGAACCAGTGCAATATTTGCAATATTTGACCCAATTGCATTTCCAATTCCGATACCGGGGCTCCCCTCCAGGGCGGCAAGGGAGGAGACCATTAGCTCCGGCGCACTGGTGCCAAACCCCATGATGACCAGTCCAATGACGAGTGGTGATACCTTCAGATACTGAGCGGTTGCTGCTGCACCGATCACAAAGCGGTCTGCACTCCAGATGAGGAGCGCGATACCGGAAATAATGGCAATCAGATTTTCAAGCATAGCGCTGTAGTATACTGGATAATTTCCGGGGCCAATGGTGGATCAGTCAAGTTCAGAGGAGAAAGTGCCCCTGTTACAGCTGGGGCTACTTGGATGGAGCGATGGTTTCCGCCGGAGTGGTTTTTTCCCCGATGATCTCCCATCCGAGTGGAGGCTAACCTATCTATCCAACGAACTGGACTGTGTTGCAGTTCCTGCAGAGGCGCTGCATGGCCTCAACTCCGAAATGGTTGAGGAGTGGGCAGAGGATACCCATGATCAGTTTGGCTTCTATCTCTTCCTGGCTGACTGCAATCCTCGGCAGGGGGAGCAGCGGTACCGTTTTCGGGGTCTTCTGCAGCAGCTCGAGCCGCTGGAAGATCAACTGGTCGGGATTCTGGTTGGGGCAGACTGCATGGCATCAGATATCGCCCTCCTGCAGCGCGTTTTGCAGGGAGAGGGGCGGCAGGAGCTCCCGGTTTACCGGTTGGCAGAGCTGCATTCTGACGGGTTGTCAGTTGAGGGGGTCTGTTCCCTGCAGGGTGGAAATGGGGTGGCACTGCTCCATGCGAAGCGGGAGTTGACACCAATGGCGATGAGGAGGGTGGTTGAGCTGCTCAAGAGAGAGGGGATCGATACGCTGCTGTTTGTGCCGGCAGAGGGGTTGAGGGCAAATCTGCAGAATGTGGAGACCATCTCCACATTATTGGGGTAGTAGTGACCATGATTGCTGTCTCTGCAGCGGCTCAGGCATAATTATCCCCCTCTATTCAGCACCTTGAGTAACTAATCCAGTGCCAAAACCCAATCAGCAACCGGGCAAGTCACATGCCTCCAGCAGATCTCCTGCTGGCGGTCGCTCCTCCCGTGGCGCTTCTGCCGCCCGAAGGCGCAAAAGAGGAGCGGATATCCTGGTTCGGGTTCGCAATCTGGAGTTCTCACATGAGAGTCGCAGGGGGGAGCACCACCCCCTGTTTCAGGGCCTTAATCTGGATATCCATCGGGGGAAGATTGTGGCCATCATGGGCCCCAGCGGGACGGGCAAGACCACACTGCTGCGTCTGATTGGCGGTCAGCTGGCACCGGACTCGGGAACCATTGCTGTTGATGGAGAGGATCTCTCAACCCTGGACCACAGCGGCCTCTATGCACTGCGCAGACGAATGGGCATGCTGTTCCAGAGTGGGGCACTTCTTACCGATATGACGGTGTTTGAGAATGTCGCCTTCCCCATAAGGGAGCATACGGATCTTCCGGAGTCGATGCTCCGTAGTCTGGTCCTGATGAAGCTGCAGGCGGTTGGATTGCGAGGGGCACAGGAGATGATGCCCTCCGAGCTATCGGGAGGCATGGCACGTCGGGTGGCACTGGCACGGGCAATTGCGCTGGATCCGATGATGGTGATGTACGATGAACCCTTCACCGGGCAGGACCCCATCTCCATGGGCATCCTGATGAAGCTGATTCATGAGCTGAATCGATCTCTCCGCTTGACCAGTATTATCGTCTCCCATGATGTGCAGGAGACAATGGCGATTGCAGACTATGTCTATCTGCTCTCCGAGGGGCGGATCATTGGCAAGGGGACCCCGCAGCAGCTACAGCAGGAGCGATCTGCATGGGTACGGCAGTTTATCCAGGGGGAGCCGGACGGCCCCGTCCCCTTCCACTATCCTGCCATCCAGTTTGAAGAGGAGCTGTTGGAGTCATGATGCAGCATCCCCCGCAGTGGATTGAGGATCTCCAGGAGCGACTGCTGAGGCTGTTCTCCATCTTTCGCAGAGCAGGACGGGGGCAGCTCTTTCTGTTCCATCTGTTGGGGGGGGTGGCCTCTCTTCCGGCACGTTTTGGCTTGGTGGTGCGCCAGCTCTACTCGATTGGTGTGCACTCCCTGGCAATTATTCTGGTTGCGGGTGCCTTTGTGGGGATGGTGCTGGGGCTACAGGGCTACAATACACTGGTTGATTTCGGTGCCGAGGAGTCTCTTGGCGTCCTTGTTGCGCTCTCGCTGGTTCGTGAGCTGGGGCCCGTTGTCGCCGCACTGCTTTTTGCCGGGCGCGCAGGCTCTGCATTGACTGCGGAGATTGGCCTGATGAAGGCAACAGAGCAGCTCTCCGGCATGGAGATGATGGCAGTTGATCCTGTTCGCAGGATTATCTCCCCCCGTTTTCTGGCCGGTTTTCTCTCCATGCCGCTACTGGCGGCCATCTTCACGGTAGTGGGTGTGTTTGGGGGATATTTCATGGCGGTACCACTGCTTGGTGTCGATGATGGGGCCTTCTGGTCCCAGATGCAGGCGAGGGTGGACTTCTATGACGACATCCTGAACGGGATTATCAAGAGTGTGGTCTTCGGCTTTGTGGTGACATGGATCGCCCTGTTCGAGGGGTATGATGCAACACCAACCTCGGAGGGTGTCTCGCGCGCAACCACCAGGACAGTGGTTCATGCCTCCCTGGCGGTGCTGGGGCTTGATTTTGTATTAACGGTATTGATGTTTGGGGCTTAGGAATGGGACAGAGCAGAACAGTAGAGATCTTGGTAGGGCTTTTTCTTGGGCTGGGAATCGTCGCCCTGATTGTGCTGGCCTTCTATGTTGGCAACCTCAGCAGCTATAACAGTGATTCAGGGTATCGGCTGGAGGCACGATTTGATGAGATCGGTGGACTCAAGGTGCGTGCACCGGTCACCATATCCGGGGTTCAGGTGGGCAGGGTGACCAGCATTCATCTCGATAATCTTGAATATCGGGCAGTGGTCAGGATGCGGATTGATCCGGAAAAATTGCCACTGCAACGGGTAACCGAGACGGGAGAACAGATTCAGGACCAGGATGGCCAGCCGGTACTGGTGCTGTGCGGAGAGGAGCTCCCTGCAGGAAGTGGTGTCACCCTGTTTCCCGAGTGTGCAACAGTACTCTATGAGGATGCCGCAGCAACGATTCTGACGGCGGGCATGCTGGGGGAGCAGTATGTTGGCCTGGAGCCTGGTGGAGGAGCCATGACCTTCCTGTTGCCGGGGGATGAGATTCAGATGACGCAATCCTCCATTGCACTGGAGCAGGTGATTGGGCAGTTCCTCTTCAATCAGGTGGAGAAGGAGTAATCCAGGCCTCTGTAATATTTTTTATCTTGAGGCGCATCCCCAGAAACAGGAAAATAGAGGGCTATGTTTGAAACAGTACACTCATTGAAGGCAGATGGCGGCATGACCATGCGGTGTCTCCTTGTTGTCGGGCTCCTCACCCTCCTGCTGGCGCTCTCGGTTGCAGAGGCACAAGAGAAAACTCCTGATCTGTTGCTCAAGGATCTGACAGAACAGATTCTGGATCAGCTGCTGCTGGAGGAGGAGTCGATGAAAGTGGACTCGGCCCATACGCAGCAGGTTGCAAGGATGCTGGTGGATGAGTTCATCATCCCCCATATTGACATGAAGCTGATGTCCCGCTGGATTGTTGGAAAGAGCTGGCGCAAGGCGACTGCACAGCAGCGCCAGCAGTTCATGGATGAATTTACCGGTATGCTGATTCGCACCTATGCGGGTGCCCTGATCGAGTTTCGTGGAAAGAGTGTAACCTTCAAGCCGTTCCACCATGATCCAAAACGGAAGGATGCGGTGGTTCGTGCAGAGTTCTTTGATGGCAGTGGAGCACCACCCATTCCTGTCCTGTTTCGTGTTCGCAGGGACAGGCAGGAGGAGTGGAAGGTGTTTGATATTATTGTCGATGGCATCAGCCTGGTAAAAAATTATCGCTCCAGCTTTGGGGCCGAGATTAGGAAGGTGGGGTTTGATGGGCTGATCAGGCGTCTCTCTACCCACAACAGGGTTGAGCCTGCTGAGGAGGGCAGTGCCCCCTCCATGGCGCATGGAGAGGGGTGAACGTGGGAGACCTCCGGTTTGTCTCAGAGGTTGCCGGGAGGGTTAGCCTGAAAGGGGAGATGACCTATGCAACCGTTACAGCGGCACTCAGGGAGTCGGAGCGCCATTTCGGATCAGAGGGGGCGCTCAGGGTTGACCTGAAAGGGGTGAAGCGGGCGGACAGTGCGGGCCTCTCTCTGCTGATTGAGTGGATCCGCCGCCTTGAGGCAGAGGAGAGAGATATCTGGTTTTCCAATCTGCCACACCAGCTGGAGCGGCTCGCCCGTGTCAGTGGGGTTTTTGAGATTCTTGTCCCCTCCTCCGGGCAGCAGTAGTACCCTCTAGAGATGGCACCTCCTGCAGTTGAGCTGATTCAGGTAGAGAAGCGATTCGGCGCTATTCACGCACTGCGGGGCGTTGACTTTGCTGTAGGGCAGGGGGAGTTCTTTGGTCTGTTGGGCCCCAACGGGGCGGGCAAGTCAACGCTGATCAATATTATGGGTGGGCTGGTCCATGCAACCTCGGGAGGGGTTCGGGTGATGGGTCATGATGTAGTGAACCACTACCGAAACTCAAGAAGCCAGATCGGTATCGTGCCTCAGGAGCTGGTCTATGATCCCTTCTTCACCGTCTGGGAGATGTTGAGGATCCAGTCCGGATATTTCGGTCTGGGTCCGGAGAATTACCCCTGGCTGGAGGAGCTGCTGGAGACCCTGAACCTGTCGGACAAGCGCAACGAGAATGTTCAGCGTCTCTCCGGGGGGATGAAGCGACGCGTCCTGATTGCGCAGGCCCTGGTTCATCGCCCCCCGGTTGTGGTACTGGATGAGCCAACGGCAGGGGTGGATGTGGAGTTGCGGCGTGCATTGTGGGAGTTTGCCCACCGGCTGCACCGGGAGGGGCACACCATCCTGTTGACTACACACTATCTGGAGGAGGCCGAGTCGATGTGTGACCGGATCGCCATTCTGGACCGGGGCAGCGTGGTGGCACTGAGTGACAAGAGGACGCTGATTTCCAGAAACTCATGGAGGATCGGTGCCCTGGACCGGGCTCTGGAGGGGAGGCTTCCAGAGCAGGTCGATGCAGCGATTGTTTCAAGAAGCAGGAGTCAAATCCAGTTCAGGATTCCACGTGAACAGCGGCAGCAGCAACAATTTCTCCAGCAACTGGAGGGGGTCGGGATTGGGTGTGACCAACTGCAGCTGCGTGAGCCAACCCTGGAGGAGGTTTTTCTTGATCTGACGGGGGGGCAGCCATGATTCGGGGGGCGGAGAGGGGAAAAGATCTCGAAACGCACAATCTTTTCGGCTGCTGGACCCTGTTCAAGAAGGAGGTACTGCGCTTTGTTAAGGTCTTTGTTCAGACTGTTCTGGCCCCAACGGTATCAACACTGCTCTATCTGCTGGTCTTTGGTGTGGTGTTTGAGGAGGCGGTGGTGGTTTATGAGGGCCATAGTTACAGTGACTTTCTGATCCCCGGACTGGTCATGATGGCAATGGCACAGAATGCATTTGCAAACGGCTCCTCCAGTATTCTGCAGTCGAAGATGAATGGCAACATCATTTTTGTCCTGCTGGCCCCGCTCTCACCCTTTGAGTTCTATCTCGCCTTCATTGGGGCTGCAATTCTGAGGGGGGTGGTCGTCGGGGCAGGAGTTCTGCTGGTTGCCGCAATGATTGTTAATGTAGGGCTGCACTCTGCACTGCTGGTCATGCTCTTTGCAATCCTCTCCAGCGGGGTGATGGGTGCAATGGGGATTATCGCCGGGATCTGGTCAGACAAGTATGACCACCTCTCCGCATTTCAAAATTTCATCATCCTGCCACTCACCTTTCTGAGCGGAGTGTTCTATTCGATCGAGAATCTCCCCCTCTTCTGGCAACAGGTCTCATCCTGGAACCCGGTATTCTACATGATTGATGGTTTTCGATATGGTTTCCTCGGCACCTCGGATGTCTCCTATATGCAGAGCATACTGGTCTCAGCCCTCTTCTTTGTGGGGCTATCACTGCTGTCGATCGGAATGCTCCATAGAGGATACAAGTTGAGAGGATAATGGGTAGCTTCTCAATGAGTTGTGGCACGGCGACAGTACAGGGCGGTTCGTTGCAGGAGTGTCTGCGGCATGGGTGCCACAGTCAAGCCTGCAGGGATGTTGTTACGGCGCCTCCTGAAACGGGCTACCCTGCACTGTCCCGGAAAAGGTTCTTGCACGGGTTTTTTGGGAAGTTAGTACGGTAATGGAGAGGTTAAGAATTGTTGGCGGAAGGCCGCTTCATGGAAGAGTCCGGATCTCTGGCGCCAAGAATGCGGTACTTCCCATTCTTGCCGGATCCCTGCTGGCAGAGGGACCTGTCTCCATTCAGCGGGTCCCACAGCTGCGTGACGTCAGTACCATGATGAACCTGCTCTCTACCATGGGGGTTGGAGTTGTGGTGGAGGGGGCAGATCGGGTTGGAGTGGATGCCTCAGCCATTGAGCAACCATTTGCCCCCTATGATCTGGTCAAGACGATGCGTGCCTCAATCCTCGTGCTGGGGCCACTGCTGGCAAAACTGGGGGAGGCCAGAGTCTCTCTTCCCGGTGGCTGTGCAATTGGCGCCAGACCGGTCAATCTGCATGTCGAGGGGCTGCGTGCACTGGGTGCAGAGGTTGTGGTTGAAAATGGATATATCCATGCAACGGCCCGGCAGTTAAGGGGAGCACATATTCTGCTCGACTCCGTGACCGTTACCGGCACACAGAACCTGATGATGGCGGCAACCCTGGCAGAGGGGAAAACCACGCTGGAAAATGCTGCCAGGGAGCCGGAGGTTGTGGATCTCGCCCATTTCCTCAACCGGATGGGGGCAAGGATCAGTGGAGCAGGAAGTTCCAGAGTGGAGATTGAGGGGGTGGACTCCCTGCATGGTGTGGATTATCCGGTAATCCCTGACCGGATCGAGACCGGGACCTATCTTGTTGCTGCTGCAATCACCAGGGGGAGCATTGAGCTGGTGGAGACGGATCCTCTGCTGCTGGAGTCCGTATTGCTGAAGCTGGAGGAGGCGGGTGCCACCCTGAGGGTGGGGAGTGAGAGCATCTCGCTGGACATGGAGGGGAGAAGACCGCGTGCAGTCAGCTTCACCACCTCTCCACATCCCGCATTTCCTACCGATATGCAGGCGCAGTTCATGGCCCTCAATGCGGTTGCTGACGGGGTGGGGATGATCTCCGAGACCATTTTTGAAAACCGCTTCATGCATGTGCCGGAGCTGCAGCGGATGGGGGCAAGGATCCAGATCCAGGGTAATAGCGTAATGGTGGAGGGGGTGGAGTCACTGAATGCGGCACAGGTCATGGCGACCGATCTCAGGGCCTCGGCCGGATTGGTGCTTGCCGGATTGGCTGCCAGAGGAGAGACTCTGGTTGAGAGGATCTACCATATCGATCGTGGCTATGAGGCGATCGAGGAGAAGCTGATGCAGCTGGGGGCCGAGATCGAGCGGCTGCCATAAGATCAATCGTTTTGATTTTCTGGTTATTCAGGATTGCCTGAGTAACCGTGTGGTTTTCTCGATAGGACAGCCTCCTGGCGAACTCGTGAATCAGTTACAATAGGCGGATGAACAGCACATTGACCATCGCCCTCTCCAAGGGGCGGATCTACAAGGATACACTGCCCCTGCTGGAGGCGGCCGGGATTCGTCCGATTGACGATCCGGTGACCAGCCGCAAGCTGATTCTGGATACCAATCTTGACCATGTGAAGGTGGTGGTGATCCGTGCCACCGATGTCCCCACCTTTGTTGAGCGAGGAGTGGCGGATCTTGGGGTGGCCGGAAAGGATGTGTTGATGGAGTATGGGAGTGGCAACCTCTATGAGCCGCTGGATCTGAAGATTGCAAAATGCCGCTTGATGACCGCTGGTGTGGTTGGAGCACCCAGGCCGACGGGGCGGATGCGGATTGCGACCAAATATGTCAACTCTGCCAGAGACTATTTTGCCTCAATGGGGCAGCAGGTCGAGATTATCAAGCTCTATGGTGCAATGGAGCTTGCCCCACTGGTGGGGCTGGCAGACCGAATTGTCGACCTGGTAGAGACCGGAAATACCCTCAAGGCCAATGGCCTTGAGCCTCTGGAGGAGATCGCGCAGATCAGCTCTCGCCTGGTGGTAAACAAGGCCTCGATGAAGATCAAGAGCAGGCAGGTTCAGGGGCTGATTCGGTTGCTGGAAGAGGCTGTGGATCAGAGAGAGGGGGTGGCAGGATGAGAAGGCTGAATCGGGCCGATCCCGGGTTTCAGAGCGATCTGGAGCAGCTGCTGGCATGGGAGGGGGTCTCCAATGATCAGGTCAACCAGACGGTGAGGGAGATTCTGAGGGAAATCCGCAGCCGTGGTGACCAGGCACTGATTGAGTATACCAACCGCTTTGACCGTCTCCCGGCGGGGGAGATGGCTGAACTGACGCTGCCGCAGGAGCGCCTGCAGCAGGCCCTGGATGGACTCCCGGAGGATCAGCGCAGTGCACTCGAGCATGCAGCCGAGCGGGTACGTCTCTACCACCAGCACCAGAAGATGGAGTCCTGGAGCTATACCGAGGAGGATGGCACCCTGCTGGGGCAGCAGGTGACGCCGCTGGACCGGGTCGGTCTCTATGTACCCGGTGGCAAGGCAGCCTACCCCTCCTCCGTATTGATGAACGCCATTCCGGCCAAGGTGGCGGGTGTTGAAGAGCTGATTATGGTGGTACCAACACCGGACGGGGTAGTGAATGAGCTGGTCCTTGCGGCAGCCGCGATCTCCAATGTCGACTCGGTCTATACGGTAGGCGGAGCGCAGGCGGTGGCGGCACTGGCCTATGGAACGGAGACCATCCCACAGGTGGACAAGATTGTGGGGCCGGGAAATATCTATGTGGCCACGGCCAAGGGGATGGTTTTTGGTGCAGTGGGGATCGACATGATTGCGGGCCCCTCCGAGATCCTGGTGGTCTGTGATGGAGCGACCGACCCGGACTGGATTGCGATGGACCTCTTCTCACAGGCGGAACATGATGAGGATGCACAGTCGATTCTGCTCTCTCCGGATGGTCAATTCCTGGATGCAGTGGAGCAGAGTATCGGGAGGCTGATCGGGGAGATGGAGCGTGCCGATATCATCCAGACCGCACTGGATGAACGGGGTGCCCTGATTCAGGTTGAAAACATGGAGCAGGCGGTGGAGGTGACCAACTTTATTGCCCCTGAACATCTTGAACTCTCGGTAGAGGATCCAGAGGTACTTCTTCCAGAGATTCGTCATGCAGGTGCCATCTTCATGGGACGCTATACTGCGGAGGCGCTCGGTGACTACTGTGCGGGCCCCAACCATGTGTTGCCAACCTCCAGAACAGCGCGCTTCTCCTCACCGCTTGGGGTCTACGATTTCCAGAAACGCTCCAGCCTGATCATGTGCTCTGCAGATGGGGCATCCGAACTGGGAAAAACGGCCTCCGTACTGGCTCGTGGTGAGGGGCTGACGGCCCATGCCCGCTCTGCCGAGTACCGAATCAAGAGATAGTTTCGAATAGTGAAAAGTAATCTTCTGAGATACTCAAAGGGATTCCCGCAGTGAAACAGTGGATTCGCCCAGAGATCCAGGCACTCTCTGCCTACCATGTGCCCGAGTCGGGTGACTGGATCAAGCTGGATGCGATGGAGAACCCCTATCGCTGGCCTGGGTCGCTGCAGCAGGAGTGGCTTGAGTCGGTTCGGAGTGTCGAGATCAACCGTTACCCTGATCCTGCGGCCCGAGATCTGACCCGGCAGCTCCATCGGGTGATGGGGGTTCCTGAGAATTACGAGATTGTCCTTGGAAATGGTTCGGACGAGCTGATCCAGATGTTGTTGATGACGCTCTCAGGCAGTGGACGGACCGTCCTGGCGCCTGAGCCCACTTTTGTCATGTACAGCATGATCACCGAGTTTGTCGGGATGAATTTTGTCGGCGTTCCGCTGGACTCCGATTTTCAGCTGGATCTTCCTGCCATGCTCTCATCCATTGAGCAGCACCAGCCGGCGGTGATCTTTCTGGCCTACCCAAACAACCCAACCGGGAACCTGTTTGACAGAGATGCGGTGCAGAGGATTATTGAGGCGGCACCAGGGTTTGTGGTGCTGGATGAGGCCTACCATCTCTTTGCCGAAGAGAGCTTCATGTCGGAGCTTCCCAGGCATGAGAATCTGCTGGTGATGCGCACCGTCTCCAAGATGGGGCTTGCGGGGCTAAGGTTGGGGCTGCTGGTCGGGGATCCGCGCTGGATCGGGGAGATCAACAAGGTTCGCCTCCCCTACAACATTAATGTGCTGACGCAGCATGCAGCCACTTTCATTCTGCGCCATGCAGAGGTTCTGGAGGAGCAGGCGGTCCACCTGCGACGGGACCGGGAGCTCCTGCTGGAGCAGCTGGCAGAGACTCCTGGTGTGGTTCAGGTCTTCCCCAGCCGCGCCAACTTCATTCTGTTCCGTGTTGCGGCGGGGAGGGCAACACCACTCTTCCTGCAGCTGCAGGAGCGTGGGGTATTGATCAAGAATCTGGATCCTGCCGGTGGTGCACTGGCCGACTGCCTGCGGGTTACGGTCAGTACCCCGGAGGAGAACCGGCAGTTCCTTGATGCCCTTTCAGCGACAGATTAGAGAGCAGCCTCTCAACCACCTGTAGTCGCCAGCAGTGCCAGGTGTCACGCCACAGGATATTGAGATATTGCGCGGAAGAGTGGGCAATTATTGACGCCTGGGGGCAATGGTGACTCTCCATGAGGCGGGTTCACCGTTGTGGATTCCACCAAGCAGAAGTACTGCTCCCGGCTTCATGTTGAGGGCACGCTGTGCAATCTCCTCTCCATTGCGGATA
The DNA here is from genome assembly GCA_964344135.1 of uncultured Piscirickettsiaceae bacterium. Taxonomy (GTDB): domain Bacteria; phylum Pseudomonadota; class Gammaproteobacteria; genus Thiopontia. The sequence continues at coordinate 52,397 of CAYFMF010000004.1, forward strand.
CTCTCCCCGTTGACGTGAGTAATGATATCACCGGGGGCAAGGCCAGCCTTGGCAGCGGGGCCGTCCCGGTAGATTCCGGCAATAATGGCACCATGGGTGGTTCCCACCCCAAAGGAGTCCGCCAGTTCGGAGGTCAGGTTCTGCATCTCGACCCCGATCCAGCCGCGCTGCACCACTCCATGCTCGATGAGCTGCTTCATCACGTGCTGTGCAGTGGCGACCGGGATGGCAAAGCCAATTCCATGTGAGGCACCGGTCTTGGAGAAGATGGCGGTATTGATTCCGATCAGGTTGCCATGTGCATCAATCAGCGCCCCCCCCGAGTTGCCTGGATTGATCGCTGCATCGGTCTGGATAAAGTTCTCCTGATTGCTGATCCCCAGCTGGCTGCGGTTGGTTGCACTGATGATCCCCATGGTTACGGTCTGGCCTACACCAAAGGGGTTGCCGATTGCCAGTACCACATCCCCAACCTGACGTGAGGTGGATTGGCCGAAGGTGATCGCTGGAAGCTCATCAAGCTCTACCTGGAGAAGCGCAAGATCGGTGTCCGGATCACTGCCAATGAGTCTGGCCCTGCCGCTACGCCCATCATGCAGGGAGATCTGGATCTCGTCCGCACCATCAATAACGTGGTTGTTGGTGAGGATATACCCATCCCTGCTGACAATCACACCGGAGCCAAGGCTGGTTTCGAGCCGCTTCTGCGGGACAACACGCAGTCGGTCACCAAAGAAGTGGCGGAAAATGGGGTCATCAAAGAGGGTTACCCGCCGCTCCGTAACCACCTTGGCGGTGTTGATGTTGACTACAGCCGGTGCAGCATTGGCAACGGCGTCCGCATAGGAGACAGGGCCACTGCCTGAGGGCAGGCTCTGACTCTGCTGGATCTCGACCACTGGGCCGGAGCGGATGAAGAGCTCCGGGCGCATCACCATCAGCAGAAAGAGGGCAACAATTGCCACAGTCAGTAGTCGAATCAGGGCGGTGGTTGTCGAGCTGTTCATGATGTAGATGATAACGAAACTGTGATACAAATACTCACCTGTACAATGATTCCTGTAGCAAATCGAGGAGATGAAATGGAACGTAACCAACTGCTCAAGGAGCTGAATACCCTTCTGGAGATTGACCGTTTTCAGGACTACTGTCCCAATGGTCTTCAGGTTGAGGGGCGAGAGAAGGTTCATACCATTGCCACGGCGGTAACGGCATCCCTGCAGGTGATCAACAGGGCGGTTGAGCAGGGGGCGGACCTGTTGCTGGTTCACCATGGACTGTTCTGGAAGGGGGAGGATCCGCGGGTGGTGGGACCGAAACGGAGACGGCTGAAGGCGCTGCTGGAGAGTGGCATGAATCTTCTTGCCTACCATCTGCCGCTGGATGCCCATCCAGAGTTGGGTAACAATGCGCTCTGGGGGCGACAGCTGGGTTGTACCACCCAGGGGCAGCTCGAATCAGCAGAGTTGGTCAACTGGGGGGTAATGGATAAGCCGGTCACACTGGAAGAGTTGAGTGAGCGGGTTGCAGAGGGGTTGGGAGGCCGCCCCCCATTGGCCATTGAGGGGCATGAGCGGCCAATTCGGAAGATTGGCTGGTGTAGTGGGGCGGCACAGGACTATATTGTGCAGGCGGCAGAAGAGGGCCTTGATCTCTATCTGAGTGGTGAGGTCTCGGAGCGCACCTACCATGAGGCGCTGGAGCGCGGGATCTCCTTTCTCGCCTGTGGGCACCATGCCACGGAGCGGGGGGGTGTGCAGGCGTTGGGAGAGTGGATCAGCCGTCACCATGGAGTGGCGCACCATTTTATCGACGAGAATAACCCCATCTGATATAATGACCAACTAATATAGTCAGGAAATTGTGTTATTGCAGTTTCCCCATTCCATGGAGAGTAGAGATGGATGTGTTGGAACGAATTGAGCGGCAGGTGAAGGGCAATCCCGTTGTGATCTTTATGAAGGGTACACCGATGTTTCCGGTATGCGGATTCTCCAGTCGTGCCTCGGCAGCACTGAAGGAGACCGGGATTGAGTTCTCCTATGTCAATGTGCTTGAGGACCCGGAGGTCTTTGAGAACCTGCCACGATATGCAGACTGGCCTACCTTCCCACAGATCTATGTGGATGGTGAGCTGATCGGTGGGTGTGATATCACCCTTGAGCTTGGGGAGAGCGGTGAGCTGAAGAGGATGATGGAGGCCGCAGTCGACAAGGATTAGGACCCCAGTGTTTGCCGCTGCAGTGGCTGGTTAGGTCAGTTGTGAGTTCTCGCTGCGTTTATCCCACGCATTGACCATTCGACAAAAGATCTTCGCGGTCTGCTCTGCATCATAGAGTGCGGAGTGGGCTGCCTCATGGTTCCACTCAATCTCTGCAACCTGTGCCATTCTGGCCAGTACCGTCTGTCCATAAAAGACGCCCCCTAGCGTTGCCGTATCAAAGCTGCTGAAAGAGTGAAATGGACTGTTCTTGATCCCGCAGCGCTCTACTGCTGCATTAAGAAACGCAAGATCAAACCATGCATTGTGACCGACCAGAATGGCACGGCTGCAGCCGGTCTCTTTTACTGCGCGATGGATCGGTTCAAATAGTGTTGTCAGTGCCTCCTGCTCCTCAACTGCCATCCGGAAGGGGTGCCAGGGATCCTTGAGCCCAATGAACTCCAGTGCCTTTGGGTCCAGGTTGGCATTCTTGAAGGGGAGAACGTGCTGCTCATGGCTCTCCTGCAGTGTAAGCCCCTCCTCTTCATCAAAGTTGAGGATAACGGCGGAGATCTCCAGCAGGGCATCCTTTCTGGGGTCAAACCCTCCAGTCTCGACATCCACCACAACCGGCAGAAAACCACGGAAGCGGTTTGCAATGGCCCTCTTTCCGCTCATGGGGAGTGGTCCAGTACCCGAATAAATACCTTGGAGTTTCTCTTGTAGTTGTAGAGAGATTGACGCTCCACCGGGAGATCGTCCAGTTTTGCAGGTGCATACCCCTGCTCCTGGAACCAGTGTGAGGCGCGGGTCGAAAGCACAAAAAGCTGCCTGATCTCGCCTTCTGAAAGAGAGTGTTCCAGATGGTCGAGTAGCGCCTCTCCACGGCCATCACTCTGATACTCCGGATGGATGGCCAGGGCGGCAACCTCGGCAATTTGCTGTGATGGGTAGGGGTAGAGTGCAACGACCCCAATGATGGTGCCATCCCGCTCCATGATGGTGAAGTGGCTGATCTCGATCTCCAGTAGCTCACGGGAGCGGGGGACAAGGATCCCCTCATCCTCCAGTGGCTGGATCAGCTCGATGATTCCACCGATATCATCAATGGTTGCTGGGCGAATCTCCTCGTAGTGGCCGGCAGTTACCATGGTACCGGCTCCGTCCCGGGTAAAGAGCTCCTGCAACAGCACCCCATCCTCTCCGCCATGGATGATATGGGCGCGGGAGATCCCCTCCCGGCAGGCATGAATTGCGCTGAGAAGGTGGCGGGCCGTCTGCTCGGGGAGTTTTCTGCGAGAGGAGAGGATGGCCTCCGCCTCGTCCGGTGTCAGTTGACGGATCAGTTGCCTCTTGCCATCCAGTAGCCCACGTTCATCAATCAGGGAGAGCATCTTGTCGGCGCCAAGCTGTATCGCCGCAGAGGTGGCTACATCCTCACTGCTGAGATTGAAAATCTCGCCGGTCGGAGAGGTGCCGAGGGGAGAGAGGAGTACAATGAACCCCTCATCAAGCAACCGCTCAATGGCGGCAACATCAACACGTCGTACCTCTCCGGTATGTTGGTAGTCTACCCCTTTACGAACCCCAAGCGGTCGTGCCGTGACAAGATTCCCGGAGGCGACATGAATCCGGGATCCGGACATCGGGGAGTTGGGCAGACTGGAGGAGAGCAGCCCCTCCAGCTCGATACGAACCGTTCCGACCGCCTCCTTTACACAGAGCAGTGCATCATCACCGGTGATTCGGAGCCCGTTGATAATCTCACTCTCAATATCAAACTCCTGCAGCCGTTGCTCCACCTGCGGACGGGCACCATGTACCAGTACCAGCCGTACCCCAAGGCTGTTGAGTAGTGCAATATCCTGAATCAGTCCGTGGAAGTTCCGGTTCTCCACCATATCTCCGCTAAAGGTGATGACAAATGTCTTTCCACGATGTGCGTTAATATAGGGAGCTGCGCCACGAAACAGCGAGACAAAATCTCCCATATCCCTCACCAAACGGGTGCTGGAAGGGTTGCCTTGGCGTCTGGCAGGGGACGGACTGGATCTGGTTTTTGTGGCCACGATGAAATTATAACCGGAGAGGGTGAAGATGGTGGAAATACATACCCTGGAGCTGGGACCCATGGAGAATCTGGTCTATCTGATTGAGGACCGCTCTACGGCCACAGCTGCAGTCATCGATCCGGCCTGGGAGGTTGAGACGATACTCCGGTTTGCAGAGGAGCGGGGGTTGGCGGTCTCAACCGTTCTCCTGACCCATGGGCACCAGGACCATATCAATGGGGCCAGTCAACTGCGGCGTGAGACCGGTGCGGAGGTCTATATCAGTCGACAGGAGGCCCAATTCTTTGCGCTGGAAGCGTCCGAGTGGAGCCTGTTTGATGCGCCACTGCATCTCAATCTTGGGGAGAGTGAGATTCTTGGTGTGGCAACCCCGGGCCATACACCGGGTGGTGTCTGCTACTATGTGGAGGATAATCTTTTCACCGGGGATACACTTTTTGTCTATGGCTGTGGGCGCTGTGATCTGGATGGGAGTGATCCTGTGGCAATGTTCCACTCACTGCATGAGCTGCTGCGCCGTTTTGATCCGGCTACCCGAGTCTACCCCGGACATAACTACTCGACACAGATGAGCTCAACCCTAGGGGAGGAGCGCCTGGGCAATCCGTTTCTTCAATTTACCGAGATGGAGGCATTTGTCCACTACCGGATGGAGCTTCATGACCAGACACGCTCTGCCCCCTATGGACCGGTTCAATCTGGAACTCTCAGTTAACCGCTCGAAATGTGCCCAACACCTTCTTATGCGGACCATTTTTCAAGAAACCAGTATCACTCAATGGGTGAAGTCCGTTACGAACCAAATTGTACGCATTACTGCGTTACAACTCCTTGCAATAGCAGGCTACAAGGTGAATTGCCGCCAGGCAAGAGAGGGTGCCCTGGGGCATTACGCGTCATTGTGCCTTGTCCTGCGCACGCCTGTACGCACACTTTGGCCCGTCTAGCTGAGGAATCCAGGTTCAACAAAGGCAGGTCAGCGCATGATCATTTCGATGATCT
>CAYFMF010000005.1:0-1479 GCA_964344135.1 uncultured Piscirickettsiaceae bacterium
CTGAGGAATCCAGGTTCAACAAAGGCAGGTCAGCGCATGATCATTTCGATGATCTTCTCTCCGCGATAGACCCGGAGAATCACCATCTTCCCGGAGAGGCCGGCCGCCTTCCCGGCATCCCGCAGATTACTGACCGGCTGCCGGTTGATGGAGAAGATGACATCATCCGGGCGTAGACCCAGCGTCCACCCCGCCTTGCCGGGGTCAACAGAGTGGACCGACACCCCGCCCGAGGGGTAGTAGGCCCTCTTTTCGGCTGGCATTGGGGTCAGTACCACTCCGCTCATGTTGCTGTGCAGCTGCTCCCCCATCAGGCGCTGGCTGACCGGTTTGAGGATGGTTGCATGGAGTTGACGGGTGTGCCCCCCACGCAGGATTGTAAGCTTGAGCTTCTTTCCTACAGAGAAGAGGCCAATAACATTCTGTAACTGGGTCGGATTGTTGATCCGGTGATCATTGATTGCGATCAGGATATCCCCTTTCTGGATTCGGGCCTTTTCAGCTGGTGAGTTGGGCTCGACACGGGTGATCAATACCCCCTGTTCCGGGTCAAGCCGGAGGCTTCGGGCCAGATTGGGAGAGAGCCTTTTGGAGGTGATCCCAAGATAGCCACGCTGCACGGCACCATTTCGAATCAGCTGGGCTGTAATCTCGCGCACCATGTTGACGGGTATCGCAAAGCCAATCCCCACACTGCCTCCATTGGGGGCCAGAATTGCGGTATTGATCCCAACCAGTTTGCCTTCCAGATTGACCAGGGCACCACCGGAATTTCCCACATTGATGGAGGCATCCGTCTGGATAAACTCCTCAAACCGTTCCAGCCCAAGATTGGATCGTCCCAGTGCACTGACAATGCCGGAGGTTGCCGTGTTTCCAAGGCCAAAGGGGTTGCCAATTGCAATCACAAAATCTCCGACACGCAGCTGGCTTGAGTCTCCGAGCGGGATCGCCTGAAGATTGGAGGCCTCAATCCTGAGCAGTGCAATATCGGTCTCCATATCGGTTCCCACCGTTGTTGCAGGGAAGGTGCGGCCATCGTCCAGGATGACCTCAATCTCCTTCGCCCCGTCAATGAGATGGTGGTTGGTGATGATGAACCCCTGGCGCCGGTCAATGATGACTCCCGAGCCGAGCCCAGACCGGTTTTTTGCAACTGGATCTCCCGGGCGAGGGGGGTGAAAGCTGAACCCATCAAGCGGCTCTCCCCCTTTGCCCCGCTGTTCCGTGCTCTTCTGACTGTCTGTCGTCAGCCCCGGGGAGCCCCCTGCAGTGGCAGAGATGGAGACCACGGCGGGTATGGCCTGCTCCAGCATGGGTGCAAGCGTGGGGGTCTCTCCACGACCTCCGAAGGCGAGAGGATAGATCCCTGCATGTAGTGGCAGGGTCAGAATGGCCAGAATGGCGGCAACTATCAGCTGTCCTTTCGATCGTCTCATGGTGGGGAATCTTACAAGGTGAATCGCCGAAAGGCGAGAG
>CAYFMF010000005.1:1579-56992 GCA_964344135.1 uncultured Piscirickettsiaceae bacterium
GAAAGGCGAGAGAGGGTGCCCTGGGGTACAAGGTGAATCGCCGAAAGGCGAGAGAGGGTTGTGCTACCTATTTCCCGAGGTGGCTACGGGGGTTGAAGCCGCTCCTCTCCTTCAGCTCCTCATATAGCTGCTCAATCTCCCGATTTTCTGCCGGTGGGGTGTGGATCTGCAGGGTCAATAACTGGTCACCTGGAGGGCTTCCCGGCAGCCCACGCCCCTTGAGCCTCATCTTCTGCCCACTTTGTGCCCCGGCAGCAATCTTCAGTTCAACATTGCCCCCCAGTGTGGGAACTGTAACCTTCCCGCCCAGTGCAGCCTCCCAGGGGGCAAGTGGCAGTACCATCGCTATATCACTCCCCTCTGCATGAAACAGCGGATGGCTCTGGAACTGCACCTCCAGCAGCAGGTTTCCACGTGGCCCGCCACCACTCCCCATCTGCCCCTGCCCGCTGAGCCGTATTTTCTGTCCCTGCTGAATCCCCCTGGGAATACGGATCTCCAGTTTTCGTCTCTGATGGGAGGGGCGTCCATCAGCGCCGATGTCCGGTATCTGAATGGTGCGGCGGGCTCCATGGTAGGACTCATCCAGCGTAATGGTGATTCGCAAGGTCTGGTCAGCCCCTCTCTGCGGCCCTCTGGAGAATCCGCTGGCTCCCATGTTTCCGCCAAAGACAGACTCGAAGAAGTCACTAAATCCGCCCGCACCACCGAAATTTGCCCCGCCCCCATGGAATGCATGCTCCCAGCCCGGTGGTGGGCGAAACTCCTCGCCGGCCTTCCAGTTTGCACCCAGTTGATCATAGGATCTCCGTTTCTCGGGATCCTTGAGTACCTCATAGGCCTCTGCAACCTCTTTGAAACGCTGTTCGGCATCCCTCTCCGTGCTGACATCCGGGTGGTATTTGCGAGCAAGCCGGCGGTACTGCTTTTTGATCTCCTCTTGTGAGGCATCTCTTGAGAGACCCAGGGTCTTGTAATAGTCGTGATATTCCATCCTGGGAGCCTGTCGGGTTTATGGTCGCCTACTGCGAAAAAACTGAATTTGGTCCTATTTTCCCACCCTTTTCGTTAAATAGTACCCACTATTCGCCTTAAACGATGGAAAAAATCTGCCTCAAATCAGCTTTTCCTCGCTACGGCGCCATAAACCCGACAGGCTCCTTGTGTGGAGAAGGACCTCTGTGGCATGAAAATCAATCCATTGTTCCAACTTTGTGGATCTGGATGGCGACTCTACAGTCAATGCCGGCTCTGCAGGGTCTTCGGTCGAGTATTGGCGGACAGGGCTGTGGATAACTCTGTTAACAATATGTTTGCAGACACAATATGTTGTGTTTGTGAAAATAATTCAAAATTTCTATCTGCATGAAAAAAAAGGGTTTTTATTTAGAAGAAGTTGGTTAAATACGTTATGGAACAGATAGTTAACTATTTATAATGTTTGCGATTGTGGTGTTGACAGAATTCTGGTTGCTGTTACTCTTATCTATTCAGACACTATATGTTGTGTTTGTCATGGAGATGAATGCTCCAGATCCGATTGTGATACAGAGAGGGATAACCGGATTAACGAGCATCAGACAGATGCAGTTGCAGATCCGAAACCGTGTAAACCCTTACCCGGAAGGATCTTCGGCTACAACCTCTACAACTCGGTTCACCAAGGGGGGAGAACAGTAAAGATGATGAAAACAGCCCAGTTACGACCTGTACCTGACAGCCCGGAAAGCGGAGCAGATTCGGTGGAATCTTCCGTCTCAGTCCCTTTCCAGCCCGCATCCCTTGATATCTGGGATACGAAGTATCGACTGAAGAGCAAGGATGGGGAGATTGTCGATCATACCATTGAGGATACCTACCAGCGCGTGGCTCGCACCCTGGCGGATGTAGAGGAGAAGCCGGAGTTGCAGGAGAAGTGGTATCAGGAGTTCCTCTGGGCACTGCAGCATGGCGCCATCCCTGCGGGAAGAATCACCTCCAATGCGGGCGCTCAGGCCCACAAGCCGGCAACCTCAACCATCAACTGTACCGTCTCCGGCACCATCGAGGATTCGATGAACGGGATTCTGGAGAAGGTCCATGAGGCGGGACTGACCCTGCGGGCCGGTTGTGGCATTGGTTATGAGTTCTCTACCCTGCGCCCCAAGGGGGCCTTTGTGGCTGGTGCCGGTGCCTATACCTCTGGCCCACTCTCCTTCATGGATATCTATGACAAGATGTGCTTTACCGTCTCCTCTGCGGGGGGGCGTCGTGGAGCACAGATGGCGACCTTCGATGTGGGCCACCCTGACGTGATGGACTTCATTCGTGCCAAGCGGGAGGATGGCTGCCTGCGTCAGTTCAACCTCTCACTGCTGGTGACCAAGGAGTTCATGGAGGCGGTGCGCAGTGACAGCGACTGGGATCTTGCCTTCCCGGTAAGTCAGAAGGTGATCAAGAGCGAGTCACTGGATCTCAACAACCCAGAACAGATTGTCTGGCGGGAGTGGTCAGAGAGTGAGGGGTATATCACCAATGAGGAGGGGAAGGTTGCCTGCAAGATCTACCAGAAGCTCCGTGCCCAGCGCCTCTGGGATGTCATCATGTCCTCCACCTATGACTATGCGGAGCCCGGATTCATTCTGATCGACAAGGTCAATGAGATGAATAACAACTGGTTCTGCGAGAATATCCGTGCAACCAACCCCTGTGGCGAACAGCCGCTCCCACCCTATGGCTCCTGCCTGCTGGGCTCCATTAATCTGACCCGATTTGTTGAGAACCCGTTCACGGAGGAGGCCCGTTTTGACTGGGAGGGGTACAGCAGGGTGATCTCCACATTTACCCGCATGCTGGATAATGTGGTTGAGATCAATGGGCTTCCACTCGGGCGGCAGCGGGACGAGATCCTGACCAAGCGCCGCCACGGCATGGGCTATCTGGGGCTGGGCTCCACCATGACCATGCTGGGGATGAGGTATGGGGATGAGGTGTCGCTGGAGTTTACCGAGAGGGTAACTCGTGAGTTGGCGGTAACCGGCTGGCGGACCGGGGTTGAGCTTGCAAGGGAGAAGGGGGCTGCCCCGATTCTGGAGCAGGAGTACGAGGTAACAGAGTCCATGCTGCGTCTGCGTCCCGAGATGGCAGAGGATGGCTGGAGTGCTGGTGATGTGATTCTGGGCAGGGTGCTGCATGCAAAATACAGCCGCTACATGCAGCAGATGGCTGAGGTGGAGCCGGAGCTGATGGCAGAGATGGCCGAGGTGGGGAGCCGTTTTACCCACCACAGTTCGATCGCACCGACAGGGACTATCTCACTCTCGCTGGCCAACAATGCCAGTAACGGAATTGAACCCAGCTTTGCCCACCACTACTCGCGCAATATCATTCGTGAGGGGAAGAAGAGCAAGGAGAAGGTGGATGTCTACTCCTATGAACTGCTGGCATACCGCGAGCTGATCAACAAGGATGCGATGCCCTATGCGGAGGAGCCGGAGAATACACTGCCGGACTACTTTATCTCCTCCGAGACCATTAACCCCAGGGCCCATGTGGATGTGCAGGCGGCGGCACAGCGCTGGATCGACTCCAGTATCTCCAAGACGGTCAATATCCCAACCGATTTTGACTATGAGGAGTTCAAGGATGTCTACCTCTATGCCTATGAGCAGGGGCTCAAGGGGTGTACCACCTTCCGCTTCAATCCAGAGGCCTTCCAGGGGGTACTGGTCAAGGAGCAGGATCTGGAGAATACCACCTACCGCTTTGAGACCGAGGATGGCTCAACCATTGAGCTGAAGGGCAATGAGGAGATTGAGTATGACGGAGAGGTGCATACCGCCGCCAATCTCTATGATGCACTGAAAGAGGGGTACTACGGAAAGTTCTGAGGACTTTCAGGGGGATAGAAAAATGACAGTGAAGATCGAAAAGAAAATTGTTGGTTATCAGGTGGTGAACGAGAGTGGCGCTGAGGAGGATATGGCTCCTGCAGCTGCCGAGACTGCCCAGGCAGAGAAGAATAATGTTATCCAGATGCACGAAAAGCTGGAGCGTCCGGATCAGCTTCTGGGATCCACCTACAAGATCAAGACCCCGCTCTCCGAGCACGCGCTCTATGTCACCGTGAATGACATCCTGCTGAATGAGGGGACCGAGCATGAGCAGCGCCGCCCCTTTGAGGTCTTTATCAACTCCAAGAACATGGACCACTTCCAGTGGATCGTGGCACTGACCCGAATCATCTCGGCAGTCTTTCGCAAGGGGGGTGATGTCACCTTTCTGGTGGAGGAGTTGCGCTCGGTATTTGATCCTCGCGGCGGCTATTTCAAGAAGGGTGGAAAATACATGCCCTCACTGGTGGCCGAGATTGGGGACTGTATTGAGTGTCACCTGAAGTTCATCGGGATGATCGGTGGTGACTGCATGGATGACCATCAGAAGGCCTTCCTGGAGAAGAAGCGGGCTGAGTTTGAGAACCAGGGGCAGGAAGCACCTGCTGCAACAGTTGCGTCATCAGCCGAGCCTGCTGCAGTTGAAGGCAGTGGTGGGTCGGAGGGGGGCAGTTTCCCGGCAGGGGCACAACTCTGTGCCAAGTGCAGCACCAAGGCGGTGGTCAAGATGGATGGATGCATGACCTGCCTCAACTGTGGCGAGAGTAAATGTGGCTAACAAGGTGAATCACCGAAAGTCGAGAGAGTACCAGGCTACACTACAGTGGACCAGTTGATCGGCCTGTGTTGAGCATGATGAGCAAGATATATTGACAGTTTTCCTCCAAGAGCCTGGCCCAGCCGCACAAACGGGGTAGACCCTCGTGCCTAAGTTGAAAAAGGATTTTCAGGCTGGGCATTTTTTTATCTTGGAGAGGGCATTGAAAGGAAGCAGAAAAGAGGGAATGAGATGAAGCGGAGAGTATTTCAGAAGCTGTTACTGGCACTATTTGGAGCCATATTGGTAATCCCTGCAGCAGACGCACAGGATTACTACAATCGCTATGGGTATCGCGGGAAAACCTCATACCTTGGTTCCCCATACAAGGCACCGGTACCAATGCGCCGCTACCGGTCCATTCGTCAGGCCACACCCGATCAGTTGTTGCGTCAGGGGGTGGAGCAGACCTTCTCCTACCTGCGGAGAACCGGAAGCACCGACCTCTCCAATGTACTGGACTTTGTAAACAAGGAGCTGGGCCCCTACTTTGACTTTGAGCACATGACCCGTCTGGCAACCGGAAAGATGTCCAAGGAGCTGAGTGATGAGGATGTCAAAAAGCTCTCTGCGAAGCTCAAGGAGATGTTCATGACGGCACTGGGGCAACAGATTGCAACCTACGCCTACACCAACCACCGTGTAACCTTCTACCCTGCGAAGCGCTCCCGCTTTGGCAAGGAGGTCAGTGTTGCCGCCCGCATCACCCACCCGCGCGGTTTCCCGGTCAAGATCACCTTCCGCTTCCACCCCACAAAGGATGGATGGAAGATCTATGATGTCTCGGCAAACAACAACAGTGCGGTGATGTACTACAGGAAGCAGCTGGCGATGATTGCCCAGCGCTATGGAATGGATGCGTTATTGAAGAAGACTGAAGGATAAGGAGTAATAGGGATGATGGATGGAACAGTAATTTTTCTCTCTTTTGGTGTCGTTGCGGCAGTAGGCGTGTTGTTACTGCACTGCCGCTCATTCTCCAGAAATGGCTGTCAGCAGGGTGTGCTCGGAGGAAGCAACAAAAGAAGCTGAATAACAGAACGGGAGGTGTCGGAGGCGTCTCCTCCATTCAGAAACCTCTGAACGGGCATCCACAGCTGTGGCGCGTACCTGTTCAGAGGTTTTTGGTTTTGGGCAGTCCAGAGGGTCTCTGGGGAGGCTGTCCGAGAATAGAGAGCCTGCTAGGCCCCATACTGCTCCCTGTACTGTTGTACCCTCTCCAGCGATTCACCCATATCGGACCGCTCCTGCAGATAGTTCACCAGATCGGTCAGGGTCACAATACTGGCCACCTCAACCCCATACTGGGACTCCACCTCCTGAATCGCGGAGTGCTCTCCCTGTCCCCGCTCCTGGCGGTCCAGTGAGATCACCACACCGGCGAACTCTGCGCCATTGGCATGGATGATATCGACAGACTCCCGTACCGAGGTGCCTGCAGAGATCACATCATCAATCACCAGAATCCGTCCCTTGAGCGGTGCGCCCACAATCAGCCCGCCCTCACCGTGATCCTTTGCCTCCTTGCGGTTGAAGGCAAAGGGGAGGTCGCAACCGTGCTCCTCAGCAAGGTAGACGGCGGTGACGGCAGCCAGCGGGATCCCCTTGTAGGCTGGCCCATAGAGCAGATCAAACTCAATGCCGCTCTCAACGATAGCGGCAGCGTAGTATTTCCCAAGACGGGCGAGGTGGGCACCGGTATTGAACAGCCCGGCATTGAAAAAGTAGGGGCTGACACGGCCAGACTTCAGGGTGAACTCGCCAAAGCGGAGGACATCGGCCGCAATGGCAAAGTCGAGAAAGTCCCTCTTGTAGTTCTGCATGGTTTTCATTGCTCCAAAAAATAGCGTCTTAAGGGGGGGCATTATATACTCACCGCCACTCCGATATCTTCGACAAGAGTCCATTTTGCAACAGAGAATCTCAGCTACCACGATTCGTCAGGCACTCCTGATGTTCCGGGACAGGCGAATGGCCTGGATCTTTCTGCTTGGATTTTCCAGCGGCTTTCCCTGGGTGCTGATTGGGTCCGCAATGACCGCCTGGCTGCAGGAGGCGGGGCTGACACGTACGGCCATCGGTTTTTTCGGATCCGTGTTTATGGTCTATGCGCTCAATTTTCTCTGGGCACCACTGCTGGACCGTTTGCAGGTTCCAGTGCTGGGAAGGTTGCTGGGGCAGCGCCGCTCCTGGATTGTGTTGATGCAGTGGACCATCATGGCGGCGGCAGTTGCAATTGGTTTGACCAATCCTGGTGTCAGCCTGCTCTGGACCAGTCTGTTGGCGCTGTTGATTGCGGTTGCATCGGCAACCCAGGATATTGCGGTCGATGCCTACCGTATCGAGATCATCGGCAGTGACGAGGCGGAGCGCATTCCCCACGCAGCAGCAGTTACCACCAGCGGATGGTGGACCGGGTTCAGTGTGCCGGGTGCTGTGGCCCTCTACCTGTCGGATCTTCCGGGGATGGAGTGGTCATCGGTCTATGGGGTGCTGGCCGGACTGCTGTTGCTGCTCTCCTGGATGGTCTGGAGAATTCGTGAGCCGGAGAGCAGTAGAGCGCAGAGACAGCATGAGACAGAGCACCATTATGAAGAGGAGCTGGAGGAGCACCATGTGGAGTCTCAACAGGTGCAACACTGGATGGCCTGGTGGGCAGTGACCGTTGTAGAGCCGTTTGCCGAGTTCTTTCGTCGCAATGGCTGGCGCCTGGCGCTCACCGTACTGGCCTTTATCTTTCTCTTCAAGCTGGGGGAGGCCTTTCTGGGGAGGATGTCGATCGTCTTCTACAAGGAGATCGGTTTCAGCAACAGCGAGATCGCCACCTACTCCAAACTGGTGGGGTGGTGGGTGACAATCCTCTTCTCGCTGGTCGCCGGGGTTTTCAACGCCCGTTTCGGAATTGTCCGCGGGTTGATGATTGGAGGGGTCGCGATGGCCTCCACCAACCTACTCTTCTCCTGGCTGGCAGTTACGGGCCCCGATACCACCCTCTTTGCTACAGCGGTTGTGCTGGATAACTTTACCTCCTCCTTTGCCACAGTCACCTTTGTCACCTTTATCTCTTACCTCACCAGTCGCACCTATACGGCAACCCAGTATGCGCTGATGGCCTCTCTCGGCAACCTGGGAAGGACCACGGTGGCCTCATTCAGCGGGGTAGTGGTGGATGGACTGGGGGGAGACTGGTTTACTTTCTTTCTGTTGACCGCCCTGATGGTGATCCCTGCACTGCTGCTGCTCTGGTGGATTGGGCGCCACCTTCAGCGGTCCGTAACCAACAACATAATGGAGTAGTCGATGAGACAGCAACAAATGCAATCCCACTGGAATCAGGGTGAGGCAGCGCGGTGTCAGAGCGACCTGGAGCTGCGTGTCTACAGCTCACGTCTGCTTGGAAGTGATTCGACACTGGTACTGCATGGAGGGGGGAATACCTCCGTAAAGGTGGTCGAGACCAATCTGGTCGGTGAAGAGGAGGAGATCCTCTACGTCAAGGGGAGTGGGTGGGATCTTGCGACCATTGAGGCAGAGGGGTTTGCACCGGTTCGGCTGGAGCCGATGAAAAAACTGGCAAAACTGGAGTCGTTGAGCGATCCGGAGATGGTCAATGCGCTGAAGACCGAGATGACACTGGCAGGGGCACCATCCCCCTCGGTAGAGACCATCCTCCATGCGGTGCTCCCCTTTCGTTTCGTGGACCATACCCATGCCGATGCAGTCGTTACCCTGACCAACACCGCGGGTGGTGAGGAGAGGATCCGTTCGCTCTATGGAGAGCGGGTGATCGTGGTCCCCTATGTGATGCCCGGATTTGACCTCGCACGACAGGTTGGCGAGGCCTTCGCGCGGGAGGCAACCGATGAGACCGTCGGGATGGTTCTGCTGAACCATGGGGTCTTCACCTTTAGTGATTCCGCACAGGAGTCCTACGAGAGGATGGTTGAGCTGGTCTCGAAGGCGGAGCAGTACCTGCAGGAGCATGGTGCCTGGGATATTGAACAGGATAGTGAGTTGGGGGGTACGCAACCTCGTGCCTCGGTTGATGGTGAGGTCCGGGAGTCCATTGCCACCCTGCGTGCTGAGATCTCTGCTGCGGCAGGGCGCCCCATGGTCCTGCAGATGACGGAGAGTATTGCAGGGCTCCAATTCTCCCGCCTTCCGAATGTTGCAGAGATCGCCACCCGGGGACCGGTTACCCCGGATCACGTGTTGCGAACCAAGCGTATTCCCATGATTGGGCAGTCAGTCTCTGATTACGTTGCGCAGTACCGTGGCTATTTCGATGCCCATGCACCCCATGCGAAGGAGGAGAAGACGATGCTGGACCCGGCACCTCGGGTGGTGCTGGATCGAGAGCTTGGACTCTGTGTGGTTGGCAAGAGTGCATCCGAGGCCTCCATTGTCTCCGATCTCTATGAGCACACGATGAGCTGTATCCAGCGTGCAGAGCAGCTGGGAGGGTGGCGGGCGCTACCAGCTGCCGACATCTTTGATCTGGAGTACTGGGATCTGGAGCAGGCCAAACTGAGAAAGGGGGGAAGTGCGCCACTGTTCCAGGGTGAGGTTGCCCTCATTACTGGTGCTGCATCCGGAATTGGCAGGAGCTGTGTGGACGCCTTCCTGAACCGGGGTGCCGCGGTCATCGGGCTTGATATCAACCCCGATGTTGTCGGACTTTATGAGGTTCCCGGTTATCTGGGAGTCTGTTGTGATATTGCCGACGAGCAGGCACAGCGTGAGGCCCTGGAGTTGGGGGTCAGGCGATTCG
Organism: uncultured Piscirickettsiaceae bacterium; assembly: GCA_964344135.1. GTDB lineage: Bacteria > Pseudomonadota > Gammaproteobacteria > Thiopontia. The sequence continues at coordinate 11,040 of CAYFMF010000005.1, forward strand.
GCGGGGTCGATATGGTCGTGCTGAATGCCGGGATGTTCCCCGGTGGGACAGAGATTGCAGAGCTGGGTACGGAGCGCTGGCAGCAGGTGATGCGTGTCAACCTGGATGCCAACCTGGCCCTGCTACGGGAGTCTCATCCACTGTTGAAGCAGGCTCCCAGTGGGGGGCGTGTCGTGGTGATGGGCTCCAAGAATGTCCCCGCACCAGGGATCGGTGCCGCTGCCTACTCTGCCTCCAAGGCCGCATTGACCCAGTTGATGCGGATTGCAGCACTGGAGTGGGGGGCGGATCGGATCCGGATCAATGCACTCCATCCGGATGCGGTGTTTGATACCGGGATCTGGAGTGAGGAGGTGCTACAGGCGCGGGCGGACCACTACGGGATGAGTGTCGAGGAGTACAAGAGTCGCAATGTTCTCAAGGTAGAGGTGACCAGCCGTGATGTGGCAGAGCTGACTGCAGAGATGTGCGGGCCACTGTTTGCAAAGACCACGGCTGCACAGGTGCCGATTGATGGGGGCAATGAGCGGGTGATCTGATGCTGCTCAGCGCTTCTCCAGAACAGAGCGCAAAAAGGGCTGTCCCACAGGGGCAGCCCTTTTTGGATGGTGCGCTACCTGAAACTCCAGCCCCCCACCATATGGGAGCGGTCTAGCCGGTATAGAAGTTCTGTGTGAACTCAATGGTCTCGGCACCGTCCTTGCTGCCGCCCCCCACGCTGTCAGAACTGGTGCTGAAAGGGGTTGGGTCCACATGGATCTGGAATTTCAGGGTATCGTTATTGTCGATCCGGAACTGATCCAGGTAGTAGATTGTGTTCTGTTCACGCACGGGAAAAAAGTGGAGCGTGCTCAACTGGTTGTTGAGATTGGTTGTGGAGCCCCAGACCTGTGCAGCTATGGGTGTAGCGCTACCATCCTCCTGTTTCTTCATCACGGTAATATTGATCACTGCCCGGTGGTTACTTCGGATAATGCCGTGACGACGGGCAACATCAGCCGGAATGGAGTCTGAGCGGAAGGCGTTGTAATGGACAACATAGTCACCAAAGCTGACAGACTGTTCAGCACTTGCCTGAAAAGAGATGAGCAACCCGCAGAGCAGGGTAAAGAGGGTGGTTTTCAGTTTCATTTCCAATTTCCTTTGGTAGTTGTTGCATCGATATTATTATTGTTTGTGCAATAGATATTCTCCCAATTCCTGCGGGATTTCAAGGGTGATTTCTCCCATTTGCGGGGTGGCTGGGCGGTGTTGGAGGCTACTGGTGATAGGGGATTCGTTCAAAACGGTAGATGGCGGTCTCGCCCAACAGGTTTGGTGAGAGTCTGAGCAGCGCCTGTTCACGATGCTGGTTGTCGACAACCGTACGCTCCAGAATCCGGATCCCCTTGTCTTCACAGAGCTTCTCGAAATCATCCACGGTACAGAGGTGGATGTTGGGCGTGTTGTACCAGCTGTTGGGCAGAGCTTTTGTGACCGGCATCCTGCCACCAAACATCAGCTGCAGACGGTTCTTCCAGTGTCCAAAGTTGGGGAATGTGATGATTCCCTGTTTTCCGACACGCAGCATCTCGTCCAGCAGTTGATCCGGGAAGTTCATCGCCTGCAGTGTCAGGCTCATGATCACATAATCAAAGGAGTCGTCATCAAAATAGTCCGCCAGACCACGGTCCAGATCGGACTGGATCACATTGATCCCGTTTTCCAGACTGCTGAGCACCTTGCTGTCATCCAGCTCCAGCCCGTAACCCTCAATATTGAGATGGTCTGTCAGATGTCTCAATAGTGCTCCGTCACCACAACCCAGATCGAGAATCCGGGTTCCCGGTTGAATCCAGTTGCAGATCATCTCCTGATCAGGACGGAGCATAATCAGTTCCCCTCCACAGCAGGCTGGGCCTCAGCCGATGGGGCGGTGATCCGCCCCATATAGGCGTGAAAGACATCAAGATAGTGGGCAATTGGCATCAGAAAGGCGTCATGCCCCTGATGGGCGCTGATTTCTGCATAGCTGACGCTCAGGTCGTTATCCAGCAGTGCACGAACCAGCTCCTGGGAGCGTTGGGGTGAGAAGCGCCAGTCACTGGTAAAGGAGATGACACAAAACCTGGCCGTTACAGTGCGCAGTGCCTCAGTCAGGTCATCCCCATGGGGATGGGCCGGGTCAAAGTAGTCCAGTGCCTTGGTCATCAGCAGGTAGGTATTGGCATCAAATTTGCCAACAAAGGAGTCCGCCTGGTAACGCAGATAGCTCTCTACCTGGAACTCCACCCCATAATCGTATTTTATCTGCCCCTCGCGCAGCTCACGGCCAAACTTTGCCCCCATCGACTCGTCCGAGAGATAGGTGATATGGCCCAGCATTCGGGCCAGCCGCAACCCCCGTTCAGGAAGGGTGTTCTGTTCCAGATAGCGCCCCTGATGGAAGTCGGGATCTGTACGGATCGCCTGCCGGGCCACCTCATTAAACGCGATGTTCTGTGCCGTAAGCCTGGGGGCGGCAGCAATGACAACTGCATGTTGAATCCGTTCCGGAAAGGCGATGCTCCACTGCAGTACCTGCATGCCACCGAGGCTTGCCCCGATAACTGCTGCCCACTGGTCGATTCCCAGTTCATCGGCCATTCGGGCCTGGCTGTTGACCCAGTCCTCTACGGTTACGATTGGAAAGTCCGGCCCGTAGGGTTTTCCTGTCTCCGGGTTGGTACTGATGGGGCCTGTAGAGCCATTGCACCCTCCAAGATTGTTGGGGCAGACCACGAAAAAACGGTTGGTATCGATCGGTTTGCCTGGACCGATGGCGGTCTCCCACCAGCCCGGCTTGCGCTCCGGCCTGCCGTCACTGTCGAGGTGGTATCCTGCGGCATGGTGGTTGCCGGAGAGGGCATGGCAGATCAGGACTGCATTGCTCCTCTCTGCATTGAGCGTTCCATAGGTCTCGTAGACCAGCTCATAGTGGTCCAGTGTGGCTCCACTGATCAAACCCAGGGGCTGATCGAAGTGGATGGTTTGCGGGGTGACCAGACCGACGGAGTCTTGTGGAAACTGCTCAGACATGGCGAGAGTTTAATGACTGTTTGGTTTGGGCGCAATCAGTGGAGGAAGAAGTGTTGGACTCTCAATTGAGAGCCGTTTGTGGCGGCTGGATTCCCCAGAGAGAAGGGTTATTGCGCGCTCTTTTACACCGAAAGTTTTTGCAACCATTTTCAGAAGGTGGCGGTTGGCCTTGCCATCAACGGGTGGTGCGGTGATGCGGATTTTGAGTGCATCTCCATGGGGGCCGACAATCTCATCCTTGCGTGCCTTGGGCTGTACCAGAAGCTGAAGAACAAGTGCCCTTCCCTGCCACTGGTAGAAGCTGCTGTCCGGGTCCATTAGCGCAGCAACATTGCGGCCATATCCTGTAGTGGCGCAATCAGGAGAAACTCGGCGAGCTTGATCCCTAGTAGCGCGATGATTGGGGTGAAATCGACCCCGGCTGTGGGCGGTAGTCGCTGTCGAATGGGGCGTATCAACGGATCACTCAGCTGCTGCAGTATGGAGAGACCAGGGTGGTGGGTGTGTGGCTGAAACCAGCTCACTACCGCAAGGATAATGATGGACCAGAAGAGGATGCCGGCAATCAGGGAGAGAATCTCGGTGATTGACAGAATGGCCAGCCCCAGCGGATTTGCCTGAATACCCTGCAGGGAGCTGATCAGCAGCAGATGGAGGAACTGCAGGAGGAGCAGCAGAGTGAGTGAGGCACCATCGATCCGCCTTGAGGAGGGAATAAGGGAGCGGAAGGGACGCAGAACCGGATCGCTGAATCGTGAAATGGTCTGCGAGATCGGGTTATAGAAGTCGACACGCATCAACTGGAACAGAAAGCGCAACAGGAGAATCAGAATAACAATACCGAACAGTGCCTGCAGCAGGAAGAGTCCGGCACCGGATGTATGGGACATTGGCATCTCACTCCTTCCCCAGAATATCGGCCAGCTCAATGGAGCGGTCACGAGCGGCAGTGAGTGCCTTCATTACGATCTCTTCCAGCCCCTGCTGTTGAAAAAGGGCGATCGCCCTCTCGGTGGTCCCTCCGGGAGAGGTCACCATCTTGCGCAGATCGGCACTGCTTTCTGGTCGCTCCAGGGCCATCTTGGCGGCCCCAAATGCGGTCTGGAGGGTGAGTATGCGGGCGGTCTCCTCTGACAGTCCCAACTCCTTTCCGGCAGCCTCCATCGCCTCCATCAGGAGAAAGAAGTAGGCCGGGCCACTGCCGGAGAGCGCAGTCACCGCATCCATCTGCTGCTCCTCTTCCAGCCAGATGGCGGTTCCCACGGCACGCATGATTGACTCGGCAAGATCTCTCTGCTGTTCGGAGACATGCGGATTGGCATAGAGTCCTGTAGCGCCACTGCGAAGCAGGGCCGGGGTGTTGGGCATGGTACGGACGATTGCGTGGCTACCACCCAACCAGCGCTGAAGATCAGACTCTCTGACCCCTGCTGCGATCGAGATGATCAGCGCGGAGCCGTCTGACCGGTTGCCGATGGCCTCTCCGATCTCTGCTGCCACCCCGGCCAGAACCTGAGGTTTTACTGCCAGCACAATGGCATCGGCCCCCTCCGCTGCTCCGCGATTGTCGGAGAGAAAGGGGGTGATCCCAAGCTTCTCCTGCATCATCTCCAGACGCTCCTGCTTGGGGTCGGACACCCGAATATTGGATCCTGGACAGTTTCCAGAAATCAGGCCACCAATCAGGCTGAAGGCCATGTTTCCGCCACCGATAAAAGCAATTTTTCTATTTTCCATGGGAAATGATTCTATCCTTCGTTGCGAATCTTGGCCACCACCTACAGAGTAAGTAGGGACAAACCCTACTAAAACAGTCGGGGAAATCCTTTCCCTTTACCGGGATGGTGGTACAATTGACCGATCTGATGAAATAGAAAAGAGGTTTAGATTGATGGCAGTTGCAGTTACCGATGAGTTCAAGATTTCCAGTGATGCAGAGCAGCAGTTGGCTGCACTGCTGCAGTCCGAGGATAATGATGAGATCAAGGGTGTTCGTATCTATGTTGCAGGTAGCGGTTGCAGCGGCACGCAGTGGGGGATGACTTTTGCGGACTCCATTGGTGACGAGGATGCGATACTGGAGTCTGATGCGTTGAATATCTATGTGGATCCACAGTGTCTGGCCACGCTGGATGGTGTGGAGATAGACTATATCAATGGTCCACAGGGGCCAAGTTTTGTCTTCAACAACACCAAGGCACCAGCCGGCGGCGGGTGTGGAACCTGTGGATCGGCAGGGGGTGGCTGTTCATAGAGAGCAGCACGATTCAGCAGAAGAACCCGGGACTGGCTCCCGGGTTTTTTCATTTCTGGGTAGAGAGGACGTGGATTGTGGCTACTGGCTACTGGATGAACGGTTTGACAACGACCAGGATGACAATTCCAATCAGCAGCAGGGTAGGGATCTCATTAAAGAATCGATAGAAGGTATGGCTTTTGCGGTTCTCACCTCGCCTGAAGATGACGAGGTATCTCCAGCACTGATAGTGATAAACCAGCAGCACCACTACCAGCATCAACTTGAGCACCAGCCAGTCAGGAAATACCCACTTCCACAGATCAACCATCCACACTCCAGTCGCCAGAGTCAGAACTGCAGCAGGGGTCATGATGTATTGGAAAAGCTTCTGCTCCATGACGACCAGTGTCTCCATGACCCGCTCCTCATCCGCCATGGCATGGTAGACGAATAGTCGGGGCAGATAGAACAGTCCGGCAAACCAGGAGATCAGGGCAAGCAGGTGGATGACCTTTGCGCTCAGGAAGCTCTCCCTGAGGGAGATAAATAGTGTGCCAATTACAATGGCCAGCACAATGGGCTGAGCAATTTTTAGAAGGGATCTGTTCATTGTTCTCCTCGCTGAATAAAGTCTCTTGCCAGTGCCTGATAGATGGGGGTTGGACAGAACAGCTTCGAGACACCAAAGGCGATAAAGGCCGTTGCCATCAGTGGCAGCAACATCTGCTGATTGTCAGTCATCTCCATGATGATTACAAAGGCGGTAATGGGGGTCTGGATCATGCCGGCGAAGTAGCCGGCAATTCCCAGCAGAATTACAGCGGATAGAATCTCGGCGGGGAACCACTGTGCAATCCCGGCTCCCAGGCCAGCTCCTGTAGCCAGTGAGGGTCCGAAGATGCCGCCAGGAATGCCGGCAAGGAACGATGATACGGTGGCCAGCATCTTGAGGAACGGATAGAGCAGGCCAAACTCTCCCTCGCCGGCGATGATCGCCTGTGTCTCGTAATATCCGGTTCCGAAAATGGTGTTTCCGGAGAGTAGCCCCAGGGTGGCCAGGGCAAGGCCACAGAGTGCCGGGATGATAATGGGGTGGGTACGCAGGTGGGGGGCAATTCGACGGGTCCCGTGAATCAGCCCCGAGGCAAAGAGCCCGCCAACCACTCCGCCCGCAAGGCCACAGACCAGAACAGCACCGAGCCCAGTGAGATTGAATGGCAGGGTCGCTCCGCTGTGGCCGAAGTAGCTGTACTCTCCCAGAATGAGAAGAGCGACGACTCCGGAGATCAGTATGGCACCCAGGATTGCACTATTGATGCGTCCGTTGATGGAACGGCTGAGCTCCTCAATCGCGAAAAAGATTCCTGCCAGGGGTGCATTGTAGACTGCTGCAAGTCCGGCGGCACCACCGGCAAGTATCAGCCCATAGTCCAGATTGTAACGGGGGAAATGGGCGTAGCGCCCCACCGAGAAGAGAATGGAGCTCCCGATATGGACCGCGGGACCTCCACGCCCAACGGATGCCCCACAGAGAAGCCCCAGCAGAGAGAGCAGGAACTTCCCTGCTGCAAGCTTTAGAGAGAGAAGGCTCTTTCGTGCCTCATGGGAGGCCATCTCCAGTGCCGCTACGGTCTGCGGGATTCCGCTCCCCTGTGCATTGGGGAAGTAGTGCCGGGTGAGCAGTGAGATCACCACCAGTCCAGCGGGTGCGAGCAGGAATGGCAGCCAGGAGGAGTGGTCGACCATCTCCCTGAACAGCCCCTCAACCTGCTGGCCAAGGATCACAAACAGTGCAACCGATCCACCGGTGGCCAATGCACCACCCCAGAAAACCATCTGTCTCCGCCACAGCTTTCTGGAGGAGATCTGGATACGGGTACGTTGCAGCTCTCTTCTCATGCCTCTCCGGGGACTCCTCACTACTCCTGCTCTCGTAACGAGAGAATTGGCCACCCCTTCTCTTCGGCAACGCCCCTCAGGATCTCATCAGGATCGACGGCAACCGGGTGGTCGACACGATTCAGCAGCGAGAGATCATTATGGGAGTCACTGTAGAAGGTGCTCCCCTCCATGGAGAGATCGTGCTCTCTGAGCCACTCATTGAGGCGGGTAATCTTTCCCTCCTGGTAGGAGGGGACTCCGTCAACGCTGCCGGTATACTCCCCATCCACCCGCTCTGGCTCCGTGGCGATCAGCTGTTCAATCCCCAGGAGTGCCGCGATCGGTTCAGTAATGAAACGGTTGGTTGCAGTGATGATCAGCAGGGTGTCCCCCCGGTTGCGGTGAGCGTCAATCAGCTTCCCCGCCTTTGGAAGCAGGATGGGGTGAATATCCTCTCTGATGAAGAGATCACGCCACTCATTCAATAGTGTGGCGGGGTGGGCGGCCAGCGGTTTGAACTGAAACTCCAGCCACTCCTGGATATTGAGGTTGCCCTGCTGGTACTCCTCGTAGAAACGGTCATTCTCCTGCCGATAGAGGGTGCGATCCACGTGGCCATGACGAACCAGAAACTCCCCCCAGAGATGATCACTGTCACCTGCAATCAGGGTATTGTCGAGGTCAAAGATAGCCAGCGCCATGGAAGGGTCTCTCCTTTGTGGTTGATCCATTGCGGCGTATTGTACAGCAAGCAAACCGCCTTCACTTATGTGCTAAACTTCAAGCAGACTATAAGGGAGCCCTCTATTGGGTCAGTTGCTGGTTGCAATACAGTCCGCAGATACCGGCTCAGGGGCTCCCAATAATAATTGAGAGTATTTTGGGTAGCTGATGTGATTGATGAGAATGGTTATCGCGCAAATGTAGGGATTATCGTCATCAACAACAAGGGGAAGCTCTTCTGGGCCCGTCGGATTGGGCAGAATGGGTGGCAGTTTCCCCAGGGGGGGATTGATGAGGATGAGACTCCGGAGGAGGCGGTCTATCGTGAGCTCTATGAGGAGATCGGACTGCTGCCTCAGCATGTTGAGTTGTTGGGGCAGACTCGTGGATGGCTCAAGTATCGGCTGCCAAAGCGCTGTATTCGTGGTGGCAATCGCCCACTCTGTGTGGGTCAGAAGCAGAAGTGGTTTCTGTTGCGCCTGATTGCACATGACTCGGAGGTGCGGCTGGATCGTGTTGAGCACCCCGAGTTTGATGCCTGGCGCTGGGTCGATTACTGGGATCCGATTGGGGATGTGGTCTACTTCAAGCGCAGTGTCTACCGTAATGCGCTCTGTGAGCTCTCCCATCTGGGGCTTCCCCATGGGAAGCGCCGCCTGCCCGACAAGTACAGGCTGCCCTGCCGTTCAAGAGGTTCCTAACGGATAGACCAGCCGACCTGCTCACCGGCCCGGAAGGGGACCACTGTCTCCTTCCCAAAGGGGAGCTCTGCAGGAACCTCCCATGACCTCTTCTCCAGGGTGATTGTCTCCCTGTTTCGGGTCATTCCATAGAAATCTGCACCAAAGAAGCTGGCAAACCCCTCCAGTCGGTCCAGCGCGCCTGCCTCCTCAAACGCCTCTGCATAGAGCTCGATCGCTGCATGTGCAGTGTACATTCCGGCGCAGCCACAACTGCTCTCCTTGGCGTCACGAGGGTGGGGGGCGCTATCGGTTCCCAGGAAGAATTTTGGATTACCGCTGGTGGCGGCCTCTACCAGGGCAATCCGGTGCCGCTCTCGCTTGAGGACCGGCAGACAGTAGTGGTGGGGGCGTATCCCGCCACTGAACATGGCATTGCGGTTCATCAACAGATGGTGTGCGGTGATGGTCGCCGCAACCGTCTCGGCTGCCTGCTCCACAAACTGGACTCCATCCCGGGTTGTTATGTGCTCAAACACCACCCGCAGGGTGGGGAGCTGCTCCAGAGCCGGCGCAAGTACACGCTCGATAAAGAGGGCCTCACGGTCAAACAGGTCAACAGCAGGGTCGGTAACCTCGCCATGGACCAGCAGTGGCATGTTGAGTTCAGCCATCATTGCCAGCGGCTCGATGATGTTTGACAGTTCGGTCACTCCCGAGTCGGAGTTGGTCGTGGCCCCTGCCGGGTAGAGTTTTGCGGCAGTAATCAGGCCACTGTCGGAGCCCCGCTGAATCTCTGCTGCTGAGGTGTTGTCTGTAAGGTAGAGGGTCATCAACGGCCTGAATGGGAGACCATCCGGGATTCCATCCAGAATCTGCTCCCTGTACTCCATGGCAGCGGTTACGGTGGTAACAGGAGGGGAGAGGTTGGGCATCACAATGGCTCGACCAAACCGCCTTGCACTGTCGGAGAGTACCGAGCGCATTGCGTCCCCGTCACGCAGATGGAGGTGCCAGTCATCGGGTCGGGTAATGGTGATGGAGTCACTCATCGGTTTGGGTGGGGTCCTGAAAATTGCTCTTCGAATGGTGAGGAGATCATGTCACAAAAGGGAGGGTTTTGTCTGCAAAACTTCTTGCTTCAGGGGGATGGTTTCTTGACCTGTTTACCCAAAAAACCGATGATATACGGATCAATGAAACGTCAGATTATTTCCGGGCAGGATCCCGGGGATAACGGCCAAACAATAATTACGTACACCCGGGTACGCAACGAGGTTACATGGCAACAATGAGTGACAAGGATCCACAAGAGACTCAGGAGTGGCTGGACGCACTGGAGTCGGTGATTGAGTTTGAGGGGACGGATCGTGCCCACTATCTGATTGAGAAGATGATGGATCGGGCCCGTCGCTCAGGCGTCAATCTCCCCTACAGCTCCAATACCGCCTACGTAAATACCATTCCGGTGAGTCAGCAGGATCGCATACCGGGGGATCAGTCGATTGAGCACAAGCTGCGCGCCTATATTCGCTGGAATGCGATGGCGATGGTGGTCAAGGCAAACCACCGCCCCGGAAATGTTGGTGGTCACATTGCCAGCTTTGCCTCCTCGGCCACACTCTATGATGTTGGCTTTAACCACTTCTTCCAGGGTAACGGGGCAGAGAAGGGGAGTGATCTGGTCTTCTTCCAGGGTCATATCGCCCCGGGGATCTACTCACGTGCCTACCTTGAGGGAAGGGTCACCAGGAAACAGCTGGAGAACTTCCGTTTTGAGTCGGACGGAGAGGGGATCTCCTCCTATCCACACCCCTGGCTGATGCGGGACTTCTGGCAGTTCCCTACCGTCTCCATGGGGTTGGGGCCCATTCAGGCCATCTATCAGGCCCGCTTCATGAAGTATCTGCACCACCGTGAGGTGCTGGACACCGAGGGGCGTCAGGTCTGGGCCTATCTGGGTGATGGCGAGATGGATGAGCCCGAATCGCTGGGTGCAGTCACACTGGCGGGGCGTGAAAAACTCGATAACCTCACCTTTGTCATCAACTGTAATCTGCAGCGGCTGGATGGTCCGGTGCGTGGCAACGGCAAGATCATTCAGGAGCTGGAGGCGCTGTTCCGTGGTGCCGGCTGGAATGTAATCAAGGTGATCTGGGGCTCTGGCTGGGATGCCCTGTTGGCAAAGGACAAGAGCGGCCTGCTGCTGAAACGGATGGAGGAGGTGGTGGATGGAGACTACCAGGCCTATAAATCCAAGGATGGCGCCTTTGTCCGCAAGCACTTCTTCGGCAAGTATCCCGAGCTGCTCGATCTGGTTGCCGACATGACCGATCAGGATATCTGGAAGCTGCAGCGGGGTGGACATGATCCACGCAAGATCTATGCGGCCTATAGTGCAGCCAAGGCGCACAAGGGAGAGCCCACCGTAATCCTGGCCAAGACGGTCAAGGGGTATGGCATGGGTGAGGCCGGTGAGGGGCAGAATGCAACCCACTCCCAGAAGAAGATGGGGATCGAGCACATGCGCCGCTTCCGTGACCGCTTCAGTATCCCCGTTTCCGATGCAGAGATGGAGGAGATCCCCTTTATCTGTCCAGAGGAGGGGAGTGAGGAGCTCAGGTATCTCCATCAGCGGCGTGAGGAGTTGGGTGGCTATCTCCCTGAACGAAGACAGCGGGCCGAGTCGCTGGAGGTGCCCGGGCTGGATGCGTTTGAGGCGCTGACCAAGGGGAGCGGAAAACGGGAGCTCTCCACCACCATGGCCTTTGTGCGGCTGCTCTCTACCCTGGCCAGGGACAAGAAGATAGGAAAACATGTGGTGCCCATTGTTCCCGATGAGGCACGTACCTTTGGCATGGAGGGGATGTTCCGCCAGCTGGGGATCTACTCCTCCTCCGGACAGCTTTACGAGCCGGAGGATTCCGACAAGGTGATGTGGTACCGGGAGGATACCAAGGGGCAGATCCTCCAGGAGGGGATCAATGAGGCGGGCGCCATGGCGGAGTGGATGGCGGCAGCAACCGCCTACTCCAACCATGGGATCAGCATGATCCCCTTCTACATCTACTACTCCATGTTCGGTTTTCAGCGCATCGGGGATCTTGCCTGGGCCGCTGGCGACATGCAGGCACGTGGCTTCATGATGGGGGGTACCGCAGGGCGTACCACCCTGAATGGAGAGGGGCTGCAGCATCAGGATGGCCACAGCCACATCTATGCCGGAACCATCCCCAATTGTATCTCCTATGATCCAACCTACACCTATGAGCTGGCGGTCATTATCCAGGATGGGCTGCGTCGGATGTATGCGGAGCAGGAGAATGTCTTCTACTATATTGCGGTGATGAATGAGAACTACGCCCACCCCGACATGCCGGAGGGGGTGGCAGAGGGGATCATCAAGGGGATCTATCCACTTCGCAGGGCGGAGGGGGGTGAGCACCATGTGCAGCTGATGGGCAGTGGCGCCATCCTGCGTGAGGTTGAGGCTGCAAGCGAGCTATTGAGTTCCGAGTGGGGCGTCAGCTCCGATATCTGGAGTGTCACCAGTTTCAATGAGCTTGCCCGTGAGGGGCAGGATGTTGCTCGCTGGAATCGTCTCCACCCAACCAAGCCACCCAGAGAGAGCTTTGTTGCCCAGTCGCTGGCGGGTGCCAGGGGGCCAGTCATCGCATCAACCGACTATATCCGCCTCTATGCGGAGCAGATCCGGGACTTTGTGCCGGGGCACTACGTGACACTGGGGACCGATGGCTTTGGTCGCAGTGATACCCGTGAGAAGCTGCGTGATTTCTTCGAGGTGGATCGTAACCATGTGGTGGTTGCTGCCCTCAAGGCACTGGCGGATGAGGGGGCAATCGACCCCTCCAGGGTGGCAGAGGCCATCGAAAAGTATGGTATCGATGCAGATCGTGCCAATCCAGTGACTCGATAAGTAGAGGGGAGCAATCATGGCAGAGTTAACAGAGGTCAAGGTTCCCGATATTGGGGACTTTTCCGAGGTTGAGGTGATTGAGATCCTGGTCTCCCCCGGAGAGGAGGTCCAGCAGGAGGATTCACTGATCTCACTGGAGAGTGACAAGGCAACCATGGAGATCCCGGCCCCCTTTGGTGGTACCGTCAGGGAGCTGAAGGTCTCGGTTGGCGATAGCGTCTCCGAGGGGTCGCTGATTTTGATGATGGAATCCTCCGAGGGGGATCGTGCGTCGGTATCCACAGCAGAGAGTGAACCGGTTCAGGAGGCCGCAGTGGCTGCTGAGACGCCTGCCCCAGCCGTAGATGCAGTATCGGTCGCCGCCACTTCCCCAGCGCCCCAACAGCCAATAATTGCTGCCCCGGCAGCGGGAGGCAAGGCACATGCATCTCCTGCAGTACGCCGTTTTGCCCGTGAACTGGGAGTGGTACTGGCCCAGGTTGGGGGAACCGGACCAAAGGGGAGAATCCTCAAGCAGGATGTCAAACAGTTCGTCAAGTCGGCCCTCTCAGGCGGTGCAGTGGCGCCAGCCCAGGGTGGTAGTGCCATTCCGGAGATTCCTGCGGTCGACTTCACCAAATTTGGCGAGGTTGAGAACCGGCCACTCTCCCGGATCAAGAAGATCTCTGGGAAACACCTCCATGCCTGCTGGCTCAATATCCCCCATGTTACCCAGTTTGATGAGGCCGATATCACCCGGCTGGAGGAGTTCAGAAAGTCCAGCAAGGAGGATGCCGAGAAGCGGGGTGTCCGATTGACCCCACTGGTCTTTATCATGAAGGCGGTGGTTGCGGCACTCAAGGAGTTCCCGCAGTTCAATGCATCGCTTGATACAGAGAGTGAGCAGCTGGTCATCAAGCACTACTACAATCTGGGGGTGGCCGTTGATACACCCAATGGATTGATGGTGCCGGTGGTCAGGGAGGTGGACCGCAAGGGGGTCTTCGACCTGGCAGCAGAGTTGATGGATATCAGTGCACGGGCCCGTGATGGAAAATTGAAGGCGGATGACCTGCAGGGCGGAACCTTCTCGATCTCCAGTCTGGGCGGGATTGGTGGGACCCAGTTTACCCCGATCGTCAATGCGCCCGAGGTGGCGATTCTTGGAGTGGCCCGCTCCCAGACCAGGCCGATCTGGAATGGGGATGACTTTGAGCCACGCCTGATGCTGCCGCTCGCACTCTCCTATGACCACCGTGTGATCGATGGGGCCGATGGTGCCCGTTTCATCACCCGGCTCAACCAGCTGCTGCGTGAATACTGCAAGGTGCTCCTCTGATGACCACAACAATGGATGTACTGCTCCCCGATATTGGGGACTTTGAGGGAGTTGAGATCATTGAGATCCTGGTTTCACCAGGGGACTCCGTATCGAAAGAGGACTCCCTGATCTCGCTGGAGAGTGACAAGGCAACCATGGAGATCCCCTCGCCCCATGACGGGATCGTTGGAGAGATCAAGGTGGCGCTGGGGGACAAGGTCTCCGAGGGCGAGCTGATCCTGACCATGGAGACGGTATCGGATACTGTACCGGAAGAGAGTGGTGAGGTGGCCGCATCCGATTCAGCCATGAATGCACCAGAGGCGGCAGCACCCCCTGAGGGAGCGAGTGATTTTCAGGCCGAGGTGCTGGTGCTGGGTTCGGGCCCAGGTGGTTATACCGCGGCCTTCAGAGCGGCAGATCTGGGGAAGAGGGTGGTTCTGGTTGAGCGCCACGGCTCAATTGGCGGGGTCTGTCTCAATGTGGGCTGCATCCCCTCCAAGGCACTGCTCCATACCGCACAGGTGCTGAATGAGGCCAACTCGATGGCTGACCATGGGGTCCGCTTCAGTCCGCCCGAGGTCAATATTGATGAGATCCGTGGCTGGAAGGATGGGATCATCAGCCGCCTCACCGGGGGGCTGGCGATGCTGGCCAAACAGCGCAAGGTGGAGGTGGTCACCGGGGAGGGGCGCTTCACCTCTGCCAATACACTGGCTGTTGAGACTGCAGAGGGGGAGAAGAGCATCTCCTTTGAGCACGCCATTATTGCGGCTGGTTCCCGCTCGGTCGAGATTCCAGCCTTTCCCCATGACGACCCCCGGGTCTGGGACTCCACCGACGCACTGCGGCTGAAGGAGATCCCGGAGCGGCTGTTGATCATTGGTGGCGGAATTATTGGCCTGGAGATGGCAACGGTCTATCAGGCATTGGGCTCCAGGATTACCGTGGTGGAGATGCAGGACTCGCTGATTCCCGGTGCCGACAAGGACATCATCCGTCCACTGCAGAAGCGGATCGACAAGCGATACGAGAATATCTACCTGAAGACCCGTGTGGCGGAAATGGAGGCAACCGGAGAGGGGATCCGGGTCGGTTTCGAGGGGGCAAAGGCACCCGATGAGGAGCTCTTCGATGCGGTACTGGTCTCGGTTGGTCGTGCCCCCAATGGCAAGCTGATCGATGCCGACAAGGCGGGTGTTGCGGTGGATGAGTGGGGCTTTATCCCGGTTGATGGGCAGATGCGGACCAATGTCCCCCATATCTTTGCGATTGGGGATATTGTCGGGCAGCCGATGCTGGCCCACAAGGCGACCCATGAGGCGAAGGTGGCGGCAGAGGTGATTGCCGGTCATAAGTCGGTCTTTGAGCCGTTGACCATCCCGTCGGTTGCCTATACCGATCCGGAGGTGGCCTGGGCTGGGCTCACCGAGGCGGAGGCCAAGGAGCAGGGGGTTGAGTACACCAAGGGGGCCTTCCCCTGGGCGGCAAGTGGTCGCAGCCTCAGTATCGGTCGCGATGAGGGGATGACCAAGGCGCTCTTCGACAAGGAGACGGGACGGCTGATTGGTGCGGCGATGGTTGGCACCAACGCCGGTGAACTGATTGCCGAGGCGGTGCTGGGGATCGAGATGGGCTCCGACATGGAGGATATCGGCCTGACCATCCACCCCCATCCAACCCTCTCCGAGACCCTCTGTTTTGCCGCCGAGATGGCCGAGGGGACGATTACTGATTTAATGCCGCCCAAAAAGAGGTAGAATTACCGCTATTCACCACAGAGGGCAAAGAGTACACAAGGCTTTCATGAGTAAGCTCCGTGTATTAGACCATTGCATATATTTTGGTGGCCCGTTCTCTGCAGCACGCTCAAGCACATCCCTGTGTCGCTCGGCTGCAACCGCCCAGGTTGCAGCCGGCTGCAGAGAACGAACCGCCAAAACTTTCGAGACTACGAGTGTGATCTGCCCTCTGCGGTGCATCTGAGAAATTATAGTTTGGAACGAGATTATGTCGGATATCAAAAAAGTCGTACTTGCCTACTCTGGGGGTCTGGACACCTCCATTATCCTCAAGTGGCTGGAGGATACCTACGGCTGTGAGGTGGTCACCTTCACCGCCGATATCGGCCAGGGGGAGGAGGTCGAGCCGGCCCGTGCCAAGGCGGAGGCGATGGGGATCAAGGAGATCTACATTGATGATCTGCGTGAGGAGTATGCCCGCGACTTCATCTTCCCGATGTTCCGGGCCAACGCAATCTATGAGGGGGAATATCTGCTGGGGACATCCATCGCCCGGCCGCTGATCTCCAAGCGACTGGTGGAGATTGCGAAAGAGACTGGTGCCGATGCCATCGCCCATGGAGCAACCGGCAAGGGGAATGATCAGGTGCGCTTTGAACTGGGGGCCTATGCACTGATGCCGGATGTGCAGATCATTGCACCGTGGCGGGAGTGGGATCTCAACTCACGGGCCAAACTGATGGCCTATGCCGAGGAGCACAGCATCCCGGTCGACTTTGCCCAGCAGGGTAAGAAGTCCCCCTACTCGATGGATGCCAATCTGCTCCATATCTCCTACGAGGGGGATATTCTCGAGGATCCCTGGGCAGAGCCGGAGGAGGAGATGTGGCGCTGGAGCGTCTCCCCGGAGCATGCACCGGATGAAGCTGCCTATATCGAGATCGATTTTGAGAAGGGGGATCCGGTTGCGATCAATGGAGAGGCGATGAGCCCGGCAACGATCATGGAGACCCTCAACAGGATGGGCGGTGAGAACGGAATTGGTCGTGACGATATTGTCGAGAACCGCTATGTGGGGATGAAGTCCCGTGGCTGTTACGAGACTCCGGGGGGAACCATTCTGCTCAAGGCCCACCGCGCAATGGAATCCCTGACGCTGGACCGGGATGCGGCCCACCTCAAGGATGAGATGATGCCGCGCTATGCGGAGCTGGTCTATAACGGCTACTGGTGGTCACCAGAGCGCAGGATGCTGCAGGCGGCCATTGATGAGACCCAGAAAACCGTCAACGGCACGGTTCGACTCAAGCTCTACAAGGGCAATGTCATTGTGGTGGGGCGCAAGTCGGAGCGCAACAGCCTCTTCAGTGAGGAGATCGCCACCTTTGAGGATGATGCCGGGGCCTATGACCAGAAGGATGCAGAGGGCTTTATCCGCCTCAACTCGCTACGCCTGCGGATCGGGGCAAAGCAGGGGAATTGAACCCTTCTGGTAAAACCGTATTCACCCGGCCAACCCACTTTCTGGCTTTCGGGTTTGGCTCCGGGCTGATGCCGATTGCACCCGGAACAGCAGGCACGCTCGCTGCTGTTCCGCTCTATCTCTTGATGACACCGCTCTCTCTGCCACTCTATCTGGTGGTGGTGGCGACTGCATTCCTGATCGGGATCTGGATCTGTGGCAGAGTCGGGGAGGATCTTGGGGTTCATGACCATGGTGGAATTGTCTGGGATGAGTTTGTCGGATTCTGGATCACGATGGCTGCGGCACCCAGCGGCTGGGGCTGGATTGTTGCAGGCTTCCTGCTCTTTCGGTTGTTTGATATCTGGAAACCGTGGCCCATCCGCTGGGCAGACCGACAGGTCACTGGGGGTCTGGGGGTGATGCTGGATGACCTGATTGCCGGGATCTACGCGCTGCTGGTACTGCAACTGGCAGCCAGCTGGATCGTCTTAGCGGGGTAGAAGCAGTGATGCGGAGAACCCACCCTGTGGGCGGTTTCTGAGGAGTAATTGCCCACCATGGGCCTCGCAGATCTGGTGCACTATGGAGAGCCCCAGGCCGATCCCCTCGTTGTTTTTTCCTCTTGAATCATCTCCCCTGATGTAGGGGCGAACTACCTTGTCAATACGTGACTCCTCAATGCCCGGTCCATCATCACTAATTTCGATAGTAAGATGCTGTCTTGTGTCAGAAACATGCAGTTCAACACGATCACCATGGTGAAATGCATTGTTGAGCAGGTTCTCAACCGCACGTTTCAGTTCCAAAACCTGGCAGAGGTAGGGCCACTCTGCCTTGCCGTTAATGGTGAAGTGGTATCCGCCCGCCTCCATCTCTCTCTGAATGGTGAGAATAAACCGGTTGAGATCACAGATGGTTGGTTCCTCCATGACCTGCTCTTCCTGCAGGAAGTTAATGGACTTCTTGACCAGTTGATCAATCTCATCCAGATCAGAGACTATTTTCTCCTGCTCTCCTCTGCCTAGCGCTCTTGCACGTAGACGCAGGCGGGTCAGTGGTGTGCGAATATCGTGTGAGATTGCATGCATCATCTGAATTCGGTTATTGGTGTTGATTCTCAGTTTTGTGTCACTGACCCTCTTATGGTTCCTGGCAGTAGCCCTTACCACGATCAGCCTGAAAACCAGCAGGAAATAGAGTAGTGAGAACAGGACCAGAAGAGTGGAAGCCGCAACAGAGAGGGTAACAAATGGCACCGTGCGAGCTGTCTCGAGAAGAAAAGGCTGGCTCATGGAGTCCAGCCGGACGCTGTAATGCAGAGGAAACTCGACAAGGTGATCGTCACCGTCGTGCTGGATCTGTAACAACTTCCTGCCCTCCTTGTTGTAGGGAGTTCGAAGGGAGAGGGTAATGTCGGCAGAGGTTTCTGTCGGGACCATGCGGTGTGGATCGATTAGCAGGGCAACATGGATCTTGCTGTACCAGGGAAAGCTGTCATCATGGTGTCTCAGCTCTCTAGCTGCATTGGCTACCAGGAGATAGTGGTGGTGTTCACCCAGGCGGTATGGCAGGGAGCTGAGTGGTTGATGGTCAGCAACCATGTCGATGGTTCCCTTGAGTGCCACTACCTCTCTGGCATCCATTCCCAGCAGTTGTGGCATCCCCCTGTCTCGGCTGTATTCAAATGCAATGGGGGAGAATAAAGAGGAGTGATGGTTATCTGCAGTTATTGGTGAGGAGGGATAGAGATCCCTGAACCGTACAGAAAAGTCATCCATCTCTTCGAGGGCGACTGTTGGAAAGAGTAGTACGGAACGGATGTGTGGATAGGGCTCAATCGCCTCCTGAGCGATTGAACGGATCCTGTTCTGCTGGAAGAGGTCTGCAGGACCCACACTCTCTGCAATCCTCTGCATCACAACATCGTTGGTTCTCAGGCTCTCCTGTATCTTGTTTTGCAGGAGATATGAGCTCTGAAGAAACCCGACTCTCTGGTTATTGTGCTGTTCAGTGGCAATAAAATAGAGTGATACCAGGGTGGCCGAGATCCAGAGCAGCAGTGCGACCACAAACTCCTTCCAGCTGAAATCGATATGGGAAGGCTTCACGGCTCTGATCTCCCCTCCTGTAACAACTGCTCGTTCTCCCTGCTCTTGATCTCAAGCTGTTCATAAGCGGCAAGTGCATGTTTCCGGTTTCTCTCCAGTGACTGGGCCATCTTGTGCAGATCACCTGCCAACTCTCCAAGTTCTCCCTGTTCGGGAAGCCCCTCTTCTGTAACCGTAAAGTCACCACTGGCAATTCGTCTCATCGCACTCCTTATCTTCTGGAAGACGGCAGCCAGCTTTTTGGAAATGGTCGTTGCCAACACTACAATCAACAGAAGAATAGCACTACCAATCCAGAATGAGCGTACAAGAAGATCATGTTGCAGTTGTTGAATAGGCTTGGTGGAGAAGTGGATGGATATGACCCCAAGGGCAGGTGGTGCCTCGCCACTGTTATTGGTAATCTCATCGATATCCAGGGCAGTAGAGTGAATTGGCGCGCTGAAGATCTTGCCCTCACTGTCATCAGTTGACATGGATGCCCTTCCGGCTCGGGTCAACAGGTGAAATTCCGTGTCGAAAACCTCAATCCAGTCAACATTTGTGGTGGCAACAACATTCTCCAGTAGTTGGCCAAGAGGCTCCAGATCACCAGAAAAGATTGCAAATTCACAGCTGGGGGCAAGCTGTCTGACAAGGGTCTCACCATGTTGTTGGTGTATCTGGTTCAGTGCCCCCCAGGTCAGGTAGAGGTTGCTTGTAGTCAGTATCAGCCAGACCAATAGCGCTGGTATGGCACTGATCAGGATGATTTGGTAACGAAAGGGCCAATTCTTCATGGCATGGTTTCCTCAAGTTGAAGAAGTTGTCTGGTGATCTGGTCAGGGTTTTTCAGGTGTAGCCCCAATGAGTGGGCAACCCTGGGGTTGGTGGATATGGAAAACTTCCTGATATGTTCTGCTGCAGGGAGGTGTTCCCCCCTCTTCTGTAGAACATCCCCAATCAGTTCAGTCGCCTGTTTCAGCAGCTCCTCCTCTGTGCTGTAGCTCCCAGCGATGCAGCCAGCGGCCACGGATGCCTCGGTGTGGCAGACCATGGGAACCCTGCGTCGATAGCTGCTGAGGAGGATGTTTCTGAAGTTGTTCCGGTTGTAGAGCAGGGGGTCAGCGGTTGTCAGCAGAACATCAATTCTCGGGATGATCTCCCGCAGTACGCGGCCGACCCCATCCGTGACCTCCTGATAGAGTATCTCCAGCTCTGGATGCGCAATTCTCTCCACCAGGTGCGGTTGAGGCTGGGTGCTCAGCAGGATACCAACGGTGCGGGCTGACGGGATTGCAAGCCGAATCAGGCGTATCTGTCGCTCCAGTGGAGGGTCCGAGAAAATGGCTGTGATACGGTCGATCTCTTCTCGCTCCCCAAGTGCGCTGCTGTATTGCTGCTGTGTAACCATCAGGGCAATGGTTGGTAGATTGGGACGCTGCAGGATGTGGTGGGTGAGTGCCCTCTCTCCAACGGTTATCCAGAGTTGATCAGCTGGAACAGGTTCAGGGAGGGGTGTTTCGATGCCCTGCAGGCTGACCTGTAGTCCGGACTTCTTGAGCGCAATCTGCAGACTGGATGAGAACTGCTCGGCCCTGTTGTTGTCTCGATCGGTGAGAATCGTGGCCCCTGCAGAGAGTGCAGGGGTAGTGAAAAACAGCAGGAAGAGATAGAGAACCCCCCAAGTCAGCCTGTTATTGAGTCTGATGAAGGAGAGGTTCATGGGGGTGTTGTTGAGTGGCTAGAAGTTGAAACCGAGTTGTATCCAGCCCTTGTTCTTGTCGTTGTAGAGATTGTCCTGGGTGTTTTCAGGATTGTCATCCAGCCGGTGCTGCAGTACCAGTGAGAGCTCCATATTGTCTCTGCCACCCACCCTAAACTCTTTGGAGACCCTTGTATCAACTCTGCGGAATGGTCCTCCGACATTTCCATCGGTTCCAACCATCTTGCCTGAGTAGTAGAGTGCTGCCGATGCGGTAATACCAGCGCCAAACTCATGAATACCCATTATGCTTCCGCTGTTGGTGGGGAAGGATTCTGCTGTTTTCCAATCATTGCTGTTGAGGTGGAAGAGGTGAGCACCACTTAGAATCAGTGTGTTGGATGAGGTGGGGGACCATCGGATCTGTCCCTCCACTCCGCTGATATTGGCACGGTTCTGGTTGATAATAACTGCAACATTACTATTATCGCCATCACTTTCAGCCCCCGTGTCTTCGTAGAGATCACTGATTTTTTCCCTGAAGAGCTTGAGGTCGAGGTCCAGATATTGCTTCGGGAGATGGGTAATCCAACCGATCTCCCGCGAGGTGATATGTTCCGGTTTCAGTGTGGTATTGGAAAGTCCAAGGGTCTCATTCAGGTAGTTGGTTCCAACAGCGAGTAGGCAAGGTTTTGTGAATAGAGCAGCACAGGGGGCGCCATATGTTCCTGATCTAAGTGAGCTGATTGTGTTTGTTGCCAACAGGTCGGGCGTACTGACCGCCTCAGAGTAACTGGCACGGATTGTGTTATGTCTATCAATGTGGTGGTTAATGGCTACCCTGGGAGAGAGATTTGAATCCGCCTTGCCACCGGTCGACTTTTCTCGCTCCCACATGGCGCCGGCATGGAGTATGATCTTTTCGGTGGGATGCCACTCCAGATTGCCAAAGGCACGGAGGGTATCTTTCTTTACCTTCCTGTTCTCTGTATAGAATGCTGACTTCCAGTAGTCTCTACGTAGTGATCCCCCACTGCTCAGGCGTAGTGTGTCATCGATGATGAGGGTATCCTCTAGCTCCAGGTCAAAACGCTCCTCCTCGTAACTATGGTCATGATAGCTGAGATCAAGTGCCATGGCTGCTGTGGTTTGACTGTTCAGAGAGACCACATCACTTAGATGGTGGAAAAACTGAACCTGGACCTTGTGGTCCGGGGATAGGTGACGGGTCCACCGTATCTGTTCTGAGTTGAAATCCCACTGTTCAGTCTGGTAAGGATTAGATACAAAAAGTGGGTATGCAGCAGAGCTTGGCTCATCCTCCTTGTCTCCTCGTTTATGGCCCAGATCAATGGTGAGGGTGTCCCGGTCAGAGAGTGGTATCTCTGCCTGCAGGTTGAGGAAATTTCCTTTCTGGTGGTTATAGCGAGGGTTGCCACTGCTGTTGTGGTCAAAACCGTCATCACTCTGGTGTCTCATCGAGAGGCGGTAATTGATCTCTCCAAACGAGTCGGAGATGCGGGCAAAACCATCCTTGATGCCATCGCTGCCGATATTGGTTCGTGCCATGGCACCCTGGGTATCGAAGGGGTTGCGTGTAATGATATTGATGACACCGAAAAAGGCGTTGCTGCCATGGATGGTGCTGCTTGGCCCACGAACCACCTCAATGCGCTCTATATCCTCAATTGCAACCGGAAGATCAGACCAGATCACCCGTGAGAAGGCGGGCTGGTATACGGAGCGCCCATCGACCAGGACCTGCAGATGGCGAGCATTGCCGCTGTCATCGAGGCCGTGATACTTCACATTGGCCTTGTGACCACTCTCATAATTGACAACCATCCCCGGGATCAACCGGAACAGCTCCGGCAGGTCCCGGATACCGCTGGCCTTGATCAGTCGGCGATCCAGAATGGTGGTGGCAGCGGCAGTCTCGTTGAGTGGCTGCTCCATCCTGGATGGGGTGAGTACAATGGGGATCGACTCCAGTCCATCCATTGGCAGGCTGCTACTGTTCCCCTCCCCCCCTGCTGCGGCGCTTCCGTGAACCGCAACAGTAAATATCATCATCAGGAACAGCCAGCCTCGTCTGTTCATGCGATTACCGGTTAGCGAGGGGGGGGGGTGACTGCTGACGCCAGGATGTACCCCTCATTGCGCAGGGTCTTGATGATATTGCCCTGCCGGTCCCCCAGCCGCTCACGCAGGCGACTGATCTTGACGTCGATGGTCCGCTCGGTGACAAAATCGATGCCCCCCATCACCTCCCGGATGATCTGCTGACGTGTAAAGGGTTTGTTGGGGTGTCTGAGAAAGAAGGTGAGAAGATTGAATTCGCTTCCGGAGAGCGCAACCTTGCCGTGTCCCTTTCTGAGGATGGCCCGTTCAACCATGGAGAGTGTCAGCCCGGAAAAGTGAATATGGTCACCGTCATCCATTACACTGTTGTTGGTTCTGCGAAGCACGGCATGGATGCGTGCCAGTAGCTCCTCATTGTCAAAGGGCTTGGTGAGGTAGTCATCAGCCCCCATCTCAATCCCGTCGATCCGGTCTCCGGTCTCGGTACGTGCAGAGATGATGATAATGGGGAGCGGGCTCTGACCTCTCAGTGATCTTGTGATGGTAAATCCATCCTCATTTGGGAGCATGATATCGAGAATAAGCAGCGAGATCTCTTCCCGCTCCAGTACAGCACGCATCTCCTGGCCATCTGCCGCTGTAGAGACCAGAGGAAAGCCATGTGTCTCAAGGAACTGTGATAGCAGAGTGCGGATCTCCGGATCATCATCGACAATAAGGATATGGTTGGGACTCTCCATTCCCGGATTATACTGCTAGAGAATGTGACGTTATGTGACAAAATGTTACAAACTACGGGAGTTTACCTATTGGGCTCCATGATCTGGTCCAGACGGATCCTGATGGAGCGGCCCTCTGCGGTGGTTGCGGTCAGATATTCACCATCCGGCCGGGTGGTCAGATCGGTGGGGAGTATCTCTCCGGTTACAATCTCCCCGGACCGGTCTCTCCACTGGAGCACCATGGTGGTGCGGCGCATAATGGCCAACTCATACTCGCTGTGGAGGGCACAGGAGATGGGGGTGTAGTCAGACACCGGGTTGGTGTTTTAGCCGGCCAGGAACTCGAGCAGTGCCTTCTGTGCATGGAGGCGGTTCTCGGCCTCATCCCAGACCACGCTCTGTGGTCCATCAATCACATCGCCGCTCACCTCCTCCCCACGGTGGGCGGGAAGGCAGTGCATGAAGAGGGCATCCTCGGCTGCATGGGAGATCAGATCCTCATTGACCTGATAGTTCCGGAAAACCCCGTTGCGGGCATCGCTCTCCTCCTCCTGCCCCATACTGGCCCAGACATCGGTGACCACGAGATCGGCACCGGATATCGCCTCCATGGGGTCATGCGTCAGGGTGATGTGCGGTTGGGTCTTCTTGACGATCTCTGGATTGGGTCCATATCCCTCGGGTGTTGCAATATTGAGATGGAACCCGAATTGAAGGGCGGCATTCATGTAGGAGTGACACATGTTGTTGCCATCCCCGATCCAGGCGACCCGCCTGCCCTGGATGGAGCCACGGTGCTCAACATAGGTCTGGATATCGGCCAGTAGCTGACAGGGGTGGTAGTCATCGGTCAGGGCATTGATCACCGGAACGGAGGAGTACTCTGCAAATCGCTCCAGCTTCTCATGCTCAAAGGTGCGGATCATCACCATATCGACCATGCTGGAGAGAACACGTGCACTGTCCTCAATTGGCTCGCCCCGCCCCAGCTGGGTATCTCGTGGAGAGAGGAAGATCGCGCTGCCACCAAACTGGGTCATGCCGGCCTCGAAGGAGACCCGGGTGCGGGTGGAGGACTTTTCGAAGATCATCCCCAGAACCCGGTTTTTCAGGGGCTCATGGATCTCTCCATTATGCTGCATCCGTTTCAGCTCAATGGCACGCTGGATGATCCGGTTCAACTCTTCGCTTGAGAGGTCGAGCAGGGTCAGGAAGTGACGTGGAGAGGGGGAGCTCATGATGGGTTCTCCTCACGGTTGTCTGTTGTGAATTGCAGGATCAGCTGGCTCACCTTCGCAATAATCTGTTCCACCTCATTGTCGCTCAGGATCAGCGGAGGGAGTAGCCGAACCACACGATCTGCGGTGACATTGATCAGTACTCCCTGCTCAAGTGCCTTCCCAACCAGTGGGCCACAGGGCCGGTCCAGTTCGATTCCAACCATCAGGCCGTGACAGCGGATACTGTTGATATGGTCACTGTCACTCAGTGCCGACTCAAATCCCCGCTGGAGTTTTTCTCCCAGCGCTGCTGCACGTGCCAGCAGCCCCTCCCGCTCAATGGTCTGGATGACCGTGAGTGCAACCCGGGTTACCAGCGGATTGCCGCCAAAGGTGGAGCCATGCATGCCGGGCTGGAACAGGGTTGCCGCCTTGTTGCGTGCCAGACAGGCCCCAATGGGAAGACCGTTTCCAAGCCCCTTGGCGAGTGTCATCACATCCGGCTGAACTGCTGCATGCTGGAATCCGAACCACTCCCCGGTCCGCCCCATGCCGGTCTGTACCTCGTCAACCATCATCAGCCAGTCGTTCTCATCACAGAGTTTGCGTATCCCGGAGAGATACTCCGGATCGGGGATCTGAACCCCACCCTCACCCTGTACAGGCTCGACCAGAATGGCTGCCACCTCTTTTGAGTTTGCAGCGATCTCTCTCAGGGCCTCCAGGTCGTTGTAGGGGGCACGGATAAAGCCGGAGACCAGTGGTTCAAAACCGGCCTGTACCTTGCGGTTTCCTGTGGCAGTGAGCGTTGCCATGGTGCGACCATGAAAGCTGCCCTTGGCGACAATAATGGAGGGCGAATCGATTCCCCGGTTATGGCCATGGAGGCGGGCCAGCTTGATTGCTGCCTCATTGGCCTCGGCACCGGAGTTGCTGAAGAAGACATTCTCCATGCCCGAGATTTCACAGAGTCTGTCTGCCAGCGCCTGTTGGTTGGGAATCCCGTAGAGGTTGGAGGTGTGAAGCAGGGTGGAGGCCTGATCGCAGATCGCCTCGCTCACTGCAGGGTGGCTGTGTCCCAGGCCGCAGACCGCAATGCCACTGAGGGCATCCAGGTAGCTTTTCCCCTGTTGGTCCCACAACCAGCCCCCTTCTCCCTTGACAAAGGAGACCGGAAGTCGCCCGTAGGTGGGCATGATGGTGTCACTCATATTCTTCAAATAACTTGTTCTTTACAAAATAAAAAACGGCAGCCTCAAAAGATGCTGCCGATCAATTGAGTAGCTATTGTAATGATTGCCACTGGTTTGGCAAGCATCTGAACCACCCGGGTTACGCTGAGTTCAGAATAAAAAAACCCGGCATCTGCCGGGTCTGTTGCGGTGACGGCTGTTGATCCGGATCAGAAGGGGAGGCCGTGACCCTGCGCAGTCATCCCAAGCAGCATCGGGATCGAGAGCATGGTGTTGGTGCGTGAGGCCATCAGAGCCACCACCTTGGCCCTGGCGACCTCCTCGGCACTGGCCTCTCTCATCCCCAGAATTTTCTGCTGGTTGGGCCAGATCAGAATCCAGACATTGAACAGCATAATGGTACCCAGCCAGGCACCCATTCCGATCACGGTGAACCCCTCGGAGAGGGTGAAGGCTGCCACTACGCCGGATCCTGGTGCACCATGCAGTGCCTCAAGGGCAGCGGCACCTGAAAACCAGGTCAACAGTGCAGACCAGCGGAACCAGAAGAGTGCGCGGGGAGCAACATACTTGTTGATGGCTGCAGGGCCGGGGTCGCCATCAGCGAGTGCGGCACCCACAGCAGGAACCTGGATTGCGTTGAAGTAGTAGAGAAGGCCAATCCAGGTGATTCCGACGATGACATGGAACCAGACCCACAACTCAAGTGTTCTGAGTGTACCGGATGGGCCAAGGGCATAGATGGCGATGATCGCGAGTACGATACCGGCAATGACGGTACCAATTCGGCTCTGTAGTGGGTTCATTCTCTTCTCTCCTTTGGTCTGCCAAATAATAACACAGTAAATCTGTCAGGTATTATAGTCGGGTTTTTTTGTGATGGCAATAGCCGGAATGTTTTTATGTGATTTTTTCAAAACATGCGCGGGGGATCAGCAGAAGTGGTGGGTTTCTGGACATTGTTACTGCAACACGGTAGGTTGCAATGCAATGAATGCGATCGATCTGACCATCTTCTCCAGCAGGATTGAGGCCGTCTGTGACGAGATGGGTGCTGTTCTGAGGCGCTCGGCATTCTCCCCCAATATCCGGGACCGGCTCGACTACTCCTGCGCCATCTTTGATGCCGAGGGGGAGCTCTGTGCACAGGCCGCCCACATTCCAGTCCATCTGGGGAGTATGGCCTTTGCAATGCGGGGTATTGTGGATCGCATGGAGTGGAGAGAGGGGGACCTGGTCATACTGAATGACCCCTTTCTTGGTGGTACCCATCTGCCTGATGTCACGATGATCTCCCCATTGGTGGTTGGAGGGGAGGTGGCCGCTTTTGTGGTCAACCGGGCCCACCATGCCGATATTGGTGCGGAGAGTCCGGGATCAATGCCGATCTCCGGTTCACTGGATGAGGAGGGGGTTGCCATCTCTCCGGACTATCTGCTGCGGAGTGGTGAGATCCAGCAGCCACTCTACACGACTATCCTGAGCAGGCTGCGTAATCCAGAGATCTCACAGGGGGACTTTGAGGCGCAGATCAGCGCCAACCGCACCGGATTGGCCCGATTGCGGGGGTGGATCGGCCAACTGGGGGTGGAGAGGTTCCAGGGCGGGCTGATGGAGTTGAACCGATATGCGGAGCGTCTTGCATCGACCGCCCTGCGTGAGATCCCCGATGGCTGTTACCGCTTTGAGGACGTGATGGATGATGATGGGCTTGGAAACCGGGACCTTCCAATTCAGGTCTCCATCAGGGTAGAGGGAGATTCGATTGATGTTGATTTCTCGGGAACTGCGGCACAGACAGCCGGCAATATCAACTGCCCGCTCTCGGTTGCGGCGGCGGCCGTCTACTACCTGTTCCGCTGTCTGATGCCGCCACAGACCCCGGCAGCTGCCGGCAGTTTCCGTTCAATCACCATTACCGCCCCTGAGGGCTCTCTGCTGAATGCCACCAGGCCCGCAGCGGTTGCAGCCGGTAATGTGGAGACCAGCAGTCGTGTGGTTGATGTGGTAATGGGGGCGTTGTTGCAGGCGGTACCAGAGAAACTGGCAGCGGCCAGCCACGGTTCGATGAACAATGTTGCGATGGGTGGCAGGATTGAGGGGAGGCACTGGGACTACTATGAGACGATCGGGGGTGGCATGGGTGCAAGCCTGCGGGGAGATGGCCCCTCTGCACTGCAGACCCATATGACCAACACTCTCAACACCCCTGTTGAGGTGCTGGAGATGACCACACCAGTCCAGGTTACAAGATATGCGGTACGCCGTGGTAGTGGTGGTGAGGGCAGTCACCGTGGGGGGGATGGAATTGTCCGATCTTTCCGTTTTCTTGAGGAGAGTACGGTCACTCTGCTCACAGAGCGGAGAGAACATGCTCCTTGGGGGGTGCGTGGAGGAGAGGTGGGAGAAAATGGGGTCAATGAGCTGGATGGTGGCCATTTGCCGCCTAAATGTACAATCAAGGTCTCCCCCGGACAGGTATTGACGATCCGGACCCCGGGTGGAGGAGGGTTTGGTCGTTCCTGATCAAGTGGAGCAGTCAGCAGAAGGAGAGGAAGATGGCAGCAGAGTTGAGAAAATATTCGAAAAATGAGGAGATCTTCAGGCAGGGAATGCGTGGAGAGTGGGCAGGGGTCATTCGTGAGGGTTCGGTTGATGTCTATATTGAGCAGGAGGATGGGGAGAGAAATATGTTGGCAACCCTGCAGGAGGGGGAGGTCTTTGGAGAGTTGGCCATCCTCTCGGAAGAGGATGACAAGCGGATGGCGACGGTAAGGGCCAGGGAGTATACCGAGGTGATCCGGGTCTCCAGGCGTGACCTCAATGCGTTACTGAAGAAGAGTTCGCCGATCCTTCGTTCCATTGTGTTGACGCTGATCAAGCGGATGCAGCGAATGATGCAGCCGTAACGCCTTGTAATTACTGGTGGCACATTACTTGCAGGCACGATTGAGAAGCAGGAGTGTCAATAAAACAGCAGCTTCCCTTTGTAACGGAGGGTTTAATGGAGGATTTGGAAGATGTCAATATCGATAGGAAGCATAGCGGGGGTTCTCACAGGGTTTGGACTTTTTTTCTGGGCTATTTTTGCCAATACTGACCATCCTGCTGTATTTCTCAGCCTCTCCAGTCTGGCCATTGTGGCGGGTGGTTCCATTGCAGGCTCATATATGTCCTATCAGGCGCTCTATGTCAATCGGGCATTTGGTGCGCTGATTACCCAATTTATCCCTACCAGGGTGACCTTTCAGACCCTGTTGGGGGATGTGGGAAGAATGATCGGCTGGGCCAGGACAGTCCAGACCAAGGGGGTGGTGGCACTGGAGCAGGAAATTGGTTCAGATATCTCCGACTCTTTTCTTGCGGTAGGGGGGAAATTTGTCCTCTCCAACTATCGTGGTGAGGAGTTGCGTGAACTCCTGGAGATAGCAAATGAGACCTCGTTAGAACGCAACACTGTACAGGTCAAGGTGTTGCGCAAGATGGGAGCCCTCTCCCCAGCCTACGGGATGTTGGGAACACTGGTGGGGCTGGTCATTATGCTTGGCAATATGGGGGCAGACCCGGTCGCTCTGGGTGCAGGGATGGCAGTAGCACTACTGACAACACTGTATGGTGTGATCTTTGCGCAGATGATCTTTCTCCCGGCAGCCGAGAAGCTGCAGCAGAAGGAGGAGATGATCCATTTCAGAAACTCCTTGTTGATTGAGGGATTCATTATGCTGGCTGAACAGCGTTCTGGGCATGAGATTCAGGACAAGCTCAATAGTTTTCTGGCACCCAAGGCCTGGTTTGATATTGCAGAGGACTAGGGGATGGCATCGATGAAAAAGAGGAGAGTTTCTGCATCTGGGGGGGGATCACAAGGTAATGAGATGATGACTACCTTTGCTGACATGATGACATTGTTGATGACATTCTTTGTGCTGTTGCTGGCAATGGCCAATTTTGACCCCGTCCGCTTTGGCAATGTAAAAGTCGGGATTGAGGAGGCCTTTGCAAGGATAGTGACCACCTCGATCCAGGAGGAGTTGATGGGGGAAGAGGAGCAGTTGCCCGGGGCAGAGGGGAGGAAGGATACCGAGCTGGCATTGGATAGCGTGCAGGAGATGATCGATAATCGTGGTGTTGGAGAGTATGTCAGGGTCAAGGCGGTTCCGGGGGGATTTGAGGTGGAGCTGGTCAATAGCGCACTCTTTGCAAGCGGTTCTGCAACACTGCAACGTACGATCAAGCCGGTTCTGGCACAGTTGGCAGAGACCATCTCCGGGATTGATGGTTCTCGGCTGGAGGTCCAGGGCCATACGGATGACGAGCCAATCCATACGGAGCAGTTCCCATCCAACTGGGAACTCTCCTCCATGCGGGCCATCAACGTGCTGCGTTTCATGACTGCTCATGGGGCAGATCCGGGGCAGGTCAAGGCAGTAGCCTATGCCGATACGATTCCACTGAAACCAAACCGGGACCAGATGGGGCGACCGATTCAGGAGAACCAGGCGGCAAACCGCCGGGTGGTGCTGCTGGTGACCAGTGCAGTGGGTTATGATGTAGAGGATGATGAGACCCCTGCATGGAAAAAGAGGATCAGGATACAGGAGGGGCAGCGTGTCGATCTTGAGTCAGAGGAGAGCGGTGAATCAGATGGTTGATGCAAGAGGGTAGCCATGCGGTTGCCGATGCTCCTTCCCCTCTTTGTGGCATCGAGTCAGGCAGGTGCGGCAGATCCTGTTGCACTGAAACAGCTCCTGGAGGAGAGATCCTGTATCCAATGTGATCTTGTGGCGGCAGAGCTATCCGGCAGGGAGCTTGGTCGGAAGAACATGACGGACTCTGACTTGAGGGGAGCAGATCTTCGCTCAGCCAGGTTGAAACTCTCTATTCTCAATAGGGCAAAGCTGGCCGGGGCAATGGTTGAGGGGGCAGATCTGACTGGGGTTACTGCCCGTGGCCTCAAGGGGTACGGACTCCGTTTTTCAAAGGTTAATCTCTCCTATGCTAACCTTGCCAGGGCCGATCTGGCAGCTGCTGATTTCCGTGGAGCAGACCTCAGGGGGGCCGATTTCTCCCATGCCGACCTTAGCTGGGCCGATTTTCGTGGCTGTGATTTCGGGAGCTCCAACCTTGCCGGGGCCAATATTGAGGGGGCCAACTTCAAGGGTGCCAGGATTGATCGGATAAAAGGAAAGAGGGCGGTAGTCAATGGTCATCTGGCCATTGACTGGCGTTAGGATAGCTGCCCTTGCTCCCGCTGCCGAGCAGTCTCCTGGACCTGTTTCATGAGATCGGGCCGTTTTTTGAAGAGCCCCTCCAGATCCAGAATGCTGAGATCAAGCAGTTCGGTATAGTGGATTGCATGGACGGTGGCTCGTCGTTTTCCTCCCAGAACAATAGCCATCTCCCCAAAAAAGTTACCACTTCCCAACCGTACCGGGGTGGGATGGAGGTTTACCTCTACCTCCCCGCTAATAATAAAGGACATTCCATCCGCACGCTCTCCCTCCTTGATGATGGTCTCGTGGGGCATCACTGTTCGTGGGCGAAGAAGCTTGGTAATCTCTGCAATCTCGGCTGCAGAGAGTCCACGGAACAGGGGCACACTGGCTACCATGTTCCATACCTTGAGAAAGTCACGCTGCCGTTGCTCCTGGGTAAAGGCGGTGGCGAGGATGCCTGTATAGAGGGCAAACATTCCGACCCCAACCATCATGATGACTGCCCCCACGACCTTGCCGACCGGGGTGATCGGAGTAACGTCACCGTAGCCAACAGTGGTGATGGTTGCCATTGCCCACCACATTGCAGCGGGTATGCTGGAGAAGTTTTCGGGTTGCACGTCACCTTCGATGTAATAGAGCAGTGCCGATGCGGTGATCAGCAGCAGCACCATCAGCAGCAGGGCGGCGAGAATTGCACCACTCTCCTTTCTGATTGCACTGGAGAGGGTTTCCATGGCATTGGAGTAGCGGAGGATCTTGAGAAAACGGGGGAGTCGAAGCAGTCGCAACATTCTCAGATCGACCCCGGTGAGGAGAGAGAGGTAGAAAGGGGCAATGGCGATCAGATCGATCAGTGCCATCGGGCTGAGAAGGTAATGCAATCGCCCTCTGAGTGGGTGGCTGTAGCGGTTGTGGTGGTAGGCAGGTGCGCTCCAGATCCGGGCGATGTATTCAACGGTGAAAACGGCTACCGAGAAGAGCTCAAAGAGATAGAGTGGTCGGCCATATTCCACGGCAATCCAGTCGACCGTCTCCAGAGAGATGGTGACCACATTCAATAGAATCAGCAGGGATATTGTCCAGGCAAGATAGTGTGAGCCGGGGTTGCCGGACCGAGGAGGTTCAAGAATATCTGCAATTTTTTGCTGGTACTGTTTCATGCGCTCTCTTGATAAACACCCTGAAAGCTTTTCCATGCCGCTTTCAGGGCATGCTGAACCCCCCCCTGTTCACCTGGTGGCAGCTCTCCTGTCCTGAGACCACCACAACTCACGGATTTGTAGTATGGAGTCTCAACAACCCTGAAAACAGCATGGAAGGAACATAAGAAACTGTTCATATGGTCGTAGGTTCCAATGGGTGCAGATTGAAGTTATTGTGCAAATAATCTGATATGGTATTCAATGAATGCAGATTATAACCATATCTTGCCGGCTTTTTTCTCCGCTCTGTTCCGTGTAACAGAGAAAATGGAGGAGATCTGTCGACAGTATCTGGATCCAGTTTTGGCATCAAAAGGTAGGACAATGTGAAGGTAGAGATCCTGGGTTGCAGTGGAGGTATTGGAGTAGGACTACGAACAACATCACTGTTGATCGATTCCGATGTGCTGATTGATGCAGGAACCGGGGTGGGAGATCTGGCGCTGGGAGAGATGAAGAAGATCAGACATCTGTTTCTGACTCATACTCATCTGGACCATATTATCTCGCTCTCTTTCATGGCAGACAATTTCATTACCAGTCCTGGAGACCATCTCAATGTCTATGCGCTTCCCGAGTCGATCGAGATTCTGAAGAGGCATGTAATGAACTGGGATGTCTGGCCGGACTTTACAAAGCTGCCCACCTCCTCTGATCCGGTGATCTGTTTTCACTCCCTGCAACCGGGAAAAGAGGTTGTAATTGATGGGCGCACCTTTGAGATGGTTCCGGTCAACCATGTGGTTCCGGCAGTTGGCTACTATGTCAAGAGCAAGAGAGGCTCCTTTGCCTTTACCGGGGATACCACGACCAACGATACCTTCTGGAACTTTCTCAATGAGAGAGAACCGGTGGACCAGCTGATAGCAGAGTGCTCCTTCCTTAAGAAGGATCGTGAGATTTCGGTGATCTCTCGCCATTATGATTCAGGGCTGCTTGCGGCTGATCTGGAGAAGCTCAACTACCAGACACTGGTAAAGATCACCCATCTCAAGCCAGGGATTGAGTATGAGATTATGGAAGAGTGCAAGAGTGAGATGCCGGGTATTGCGATTCAGCGGCTAGAGAGGGGGGAGGTCCTTGATTTATAGCAGTGTTCGTCTTCTTGTTGTAACCCTTCTTGTCTGGCCTCTCTCGCTACAGGGGCAGCAGGTAGGGGGGTTGACGTTACCTCAACAGGCAGCAGTCGAGGCAGGCAAGGGAGTTGAGCAGTATCGCAAAGGCCATCTTCAGAGGGCGCTCAGCCATTTTGAGACGGCTTCCGAGATGGATCCTGGGCGTGAGGACTATGCAGTCAATGCCGGTATTGTGAGTGAACAGTTGGGGCAGATTGACTCAGCGGTCCATTTTTTCAGGCGGGCGCTCTCCAGTGCAGTTATCCGGAAAGATTTTGAGCGGGTCAACTCCTATAGTGCCAGGGTTTCGGCTCTGTTGGTGCAAGAGCCGACTGCATCCTACTCAAAGAGTCAGGGTGTGTTGTTGGCAGAGTTGAAAAAAGGGGAGGCCGAGGCGATCTCACTCTACCAGTCAGGAGAGGCAGGGCAGGCTGAGGTACATCTTCAGCAGATGATAGTCGAGGCGGGTAGAGGTCTGGGCGAGTCTGATCCGCAGACTCAATCACTGAGAATGTTGCTGAGTGAGATCTATGAGGCCTCAGACAATCTCCCAGATGCTCACCATCTGGCTCAACAGGTCTCGGAGAATTATATGAATACGCTGGGGCCACCCCATCCACTGACACAGGAGAGTCTGATGGTGCTGGCCCATCTGGATGAGTTGCAGGGGAACTATGCAGCGGCTGCCAATCGGTTGCTGGCGGCCTGTACCGGATCCATGGAGAGTCTGGGAGAGCTCCATCCACAGACCGGTGAGTGCTTTAGCCGGATGGGTCTGATGAATCTGCGTCAGGGGGATTATGCAAAATCCCGCTTTGCCTACGCGAAGGCGACCAGGATTCTCAAGGCGGTGGTTGGCAGGCAACACCCCTCCTGGATCCAGGCCCGTATCCAGCAGGCAGACCTCTCTCGCCTTACCTCCGATTTTGCAGGGGCCGAGATGGTACTGGAGAAGCTGATGCAGCAGGAGCTATCGGCCCCGTTGCAGCTGGAGGCTCGAGGGGTTCTGGCCCAGCTCTATGAGGATCAGGGGGACTATCCTGGTGCGGAGCAGCAGACCCGGGAGATTATGGCGCTGGAGTCCCGGAGCCTGGGAGAGCTTCACCCCAACACCATCACCACACTGAATAATCTTGCTGGACTGCGACGCAAGCAGTCTCGCTTCCTTGAGGCAGAGAGGGGGTATCAGGATGCCCTGGACCGTTTTGAGCAGACTGTGGGCAGAGAGCACCCCTCTACCATCGCAGTGATGAATAATCTGGGGTTGACCCTGGAGAATCAGGGGCTCTATGACCGTGCTGAGCCACTGCTCCGCAGCGCACTGAAATTATCCAGCCGTACCCTGGGAGAGAGCCATCCCATCACTCTGGCCAATATGAACAATCTTGCACTGCTCCACGAAAGCCAGGGCAGCTTTGAGAAGTCCGAGCCGCTCTATCGCAAGGCGATGGAGATCCTGGATGGGACGGTTGGAGAGACTCACCCGGACAGTGTGGCGGTTCGCAACAACCTGGGTTATCTCTATCTGTTGCAGGAGAAACGTGAGGAGGCGGCAGAGCTGTTTGAGGAGGTACTGGAGGTGTGGCAGGAGACTCTGGGGGAGCATCACCAGAAGAGCCTGAAGGGGATGAACAATCTGGGAAGGGCCCGCCACGCACTGGAGGAGTATGAGGAGGCGGAAGGTCTGCTCTCCAGGGCACTGGAGTTGAGAAGAGAGGTACTGGGGGAGAACCATATCGACACCCTGCGTTCCCAGCATGATCTGGCCAGACTCTATCTTGATCTGGAGCGGTTTGAGGAGTCGGAATCCCTGCTGGAGAAGACTCGCAGGCAGGATGAGGAGAAGCTGGGGGAACAGCACCCCTACACCCTTGAGACTCTCAACACCCTGGTCATGTTGCAGGAGCAGACCGAACAGTCTGAAAAGGCCTTCGAGACCCACCAGACCCTCTTCGAGCGCCGCAACAAGTTTCTGGATCAGATGTTGTGGGTCACCAATGAGAATGCGAGGGAGGGGTATATTCGCCTCCATCGCCCCGAGCTTAATCGGTATCTGACCGCGATTGCCCAACTGGAGCCGGAGCAGGCCGGAGAGGCGCTGCTGCAGGTGGCACTGTTCCGAAAAGGTCTGCTGCTGCAGGTGGCCTCCCAGATCAATCAGGTCTCCAAACTCTCTGAAGACCCAGCATTGACCGGGATCAGTGATGCCCTGCTGAAGGCCCGTAAGGAGCTGGCGGCACTGACCCTCTCGGGGCCAACTGAGGAGACAGCCACCACCTTCCTAGAGACCACCCATCAGCTGGAGGTGAGAATTGAGGAGCTGGAGGGGGAGCTGGGGCGGGTCAGCGCCCGCTTCCGGGAGTCGGCAGAAGAGCCTGCCGTTGAACAGTTGCAGGAGAGTCTTCCGGAAGGGAGTGCACTGGTCGACTTCATGGTCTATCGACAGGGGGAGGAGAGCCTCCTTCAGGTGGCGATTCTGGCCAGGGATGAGGGAGAGCCCCCCCGATTTGACCACTATCTCTATGAGGATCTGGAGGGAATCAACGAGGCCATCAAGGAGTTCAGGGAGCTTATCCAGGATGAGGATGCCGATGATGACGAGATTATGGAGTTTGGAATGGAGGTCCATGAGAGGATCTGGGCCCCAATTGCGGAACGAATCGGAGAGATCGGGACGGTCTATGTCGTACCGGATGGTCTGCTCAATACCCTCCCCTTCAATGCGATGGTCGATGAGGAGGAGAGCTACCTGTTGCAATCACTTGACCTTCACACCCTCTCATCCAGTCGGGACCTGCTCCCCTCCAACCTGCCTGTTGCGGAGGGTGGATACATGATCATGGCCGGCCCCGATTATGATACCGATGAGGTGACCGGTCGGGATCTGATCGAGAGCATCAAGGGGAAACGCTCAGCAGCGGCCCTGCAGAGTATGCGCGGGATGTCCCATGGTCTGAGAGGGCTCCACTTTGATCCACTGCCCGGAGCCGAGAAGGAGGGGCGTCTGATCGAGGAGCAGACCATTGAGCATGAGGTGGCCAGCCGGGCCATTCTGAAGAAAGAGGCCCAGGAGCAGGTGCTGCGGGAGGTGGAAGAGCCACCAGAGGTGCTCCATATCGCAACCCACGGCTTCTTCCTGAAGCCGGATGAAAAACTCAAGAAGCGGTTACGGAAACTGCAGCGTGGTGCCGATCTGCAGCCGCCTCCTCCAGGGGACAATCCACTGCTTCGGGCTGGTCTGGCCTTCTCGGGCCTCAATGCCAATGCCCCACTGCTGGGGGAGATCGATACCGACAATGATGGGGTGCTGACCGCACTGGAGGTGCTGGGGCTGGATCTGACCGGTACCCGGCTGGCAGTCCTCTCCGCCTGTGAGACCGGACTGGGAGAGATCCATGAGGGGGAGGGGGTCTACGGTCTGCGACGCTCCTTCCAGGAGGCCGGGGTCGGGGCGGTCGTCAACTCCCTCTGGGAGGTGAGTGATGCCGGAACCCAGGCACTGATGACCGGTCTCTACCAGCGCATGCTGGAGGGAGAGAGCACCCATGAGGCGTTACGGAATACACAGTTGGAGATGCTGGACTCGGATGAGTGGAACTATCCCTATGTCTGGTCGGCATTCTTTATGGTAGAGCAGGTTGGGCAGTCTGGATAGTTCCGGGAAATCCTCCCGGTCACTGGTGTTGTATGGATGATTCAGGAGAGAGATGATGAAAAGAGGGTCTGAAATGGTTGTAAAGTTCCTGCTGGCGCCGATTCTGGTGGCAGTGGGCGGGTTGGCTCTTGCCAGTAGCGAGAGGACAGCTCTGGGTCCAGTAACCGTGATCATGAATGTCGATGGTCAGGTGGAGTACACCAGGAATGGCAAGAAGTGGAAGAGGGTGCGGCGCAATAAGTTCCTCTTTCCCGGGTATCAGGTTCGTACTGGGGCCGATGGCAAGGGCACTTTTCTCAATCAGGTCACCGGGATGTCTCGAGATCTAGGGGCTGACAGTGTGGTGGAGATTGCTGCTGAAGGTGCAGTTGCTGTCAACGGCTTCCTCTCAGATCCCAGGGAGGGGAGAGGCAGTCTGGTGGCAAGTCTTGGAAACCGTTTCAAGAAGGCGCAGAAGTACACCACAGTACGGAGAGGTGTGAACAAGGAGATGAGGCTCAAGCTGAAGACTGCAACTCACAAGAAGAGGTCTGCCTATCTGCTCTCTGCTGCCTGGCCTGAACTGGTATGGAACAATGAGGGAGGGGAGTATCGCTATCGATTGACTGTGGATGAGCAGAGTTTTGAAGTCCCCTCCTCGGAAGGGGAGACGGTTCACTTTGCCCTGAGTGGGATGGCACCAGGAAAACATCTCTATGGGGTTGAGGTGCTCAAGGGGGATGAGGTGGTCTACAGGCCGAAAAAACGTAGCAGCTTCATCTGGCTCTCTCCAGAAGAGGAGCAGGCAATGGTGAATTCTCTGCCGACGGATGACCTGATGAGAGCGATGGTGCTGGATGGTGAGGGGGTTCTG
This sequence comes from uncultured Piscirickettsiaceae bacterium, assembly GCA_964344135.1. Taxonomy (GTDB): domain Bacteria; phylum Pseudomonadota; class Gammaproteobacteria; genus Thiopontia. The sequence continues at coordinate 49,117 of CAYFMF010000005.1, forward strand.
GTTGGGTCGCTGAAGCTCTATCAGCACTTCTTTGAGGGGAATCGGGATGATAATGACATGCGTCCGATGCTGATTCAAAACCTGCACAATCTGAAATTGAGCAACCTGAAAAAGGCAGAGGCCCAGCTCTTCAATCTGATTCGCAGTGAAGAAGAGTAGCCAATAATAACAAGACCAAATGAACTCCTGCAGCTCCAAAGGGGTGCAGGAGTTTTCCGAGAAGGAGCAATCGCCCGCTGGAGAGTGATGTGAAGAAGATCTTGGCCCGTTATGACATCCTGGCAATCATGGTTCTGTTTCTGGCCGCAATTCCTGCAGAGCACAATGAAATATTTTCTCTGCTGGAAGAGCAGACCCTCTCGGCACGACAGCTGCTACGGATGAATTACGGGGATCCTGATGAAATCGCATTCTCCAGTGACCAGATTGTCATGGTTAATACAGATGAGGACTTTTTCGAGGAGTATGGTAGCTGGCCACTGAGACGGACTGATATTGCAAAACTGGCAACCCGGCTGGATGGGATGGGGGCCAGGGTCATCGCGCTTGATCTCTTGATGGATTTTCCCAGCTCCTATGGGGAGGATCCAGAGACAGCGGAGCTCCTGGCAGCAACGGAAAAAACGCTATTGGTCTCCCAGGCAGAGATTGTCAATGGGGAGTTTCAACAAATGAACTACCCGACCGAGACACTGCGCGGATCAGCGAGGAGTGGTTATACCAATATCTCCTCCTCCAGCTCAATTATCACCAGTCTCTCAAGACTCAAGGTGCGTGAGGATGCAACCTCTGTTGAAGATGGCTGGCCATTTGCGGTACAGGCATTGGCAATGTACTACGATGCAGAGCCAGAACTGGTGAAGGAGGGAGAGGCTGTGCTGTTGAAGATCGGGGACAAGGTATCGGTTGCGCTTGACCAGTTCAACCAGTTTTACATTGATTTTCCGGCACTTCCTGACGGTAATCAGTTTCTTAACCAGAGCGAGGGGGTCAGTGCCCTCGACATATTGGAGCTGGATGAGGATGAGTGGGAAGATGAGAGGTATCGGTACGAGGGTAAAATTGTCCTGGTGGGAGATGTGTCGGAGGTCTCCCATGACTGGTTTGATACCCCAGTGGGGATGGTTTATGGAATTGAAATCATTGCCGATACCATCCATACCCTGATGCGGGGCGCCCCTCTTCAGCCTGCATCAGATCGACAGGAAATTGCAGCATTGATGGTGGTGATGCTAATGATGATCCTGCTGAGTTTTGTCACAAGCCCCGTGGGCAAGTTTGGTCTGTTGCTGGTTATCTTTGGTGGGTATACAGTGTTGGTGACCAGGCTCTATATTGGTGGGGGAGTTGTCTTCTCCATGAGCTATCTGCTGGTCGCCACAACCCTCTCCTATCTGCTGGTCAACTTGCGTCACTATCTGCTGGAGCGTAGTCAAAAGAGACTGGTGACCGATGCCTTTGGCCACTATCTCTCTCCCGATGTGGTCGAAGCCTTGGTCAAGGATCCCTCGAAGATGGTGCTGGGAGGGGAGAGCCGAGAGATGACCGCCTTCTTCTCCGATGTGGCCAGCTTCTCCACGATCTCCGAGAAGCTCACCCCGGCAGAGCTGGTGGCACTCCTTAATGAGTATCTGACCGACATGTGTAACATCATTGCCGATACCGGGGGGACCATCGACAAGTTTGAGGGTGATGCGATTATCGCATTCTGGGGGGCACCACTTGCGATGGAGGATCATGCGGTGCAGGCCTGTTACAGTGTTATTGATCAGCAGAAGGCCCTCAAGCTGTTTCGCAAGCGGCTGATCCAGGAGAGGCAGCTGCCAGTTGAATTCCGGGTGCGAATGGGGGTCAATACGGGGCCGATGATTGTTGGCAACATGGGCTCTGCCCAGCGGATGGATTACACCATGATGGGGGACTCTGTAAACCTTGCAGCGCGTCTGGAGGGGGCCAACAAGTTCTACAGGAACTACTCAATGATCTCTGAAGCCACCTATGCGGGAGCGAAGGATTTTATCGATGCCCGTGAACTGGATCGGATTCGTGTGGTTGGAAAAAATGAGCCGGTGACCGTCTATGATCTATTGGAGCGCCGCAATCAGACCAGTGGCCCAATGGCAGAACTGGTTCCAATCTATCTGCGAGGGCTGGAGCTCTACAGGCAGATGGACTTTTCTGCGGCCCAGCAGCAGTTTCGCAAGGCACTACAGGTTATCGAGAAGGATGGCCCCTCACTCACCTATGTCGACCGCTGTCAGCACCTTATTGACAAACCACCTGCAGCGGATTGGGATGGGGTCTGGACCCATGCCAGAAAAGGGTGATTTTCGAATTCGGGTTCTACTCTACCCCCGGATCACGGGAGAGAGCAAATTCGACACGCCGGTTTCGTGCACGGCCAATTTCGCTGCTGTTACTGCCGGTTGGCAGCAGATCGCCATATCCGGTTGCGGTAAGGCGCATGGGGTCAACACCTTGTGAAATCATCCTTCTCAGTACCGATGTTGCACGGATGGCAGAGAGTTCCCAGTTGGATGGATAGCGTCTGGTCTTGATGGGAATGTTGTCGGTATGGCCACGAATGTTGACCTTGAACCGGGTGTGTGGATTTACAATATCCTTGATATGGTCTATGTAGGGCAGGGCGCTGGGGAGGAGGTCTCCCGACCCGGAGTTGAAGAGCAGGCTGTCCTTGACTCTGATGACAACTTCCGTAATGTCATCATTGGTCTCTGCCGATAGTGCCAGCTGCAGCCTCCTTTTGCGGATCTGTTGATTGACCTGCCTCAATAGAGTTCTGATCTCCTCCCTGGAGCGCTGTAATTCCTCGAGTGGAACATCCGGGTTGTAGGCAAACTTGTCCAGAGAGATGCGTGCAAGGGATCCCAGCTCCAGTGTGGTATCGTCATTCATGATGATTGTTGTACCCTCGCCTTTCGGAAGTTCGATGATGTCATGCATGTAGACAGGGGAGTCTCTCTTCAGCAGGCGGATCATGCCGCCGATATTCTTTGCCTTTATGGCAAGGCTCTGTTGGATGGATCTGACTGTTCCGACTGACTTTCCAAGCTTCTCATTCAGAGTGGTCCCATTGGCTTTATTGTTCCTCATCCCCGAAGTGGCATGATCCGGCAGACCACTCTTCTCGAAGAGGGATTGGGTAAACTGCGAATCTTTCATCGATGGAAACGGTTCACCAGGCTCATAGTGGATGGTTTGTCCTGGGGTATCCAGCCGGTAGATATTTTCCCCATTGAGGTCGGATACGTGCAGTATTCCGGAATGGTGAACAAAGGTGGTGGCACCGTTGCTTGCGACATGCCCCTTGACGCTGGAGCCACGTATCCCAATCTTTGCTGTTGGGGTCTTCAGTATGGTGTGGTGCATCCCTTCCGCCTGTTTCAGTTTTCCAAGCTTGCCACTGGAGTAACGGAAGAAGCCGCTGTTGATGCTGACCTCGAATAGCCCCTGCCCGGGAATGGCCTCCTCGGCTGGCGGAGCAAGGAGAAGGGGGGGTGGGGGTTCGGTCTCAGCATCGGCCATGTTTGTGTCGTTGAATACCTTCTCGATGGAGCTGATGGCCTCATGAAACTTTGTCGGGCTGAAGGTTGAGGTTGCCTGAAGAATCACAAAGAAGACAAGCAGAACAGTAATCAGGTCAGAGAATGTGACAACCCATTCAGGCCTGTAGGCTTCATCAAGGATCAGGTCATCGAGGACATTTTTGGGATTGTCATGTCCCCCCCCCTTCTTTACATTTCTGTTGCCTGCCTTTGATGGGTGCTTCTCGCTCAGTGGCAGATCCTCCGTTACGGTGAGGTGCTCTTTTATGTCACCGGATTGGTTCTCTGTCCCCATGAAAATCAATCAGCATCATCGGTTGGTGGACGGTATTCCCGGCGTCTGTTAGGAGGGATAAAGGAGATGACACGATCATAGAGAACAAGAGGATTCTCATTGCGCAGAATACTGAGTGCCCCCTCAAAGACAATCTCCAGGTTGGTCACCTGATCTATGGTATTTGCGCGCAGTTTTCCAGCCATCGGCAGAAAGAACATGGTTGAGAGTATGGTCCCATAGAAGGTGGTGATCAGCGCGATGGCCATTGCCGGGCCAATATTTGCTGGGTTGTCGAGCCTGCTGAGCATCTCCACCAGCCCAATCAGTGTTCCGATCATCCCAAAGGCGGGGGCATAGAGTCCCATCTTCTGGAAAATGTCCTGAATGATGTGGTTGCGTATCTTCAGTGACTGGATCTCGATCCGCAGGGTTGAGTAGATCATCTGCTCCTCGGCATTGTCACTAATCAGTGTAAGTGCCTTGCGCATAAAAAGGGACTGCTTCTCCTTGTTGACACGTTCCAGTGCAGCCAGTCCGCGGCTGTTGGCAATTCTGCTCAGTTTTGTCAGATCGGCTATCAGATCGTTTGGATCATGCTGCTTGTTCAGAAAGACGAGGATGACCGACTTGAATGCAGCGATTACATCAGTGAGCTTGAAGGTTAACAGTGTTGCTGACAGTGTACCGCCGAGGACAATCATCAGTCCGGGAGCATTGACAAAATCCTGCAGGTTCCCCTGTAGCAGAATGGCACTGACAATCAATGCGATACCGGAGAGGACGCCGATCAGTGATGCAATATCCAATTGATTCTCCCCCCTTGGACTTTTGATGCTCCTCCCTCAATGTAACACTCATGCGCCCCTCTTTCCAGTGTTGTAAGCACCTCAGTGAGCGGGATATCCGGGAATATGTGATCAAACGAAAGATCAGTGGCAGCACCCGCTCAGAAAATGGGCGACGATGCAGGGACACCTTCCTCAGCTTGATCAAGACCTGCAAAAAACAGAGTATCTCCGTTTGGGAGTTCATCAGGGATCGAACGAGCTGTGAAAATAGAGTCCCTTACCTGCCAGACTTGATCAGCGGGAATGCTTGCCAGCTGGAAGTATGACTGCATGGGGTTATTGAGAAGTTGCCCCCATCATGAATAACCAATTGAATTTGTGTGATAATTTAACCAGACAGTAGTGATTCTTTGTGAATTTCTGAAACATGCCTGCAGGAATTCGGCTAAAGTATCCGTTATTGCTCATGGTTGTGAGGACAGTTTTGGATGTTTTTCAGAGTGTGGTTGCGGAGACTGGAGGGGCTATACCAGAAGTGGCTTGCAAAAGCTGCGAGTCAACACCTGCATAGGCATTTGGAAGGTGATGCAAAGTATGGGCTGGAGCAGTGGCTCAATGCGCATCAGCATGTTAGGAGGCACCACAGGTTACTCTTCTCTCTGCTACTGTTTACGGGGATAATGGGAATACTCTGGGTCACCACCATTTTTGAGATGGATTGGGAGCGATCCGGAGAGGGGAGGAGTCCTGTCGAAGAGCCTGAAAAAGTTCATGGGGAGGTGGCCGATGGAGTGCCAGATGAGGGGCAGCCTACACCAACAGCTGTAGTTTCTGTTCCGGAACCCCCGCAGGATGCGGGCAGGTTGTCAGCGTCCCGCAAGGCTGAAGAGGCTCCTGTTTCATCCACTGAAGAGGGGAGGGGAGAGGTGGCAGAAGAGGTGTCTTCCCCTGCAGAGGGCCTTGGCATGATGGGGCAGCTGGAACCATCTGTGGTGGAATCCCCTGAGGGCTTGGCAGTGGTGCAGGAGGAGAGGGAGAATGTCGGGCTAACAGAATCTTCCGAGGGTGAGAAGATCGATGAGGGGGCGGATGGTCCACTGGGGATTGACCAGATGCAGCAGCTATTAAAGAGGATTCCGGAACGGAACCTGAAGCAGCAGGAGAGAGGCTATGTACAGCTGGGGCTCTTTCGGGATCCGATACGTGCCCAGAATATTATGGCAGACCTGGGTGAGTCCGGGTATCAGGTCAAGCTTATGGAGAGGGTGGTAGAAGGGGAGATCCTCTATCTTCTTCGGGACTATAGTGCAAAAACGGCGCAAGAGGCACACCGTCTGAAGAGAATTTATGATGGCTGGTACTCACTGGACAGTATAGTGAAATATTGATGTGTGGGATCTGCGGTGAGCTGAGGCTGGATGGATCAGCTCCAGATCCGGCACTGACCGGGCGGATGCTGGAGCGCCTGCGCCCTCGCGGCCCGGATGACGAGGGGGTCTGGGCGGATGGCCCTCTGATGCTGGGCCATCGTCGCCTCTCGATCCTGGACCTCTCCGCACGGGGCCACCAGCCGATGGTGGAGCAGGAGCATGGCCTCTCCATCGTCTTCAATGGAACCATCTACAATTATGTTGAACTCAGGGAGGAGTTGATCGCTCTGGGGTACAGCTTCCGCTCAAGTGGCGATACCGAGGTGATCCTCAAGGCCTTTCATGCCTGGGGCAGGGGGTGTGTAGAGCGTTTTCTCGGGATGTTTGCCTTTGTCCTCTGGGACTCCCGGTCAGGGCGGCTCCATCTGGTTCGGGACCGTATGGGGATCAAGCCGCTCTACTGGACATTGGATGACTCCAGGCTCCTCTTTGCCTCCACCCTGCCGGCACTGCTGGCGGCGGGTGGTGTTGATACCGAATTTGATCCGGTGGCGCTGCACCACCACTTCTCCCTCCATGCCGTGGTACCGGCACCACGAACACTGTTTCGCGCTGTTCGGAAGCTGGAGCCGGCCCACTGGGTGGAGTGTGATCTTGATGGAGCGGTGAAACAGCACCGTTACTGGTCGCTGGAGGCAAGGCGCACGGAGACTCCAAAAAGTGAGTGGGAGTGGGCGGAGGAGGTGCGTGACTCGTTGATGCAGGCGGTAGAGCGACGTCGCGCCGCCTCGGATGTTCCGGTTGGGGTACTGCTCTCCGGCGGACTCGACTCCAGCCTGCTGGTTGGACTCCTGGCCGAGGCGGGGCACCAGGATATACGAACCTTCTCCATCGGCTTTGAGGACGCCCCGGAGGAGCGTGGCAGTGAGTTTGAGTATTCCGATGCGGTGGTGGACTGTTTCCAGACCCGACACCGCAAAATTACCATCCCCAATGAGCAGGCGCTGCCCCGCCTCAGTGAGGCGGTGGATGCGATGTCGGAGCCGATGTTTGGGCAGGATGCAATCGGCTTCTACCTGCTGGCTGAGCAGGTCTCGAAAGAGGTCAAGGTGGTGCTCAGTGGGCAGGGTGCAGATGAGGTTTTTGGCGGCTACTTCTGGTACCCATTGATGAAGCAGGAGTCGGGCAGTGCCGTTGAGCGCTTCCGTAACCACTATTTTGATCGTGACCATCCCGAAATGCTGGAGCTGCTCTCTCCGCGTTATCAGGGGAGTGATTACACCATGGAGCAGATGGATGCACTGCTGCGAGCACCGGGTGCGGACTCCTTTCTGGACCAGGTGTTGCGGGCCGATGTGACTACTCTGGTGGTGGATGATCCGGTCAAGCGGGTCGATAACATGACCATGGCCTGGGGGCTGGAGGCGCGGGTGCCGTTTCTGGACCATCGACTGGTGGAGCTTGCGGCACAAATTCCACCAGAGATGAAGCTGAGGCATGGAGGCAAGGGGCCGCTGAAGCTGATCTCGAGGGGGTTGCTGCCCGATTCGGTGATTGGTCGTCCCAAGGGCTATTTCCCCATGCCGGCCCTGAAGTATGTGCGCGGGGAGTTTCTGGAGTTCATGCAGGATATCCTCGGTTCGCAGGCCTGCCGGGAGCGGGGGCTCTACCGGAGATCCTATCTGGAGCGGTTGCTGGCAGACCCAACGGGAGACAAAAGTTTCACCCGGATTCGCGGCAGCAAGCTCTGGCAGCTGGCGCTGACAGAGTACTGGCTACAGCGCCATCTTGCCCGGTAAGGGGGGGCTCCCTATAGCCCGAATCTGCACATAGGGATCGCGGCGATAGCACAAGCTCTTGATCCGTAGAGCAATC
>CAYFMF010000006.1:0-56472 GCA_964344135.1 uncultured Piscirickettsiaceae bacterium
GCAACCTCAAGCTGGAGGGGATCATGGAGTCTCCGCTCAATGTGGTGATTACCTGCGACCGCTCCCGTACCGGACCGGTGGTAATTGGGCGTACCCATATGGAGTGGATGGATCTCTACAGCAGTGTCTGTGCGGTGCAGAACTTCTGGCTGGCGGCCCGTAGTGAGGGGCTTGGGGTGGGCTGGGTCAGCATCATGGACCCGGATGCCCTGACAGAGACCCTGGGGCTGCCTGACTCGGTGGTACCGGTGGCCTATCTCTGTGTCGGTTATGTCTCCCGCTTTCATGAGAAGCCGGAGCTGGAGAAGGCGGGGTGGCTGCCGAGGATGCCGCTGGATGAGGTGATCCACTTTGAGCGCTGGGGGGAGAAGAGTCAGGAGCCGGGGTTTCTGCAGACGGTTCGTCAGCAACAACAATAGCATGTTGTAAAAGTGCCATATATCAATGTGTTATATGGTGCTCTATGGTATATTTTCCGTCCTGAGAAGATGCCGCTGGTGGCTGTATGCCAGCAGCGGTTTCAAACCGTTTTGGAAAGTAATGAAAGATGAGTGACAGTAGCCCCTTCGATCTGAGTGACGATAGTGCATGGCAGAGCTGGCGTGACCGCAAGCTGCGTGAGGTACCGGGTTCCGTGGAGGATCTGCTGGTTGAGGTGGAGGATCCGAGAACCATCAGCAACTCGGAGCACCAGGCGGTGCTGGATCGGGTGCGCCGATTCAACATGGCGGTCTATGTCAGCCCGCTCGGAGAGATGGAGGGGACCCATATTCCGCGTGCCGTGGGGATGCGTTTTGGCTGCAACAATATCAACCACAATCGCGGAGCGGAGAGGGATTCGGTCACCTCACTGACGGTACAGGATGACCAGCTCCACGCCCCCTATATTCCCTACTCCAACAGGGAGATCCACTGGCATACCGATGGCTACTACAACCGCCTCGATCTGCAGAACTACTCTCTGCTACTGCACTGTGTTCGACCCGCCATGGAGGGGGGCGAGAACGCGCTGATGGACCATGAGATGGCCTACCTGCTGATGCGGGAGGAGAGCCCGGACTATGTACGGGCCCTGATGCAGGAGGATGCGATGGTGATCCCCAACCATGTGGTGGATGGGAGGGAGCTGCGCCCGGAACGGGCGGGACCGGTCTTTATGGTGACCGCTGCCGGCAATCTCCATATGCGCTACACCATGCGCAAGCGTAATATTGTCTGGAGTGGGGATCCGCTGGTGCAGGAGGCGGTTGCCTGGCTGGAGCAGCTGTTAACGGGAGATTCCGATCAGATCTTCCGTGCCACCCTGCAGCCGGGATGGGGGCTGATTGCCAACAATGTCCTGCATGACCGAACAGCCTTTGAGGATGGTCCCGATCCGGCCAGAAAGCGACTGCTCTACCGCGCCCGCTACTACGACCGCATCCACTGTACCTGACGGCGGTCCAGCCATTAACGGTCAAGCTGGCTTGTCAGGGACTCCCCGTATTCAGCAAGCTGCTGCAGAACCCCGAGTTTGTCCGGGTTGCCGGCGTGCGTTTGTGCTAGCGTCTCAATCTGTGAGAGGTACTCTTTGTAGTGGATGGTGCCACCGCCATCCTGATCGAGAATCCGGTGTTGACAGAACCGCTGCCAGCGCTGCTGCTCCTCCTCGTTCAGGCTATCCGGCCAGTTGCGGGCACGGTAGCGGAAGAGCATGGTCTCAAGGCGCGGGTCCTGGAAGTGGAACTGCCTTGTGGCCAGCGCTTCTACAGAGAGGGCATGTATCTGCTGCATCAGTGCCCTGTCGTCATCACTGAAGAAGCCGCTGTAGATCATTCGGTCGGGATCCCGCTCCTCGGGGAAGGGGTGGAGCTGATGGACCCGGGTCACCTTTTCTGCAAGGTAGGGGTCCTGCAGCAGTGGGGCGACGTGTCCTAGCTGCTCCTCCAGCCGGATGCCCAGGCGCTCCTGCGCCTCCTCATTCAGAGTGTTGAGTGGGGCCAGAACCGGGCACCTGTTGAGGTGGACCGTCTTTAGCGGAATTCGCTCAACCCCCTCTGGCAGATCCTCCTTGCGGCTGAAGAGGCGTTGGTGGACCTCATCAACCGGGAGGGTGAGGAGCGGGGTGGGATCCTCCCGCAGGTCATAGACGATCACCCCGTTGGGGTTGGTGGGGTGGCGGGCAATCGGGAGTACCACGGCCAGGTTGCCCCGCTCCGAGGGGAACATCGAGGAGAGATGGAGCACCGGCCTGGGTTCCCTCAGGTTGAGCAGCTGCGCGGCGCTTTTCTTGCCCCTGTTGGCGAATACATAGCTGTAGAGTCTGGGCTGTCTCTCCTTGACCAGTCGGGCCATTGCGATGGTGGCGTATACATCGGCCAGCGCATCGTGGGCACTTCCGTGGTCGATGCCGTTTGCAGCGGTCAGGTGTTCCAGCCGCATGCTCGGTTTGCCATCCTCGTAATGGGGCCACTCGATCCCCTCGGGACGCAGTGCCCGGGTGATCCGCATCAGGTCGATAATGTCCCAGCGGGAGTTGCCACCTTTCCACTCTCGTTCATAGGGATCATAGAGGTTTCGATAGAGGGTGTTGCGGGTCACCTCATCATCAAAGCGTAGCGTGTTGTAACCGACACCACAGCTCCCCGGTTGCATCAACTCCTCTCGGATACGCTGAATGAACTCAACCTCCGGAACCCCTCTCTTCAGGGCCTCCTGTGGGGTGATCCCGGTGATCATGCAGGCCTCGGGCTGGGGGAGGAAATCACCCGCCGGTGCGCAGTAGAGCATCAGTGGGTCACCGATCGGATTGAGCTCCTGGTCGGTGCGAATTCCCGCAAACTGAACCGGGCGGTCACTGCGGGTATCGGCACCAAAGGTCTCGTAGTCGTGCCAGTAGAAGGTATCGATAGACATTATTTATCGGGAGAAAAAATGTTTCTAAAAACCCTTGTAATTGTGCGGTATATATAGAAAATGGATACCTCACTCGGGGTATGATTTTTTATTGAAAAGTTTATATTACCTGTGTAAGATCGCGGAAACTTGCAAAACGGTAATTTATTTGCGAAATTCTGCAAACAAATTGCGAAAAAGCAATTTTAGATGTCTGGTGATGCTTTCAGGCCACATCAATTAGGTAACTAAGATGGTTTGTAGCGTCTTTTATGTCAAATTTTTCATGATCCCTTAGGGAGGTTATTCGTGGAAGCAGCAGAAAAGTATGACTTTAGTACCGTACGGTGGTTCTCCGTCGCTGCGGTCGTCTATCTGGTTGTAGGAACCCTGGTTGGTTTCTATATCGCAGCGGAGTTGGCATGGCCGGTCTTGAACCTGGATCTGCCCTACACGACCTTTGGTCGTCTCCGTCCCCTTCACACCAATGCAGTGATCTTTGCGTTTGGTGGCTCCGTGTTGATGGCAACGGGTTTCTATAGTGTGCAGCGTACCTGTGGTACCCGCATCTGGAGTCCTGGCATGGCCTGGTTCACCTTCTGGGGCTGGAACCTGATCATTGTCTCAGCGGTCATCACGCTTCCACTGGGCATCACTTCCGGTAAGGAGTATGCAGAGCTGGAGTGGCCAATTGATCTGGCCATTGCCGTGGTCTGGCTGAGCTTCTTCGCCAACTTCGTGATGACCATGGTCAACAAGAAGACCTCTCATATCTATGTATCCAACTGGTTCTTCCTCGGGATGCTGGTGATGATCACCTATCTACATGTGGTCAACAGCCTGGCAATCCCTGTGAGCCTCTTCAAGTCCTACTCGATCTTCTCGGGTGTTCAGGATGCAATGATCCAGTGGTGGTGGGGACACAATGCGGTAGGTTTCTATCTGACTGCAGGATTCCTCGGGATCATGTACTACTTTGTGCCGAAGCAGGCGAATCGCCCTGTCTACTCCTACCGTCTCTCGGTGATCCACTTCTGGGCGCTGATGTTCGGTTATGTATGGCTGGGGGCACACCACCTGCAGTACACGGCACTGCCAGACTGGACCGGCTCTCTGGGCTCGGTGGTCTCTCTGGCGATGATCATCCCATCCTGGGGTGGTGCGGTAAATGGAATGATGACCCTCTCCGGGGCATGGGACAAACTGCGTGATGACTATATTCTCCGCTTCCTGATTGTCTCCCTCGCATTCTATGCAATGTCTACCTTTGAGGGTCCGGTGATGTCTTCCAAGACTGTAAACGCACTCTCTCACTACACAGACTGGACTGTGGGCCACGTACACTCCGGTGCACTGGGCTGGGTTGTGATGGTTGCAGCAGGTGCTCTCTACCATATGATTGAGAAGCTCTGGAATACAAAGATGTACTCAGCGAAGCTGGTGAACACCCACTTCTGGCTGGCAACCATTGGTGCCGTTGTCTACATCACTTCGATGTGGGTATCCGGAATCATGCAGGGGCTGATGTGGCGTGACTATGATGAGTACGGAACACTCAGCTATACCTTTGCAGAGTCTGTAGCAGCAATGATGCCTTACTACAAGATGCGTGCAATCGGTGGCCTGATCTTCTGGCTTGGGGGCGTTGTAATGCTTTACAACGTGGTTATGACTGTCCGTCAGGGCAACCGTACAGCTTAAGGCAAGGAGTAGAACAATGGCTGATAAGATTTTTTCAACCAAACTGCAGGACAAGATTGAGCGTAGCGCAATCCTGATGCTGCTCTTTCTCCTGGTTACCGTCTCTGTTGGTGGCCTGGTCGAAATCGTCCCGCTCTTTACCATCGATGAGACAATGGAGCACAACAACTCTCCTGAGATCGTCTGGCAACGTGGTGAGACGGATACCCTGGAGACCTGGAAGGCTGGTGATGGCATTCGCCCCTACACCGCTCTGGAGCTGGCTGGACGTGAGGTCTATATTCGTGAGGGCTGCTTCCTCTGCCATTCGCAGATGATTCGTCCTTTCCGTGATGAGAAGGAGCGTTATGGTCACTACTCACTCGCCTCCGAGTCGATGTATGACCATCCATTCCAGTGGGGGTCCAAGCGTACCGGACCTGATCTGGCACGTGTCGGTGGCAAGTACTCTGATGAGTGGCACCGCCAGCATATGATTGCTCCACGCTCTGTTGTTCCCGAGTCTGTCATGCCGAACTATCCATGGCTGGCCGAGAACAGTCTGGATGGCCACGATATTGAGAGTCACATGAGGGCGATGCAGATGATGCCTGGTGTAGGCAAGGTCCCCTATCGCGACTCTGATATTGAAGGTGCAAATGCACAGCTGGCTGGCAAGACCGAGATGGATGCAATGATTGCATACCTTCAGGTTCTTGGAACCATGGCCAAGCTGGACTACAGCAAGACATATCGCGAGTAGTTGATCGTGAGTAAAGAGAGCGGCTACTTCCATACCGACTGGGCTGCCTTGACAGTCAATGATTGGGTTGGACTGATCGTTACCGTACTGGTGGCAGTGGTGATGGTTGTGGCCTATCTCTTTGTCTTCCACCCAAAGAATAAGGAGAGGCTGGAGGCTCAGCGCTATCTCGTTGATGGGGTAGATGGTGAGGACTCCGCTCTGACAGAAAATCACGGAGAAAACAAATGAGTGAAAATAATCCGTTTCCAAACGAAAGTAATACAGGTCATATCTGGGATGACGGTCTGCGGGAGCTGACCAATGATCCACCCAACTGGTGGAGAATCGGTTTCCATGCCAGCTGGATTGGTGTTGTCCTCTATGGTCTGCTCTACCCTACCTGGCCAACACTCTCTGGATACACCAGTGGTATGTTGACCATGGAGGTTGACGGCAAGCAGCAGCGCTGGTCGGCTGTTGGCGAGTACAAGAACGATCTGGCCGCAATTGATGCAATCCGCTCCAAGTGGGAGGATCAGATCAACAAGCCAGAGACGACAGCTGCAATGATTCTTGCAGATGATGATCTGAAGAACTATGCGGTTCGTTCCGCCAAGGTGTTGTTCGGTGACTACTGTGCAGCCTGTCACGGCTCCGGTGGGGCAGGAAATGTCGCAACCTCTCCATCCGAGAGTGGCTATCCTGTACTGGCCGATGATGACTGGATCTATGGTGGAACCATTGATGCAATCCAGACCACCATTGCCAATGGTCGCAAGGGTGTCATGACCCCATACGGCGCACGCCTGAGTGGTGAAGAGATCGACTCTCTGGTCAACCATGTGGTTGCCCTGGGTCAGGGTGGCGAGGATGTGGCCGGCAAGGCGCTCTTCATGGAGCCTACCAAGGGTGGCTGCTTCGCCTGTCATGGTCCGGATGGTAGTGGTGCGATGAACGGTGTCAACCTCCCTGGTGTCGATCTGACTGATCAGATCTGGCGTTTTGCCCCGGGTGGTGCCGAGAGTGCCCGCTATACCATTACTCACGGTGTGAACGGTGAGGTGATGGATCCCAAGTCTCGTAATGCGGTGATGCCTGCATTTGGTCCGATCGGCAAGGGGCTGGATGACGGTGCCATCAAGAAGCTTGCGGTCTATGTACACCAGCTGGGTGGCGGCAAGTAAACGTTGATAACCCCCCCCTTCACTACTTTGTGGTGAAGGGGGAATTGCAAGAGGACTTTGAAAATGGGAATGTTTTCAGGACAGGATCTGGATTGGGTACTGATTGGTTCAGTCGCAACCGTGGCTGTTACCACAGTAATTATTGTTTATCTGGCACTAAAGCTCAGAAAATTGATGAACTCTACCCACTCTGAAGATTGATTATCTAGTTCAATCTACAGTGACAAGTGAGGGGGGGCAGTCCATACTGCTCCCCCTCTCTTTTGTGAAAAAATGGTAAAATCTGCGTTCTGAAACTCTTCAGAAACAGTTGGTTGGTACAGTTTCTGTCAACATTAAACAGGGCAACAAGGGAACCACTCATATGGCACAGGCGGAACAGCATCGTGATCAGGCGGTTGAAGAGCTCTATGCAGAGAGCCAGGAGTGGAAGGTCAATACCGGCGGCGAGACCATCCACGCCAAACGGATGCCGGGGAGGTTCCGTACCCTGAAGTGGCTTGCAGCCTCAACCTGGATCTTTTTCTTTATTGGCCCCTATATGCGCTGGAATGGCCAGCAGGCGATTCTGTTTGATATCCCGGGCCGTCAGTACCACATCTTTGACATTACGGTGTTGCCACAGGATGTCTGGATGCTCTCGCTGGTGCTGCTGTTTTTTGCCATTTTGCTGGCGGTGGTGACAACGCTCTTTGGGCGCGTCTACTGTGGCTTCTTCTGCTTCCAGACCATCTGGGTCGATGCCTTTACCTGGATTGAGGAGAAACTGGAGGGGGCGCCAGCCAAGCGCAAGAAGCTGGATAAAGCCCCATACAGTTTTACAAAGATCTGGATCAAGGTGCGCAAGCATACTGCATGGCTGGTGATCTCGGTATTGACCGGCCTCAGCTTTGTGGCCTGGTTTACAGATGTCTATCAGCTCTGGATCGACTACTTCACCATGCAGGCATCTACACCTGCCTGGGTCACTCTGGGCCTGTTCACTGCGGGCACCTACATTCTGGCTGGCTTCCTGCGTGAACAGACCTGTCTCTGGCTCTGTCCCTATTCTCGTATTCAGGCGGTGATGCTGGACCGGGAGTCACTGGTTCCCACCTATGACTTCAACCGTGGAGAGCCACGAGGTCGCCTGAAGAAGGGGCAGACGGTTGAGGGGAATGGGGACTGTATCGACTGCAACCAGTGTGTCGCAGTCTGTCCGACCGGAGTTGATATACGTCATGGTCTGGATGAGGGGTGTATTACCTGTGCGCTCTGTATCGATGCCTGTGATTCGGTGATGGAGAAGATCAACAAGCCTCATGGGCTGATCCGCTATGAGTCTGTTGATGCACTGGACGGAAAGCATGTTCCCCCGTTGATGAAGCGTCCTCGGGTACTGGTCTATATTGCCATCATGGTGATCTCCATTGTTGGCATCCTCTATGGGCTGATGAATATTACCGGTCTGGAGATCAAGGTGCTGCATGAGCGTTCGCCACTCTTTGTGCAGTTGAGTGATGGCTCCATTCAGAACAAGTATGAACTGAAAATCCTCAACAAGACCCATGAGAACATGCATGTCCGGGTTACAGCTGAGGGGCTGGAGGGGGTTGATCTGGTGGGTGCTGAGGAGCCTTTCTTCGCACGACCTGGACGGGTGACACCGTACACAGTCTATCTGCGGCTGCCACGCAGCAAGTTGACTGCGGAGTCGGTCCCTGTCGATTTCAGGCTCCAGGGGCTGGAGAAGCCGGAGTTGACCTCAAGCTATGAGAGCATGTTCCTGGGGCCGAGATAAGCGGGTGCCAGCGGAAAATTGATTTAACATGAACCTTTATCAGGATATGGAATAGAAGAGATGAGCTTTTTGTCACAATCCAACAAACAGGCCTTTCGCAACCCATGGGTGGTTGGCTGGATCGCTCTGCTTGTCGTCGTACTTGCGGTCAATATTGGGATGATTGTCACTGCATTCAAAACCAGCCCCGGTCTGGTCAAGGATGACTATTATGAGCAGGGGAGGGACTATGAGCGTACGGTCCTGCAGCTGATGGAGGCACGTCAGCGCCTTGGCTGGAACGTAAATCTGGATCCCGGTGTAACCGTTTCCGGCCAGCCGGCTCAGCTTGAGGTTACTGTTGCAGACAGAGAGGGGAACCCGGTAACGGGGCTGGATGGGGCGCTACAACTCTATCGCCCCTCGGATCGTGACCAGGATCTCTCCGTTTCTGTGGCAGAGGTGGCGCCCGGTCTCTACCGGGCCAGCTATACCCTCCCACTCAAGGGCGTGTGGGATCTGCTGTTGCTCCTGCGACTCGGCGAGGATGAGTATGCAATTGAGGAGCGGATCTCTGTCAGGGAGTCCTGAGTTCGCTGTACTGCAAGGCATTACGGAATGAGTGGGGATCATGAAAATGGGTGCTTCCACTGTGGTCTTCCGGTACCGGAGCGTGATGCTGTAACGGGCACGATTCAGCAGCAGGATCGAACATTCTGTTGCCACGGCTGCAAGAGCGTCTGCGAGGCAATCCATGATGCCGGCATGGAGGGGTTCTACGAGCGTACCCCGGATGGAGCCCTGCTTGCTCCCCCCCCTGAGCTTCCAGAGGAGATCGCCCTCTTTGATCTGGATGAGGTTCAGGAGGAGTATGTGCAGACCATTGGTGATGACGAGAGTCTGCGCGAGATCAATCTGCTGGTGGAGGGGATCCACTGTGCCGCCTGTGTCTGGCTGATTGAGCGCACCCTGCAGCCGACTCCCGGTGTGGTCTCTGCCCGGGTCAACCTCTCCGGAAGACGGCTCCACCTGCGTTGGGACCCATCACAGGTCAAACTCTCTGAACTGATCCGGCGTCTCTCCACTATTGGCTATGCGGCCGTTCCGTTTGATCCCGAGACGGCGGAGGGGAGGCTGAGAAAGCGGGATCGATCACTGCTCTACCGTATGGTTTTTGCAGGTTTTACCATGATGAACCTGCTCTGGATCTCCATCGCCCTCTACAGTGGTGCAGATCAGGGGGAGTTCCGCAGCTGGTTCCACTGGCTGGGATTTGCGCTGGCAACCCCAACCCTGCTCTATGCAGGGTACCCCTTTCTAAAGGGGGCATGGACCGGGCTGGCTACACGCCATCTGACGATGGATCTTCCGATTGCCATCGGTGCAACGGCCACCTACCTCTACTCCACCTATATCACCTTTAGCGGAAGTGCGATTGGGGAGGTCTATTTCGATACCGTTGTTAACTTTATTTTTGTGATTCTGATCGGGCGTTATCTGGAGTCTGCGGCCAAGCGGCAGGCGGTCTCCTCAACCCAGCGCCTGATGGACCTGCAACCCCGTGTTGCCACTCTGTTGCGAAATGGGGAGGAGGAGGTGGTGCCCATTAGAACCATCAGGCCGGGCGATCGGTTACGGGTGAAGCCCGGGCAGCGGATTCCGGTTGACGGCCTCCTGGTTGATGGGGTGAGTGAGGTGGATGAGGGGATGTTGAGTGGGGAGTCGCTGCCTGTTCCAAAACAGAGAGGGGACTCGCTCTATGCCGGAACGGTAAATGGAAATGGTGTGCTGGAGATGAGGGCCGAGGGGGTTCTGAAGAACAGTGCACTGGGAAAGATTATCGATCTGGTCGAGGAGGCACAGGCCACCAAGGCCCCGATTCAGTGCACAGCAGATCGGATTGTCCCATGGTTTGTCTCGGCAACCCTCGTCCTCGGAACCGTCACCTTTCTCTTCTGGGTGGTACAGGCCAACTTTGAGGTGGCGCTGATGGCAGCCACTTCCGTATTGATCATTACCTGCCCCTGCGCCTTTGGGCTGGCAACGCCGATGGCCATTGCTGTCGCCTCCGGAGTGGGCGCAAGACATGGGGTACTGATCAAGAATGGCGGTGTACTGGAGACGCTTTCCTCGATTCGACAGATGGTATTCGACAAGACCGGAACAGTGACAGAGGGGAGGCTGCAGGTCCGAAATCTGAAACTGGAGTCGGACTGGGGCAGTGGGGAGTTCTACCGATTTGCCCATGCACTGGAACAATATTCCGAACACCCGGTGGCCCAGGCCATTGTCCGGGAGGCAGAGCGCCAGATGGTTGGGGGGCAGCTGGCTAGCGGGGCAGAGGCGTTCTCCTACCAACCGGGGGCGGGCGTCTCCGGCCGGGTGGATGGGAGGCAGGCGCTGCTCGGTACGGCCGAGTGGATGCGTCAACACCATATCGAGTGGTCTGCGGAGCTCTCCCGGTTTGTTACTGAGCGTGAGCAGGAGGCAGAGAGTGTTGTCTATCTTGCGGTGGGTGGGGAGTGTGTCGGGGTGGTGACCCTGGCGGACCGACTGCGTTCCGCTGCACCACAACTGCTGGACCGTCTGCGTGCCCAGGGAATGCAGCTTTCGCTGTTGACGGGAGATCGCAGCAGTGTGGCTCATGCCACGGCAAAGGAGTTGGGCGGCGAGCTGAATGTGATTGCCGAGGTTCTTCCAGGGGAGAAGGCTGAGGTGGTTCGTGATCTGCAGCAGAGTGGGGAGCGGGTGGCGATGGTGGGGGATGGAATCAATGATGCACCAGCACTGACCGTGGCTGATGTTGGAATTGCAATGGGGTCGGGAACCGATGTCTCGGTTGAGAGTGCCGATATTGTGCTGTTGAGCAGTGAGCTGGAGCAGGTGGATCTGGCCAACCGCCTCTCACAGCGCACACTGAAGACGATCCGGCAGAACATCGGGATCTCAATCCTCTACAATATCATCATGGTGCCATTGGCGATGATGGCCCTGATTACACCACTGGTGGCCGCGATTTCAATGCCGATCAGCTCACTACTGGTGATCGGAAATGCTGCGCGTATACGCACAGAGGTTAGAGTAGCAGGAGAGTAGCGATGGAGGTAATTTACATATTGATACCGGGCATGATCCTGATGGGGGTTATCCTGGTTGCAGTTTTGGTGATTGCAATTCGCAAGGGTCAGTATGATGACCTGGAGGGGGACGGTGCACGCATCCTGATGGATGACGATCTGATGCCCGATGCGCCCGAGCCCTCCCGGCACCATGGTGCAGAGGGAGAGGAGAGCGCAGTGGGCGAAGAGAGTAAACGGGAGAAGTGAGATGATGCCTCGTGTTAAACATCCTGATCAGATCCGGGCAGCAAAACGGCCCCATGAGCTGTTTGTTCTCAATCTGATATTTTTCCATCTGCTGGCGCTGCCAATCGGCCTCGCCTTTGAGCTTGGATACTGGGGAATGGTGGTGCCGCCACTCTCGACCTCACTGCTGCTGCTCTATTTTCGCAGTCAGCTTGCCATCCATGAGGGGCAGGGGGAGCGCTGGGTAGCGGACCACTGGCGGCAGGCGATCCAGCGTTTTCGCTGGCTCTATATCGGTTACCTGGTGGTGGCAATTCTGATTGGCATGGTGCTTCTCTTTGTTGAGGCCGACTCCATTGCCTTTGTTGCCCTGACTCGTGTTGCGCTCATGCCTGCCATTATTCTGGTTCTGGTCACCTTTGTGATGTCGACGGCGGCCATCGGGCGGGCAGGGAGCGGTGAGGCCTGACTGCAAGTCTATTCTGATGGGTGTAGCTCCCACCGGTTAGAGTGGTGCAAATGGCTCTGTAGTGGCATCGAAAAAAGGGGGAGGAGAGCCTGGCTCTCCTCCCCCCTTTGTTGCGGGTTAAGTCTGCCAGGCAGCCTTAGAACTCACCGGTTGCGGCTGCAGACATGATGGTCAGCATGTTGCTGTTGGTCTTGATGGCCAGTGTGTAGATGTCATCCGGCAGGACCATATCCTCAATCAGCATATCGAGGTTGAGGGTGATCAGCCAGAAGCGGCCACTGGTATCCTCAACCATTGCAATGCGACAGGGCATGTAGGCGGCATAGACTACGTTGAAGTCCGCCATGATGCGTGCATCACCAGGGCGGCAGAACTGGAAGATCTCCAGATGGCGGGCATCTTCGCCACGGGCCTGCAGCTCTGCAGAGACGTTCTGGCGCCCCACATTCTTCATGTTGAGTGCATTGGCCTTGGACATCATCGCCTCGATGGCATCCTGTGGTGATATGCCGTCACGCAGTGCGATCTTGATCACAGACTGCTCAACGTTGAATACGCCAACCCCAGGCTCCTTGGCAGTTGCCGCTGTTGAGAGGAAGAGGGTGAATAGCAGTGTAGATAGAATCGTTTTCAGTTTCATGTTGTTTCCTCCGGTTTAATCGTCCAGGGTTGTGAGATAGGCAACAAGATCACGCATCATGGTGTCGGTCAAGTTGGCAAAACTGCTCTCATCCTTCTCTTCTTCATCATCATGGATGCGGACAATCTCCTTGAAGTCGTAGAGCTGCTTCAGCAGGTAGTCGGCATGCTGCCCTCGTAGGGGAGGGATGGACTTTCTTGGTTTTCCGGAACCATCCTTCTGGTGGCAATCATGGCACTCCTCTCCCTCGTAGATGCTTTTGCCCGCTGCGGAGTTGCCTGGGAAGCTGGGGATGGGGCGACGATGGGCAGCAGGTACCGGCATATGCTCCAGATAGGCACTGATATCGGCCATGTCATCATTGCTCAACATGTCTACCATGCTGGTGATCAGCATCGGCAGGTGGGCCTCACGGCGACCCGCCTGGAGTCGGTGCAGCTCGTTCTCGATATAGCCGGCAGGTAGTCCGGCCAGACGTGGATAGAGGTCACCGGCAACACCCTGCATGTATTTACCATGACAGAGTGCGCAGCTGCGGCTCAGCTTCTCTCCATTTTCCAGGTCTGCTGCCTGTAGCGTAAAGGGGAGCAGCAGTGCAGAGGCTGCAACCAGGGTCTTCTTCAGATTCATAGATCCTCCCAAGAGAAATAGTAGGTTGTTGTTCAAGTTTGCATTTTTATGCTAAAACGCAATTTCTTATGATACTATATTTCGATAAGCAGTGAAAGCACAAATATAACCCCTTCGAGTACTAGCTATGGATCAACAGAAATTTTCCTGGGTCAACAAAACGGGTGACAGTGTCGTGGAGCTCTTTCACCTGATCGGGCTCTTCGTTGTTGGGGCAACCATTGTCTGGTCAGCAGTTGCCGAGTATCTGGCCATTATTGGAAAGGGGCATGCCTCACTGGGTGATATCCTGCTGCTTTTCATCTACCTGGAGTTGGGGGCGATGGTTGGTGTCTTTTTTCGCACCCACAGGATTCCGGTGGTTTTCCTGCTCTTTATCACCATAACGGCGGTAACACGCTATCTGGCGATCGATATCAAGACCATGCCGGTAGAGCATATTGTGGCAACCTCCGGATCAATACTGATCCTGAGTATCGCCGTACTGGTGTTGCGCTACAGTGCCAGCCGCTTCTCCTCAAAGCAGATGCCGGTTGCAGTTGAGAAGACGGATCACGAGAGGGCCTATTAGGGTACCTCTACTGTTCCAGGGTATCTTCCCTGGTGGGTCAGGATAGTAGCTCGCGGGTGTCGTTCAACACCTGTTCCACGTGCCCCTTGACCCGCACCTTGGGGTAACTTTTTACAATAGTACCCTCAGCATCAATCAGGTAGGTGGTGCGGACAATCCCCATATAGACCTTGCCGTAGTTCTTCTTCTCCTGCCAGACCCCAAAGGATTCGCACATCTCCGCCTCGGGGTCACTGTCTGCCAGCAGGGGGAAGGGGAGTTCATGTTTGGTTATGAAGTTGGTGTGGGTGCGAGCCGAGTCTCTGGAGACACCAGCCACCTCGACCCCCAATTTTCTGAACTGTTCAATTTCATCCCGAAAGTCCTTCGCCTCATTGGTGCAGCCCGGGGTGTTGTCCTTGGGGTAGAAGTAGAGGATCAGCCCCTTCTTCCCCTTGAGGTCGGCAAAGGTTCGAATCTCTCCGTCCTGGTCCGGTTTTGCAAAATCGGGAATGGTTGTTCCTCTCTCCAGCATCGCACGCTCCTTTGGTTATCCACGCTGTTGTCATTGGTACTATAAAGTGTGGGCGAAAAAATAAAAATGCCCCCCGAGGTTATCAGGGGGCACCGACCGGCCATGAGAGGAGGGTCATGGCCAGCCTTGCACACTGTACTACAT
Source organism: uncultured Piscirickettsiaceae bacterium (assembly GCA_964344135.1). Taxonomy (GTDB): domain Bacteria; phylum Pseudomonadota; class Gammaproteobacteria; genus Thiopontia. The sequence goes on from CAYFMF010000006.1 coordinate 14,516, forward strand.
TCAAATCACTTCAGGCTGCACCCCCGGGAGGGGTGAAAAGTCATGCGCTCTTGCGGCCTTCCCAATCGGCAACCTGTTCGTCCCAGTCATCCATGCGGACATAGGAGGATTGGCGGGGGGAGTCGATCATCTCTGGCTCCACCACAAGACCCATCCCCTCAAGATAGGCAGGTAGACCAATGCGCTCAATCATCTCACCAGAGCGCTCATGTTCCAGCGCGTTCTCTGCAAAGAAGTCCACATGCTCCTCGCAGATCTCGATAAAGCGCTCCTTCTCCTCTTCCGTCTCTACCTTCATGAAGGGGACAATGACGGTACCGAAGGTGTCACCAATCTTCAGGGTACGCTTGCCTCCCATCAGGATGGTGACCCCCTTGTCATCACCCTGGGCAAGGATTGCATCACCACCCTTTCCGCTATATCTCTGGCTCAGGGGTGCAACGGCATTGATGCAGTGCATGCAGCGTACGCACTCCCGGTTCTCGATATTCAGCGAGGTGTCATCATTGATGGTCATGCACTGGCCAGGGCAGCGGCTGGTGATGTTCTCTGTGACATATTTCATCCCCTTGTCTGCCACCATCGCCTTCCACCCCTCCTGGTTGATCTTGATCTCATCACGCCAGGTGCCAATCACTGCCATGTCGGCACGCTGAATGGCATTGGTACAATCGTTGGGGCAACCGGAGAACTTCCACTTCATCTTGTAGGGAAGAGCAGGGCGATGCATGTCATCGAGGAAGTTGTTGATGGTGCGGCGTTGCAGGTCACCCTCGTCATAGCAGGACTGTTCACAACGGGCCGCTCCCACACAGGCCACAGAGGTGCGGACTGCGGGGCCGGCACCACCCATGTCAAAACAGAAGTCATCGGCAACCTCCTTGAAGGTCTCACTGTCATTGAACCTGTTGAACGCCACCTGGACACCATCGGTATCGGTTCCCTGGAACATGATGTCACCAGACTGTCCATGCATGGCGATCAGGCCGGTACCGGTCTCCTCCCACACGTCACACATCTTCCTCAGCAGCGCAGAGTTGTAGTGGTTGCCCCATGGTGGCTGGATACGGATGGTGTGGAACTCCAGTGCATCGGGGAACATGGTCTCACCGCTCTCGTTCTTCAGCTCCGAGAAACGGGGAATGACACCGCCCCCATAACCGACCACACCAACCGTTCCGCCTTTCCAGTAGCCGCGACGGTTGACAAAGGATTGCTCCAGGGTGCCGAGTACGCCACGCACCATTTTGGCCTGGGCAGATCCGCTGGCTGCAAGCCGCTTCAGGCCGGAGACATAGCTGGGCCATGGGCCGGTTTCCAGTTCATCCAGATTGGGGGTTGGGATATCCAGTGCAGGGCTGACTGCATTGAGCCTGGTTTTCTCTTCAGACATAGCTGCTACTCCTGTAGGGTCGATTGGTGGTTGTTGCTGCTTTTTTATCCTCCTGCAGCAGCCCCGGTGAACGGCTGCAGGAGTCATTACTATTGTGTTGTGCGTTAGTTGTAGCGTGGATTGTAGGAGATCCACTCCCCATCCCACTTCTTCTCCTGGTTGTTTGCATCAGTGGTAGTAACCGAGTGGTCTGGATGACAGGTAACGGAAACGACCCCCTCATTCTCCTCGGTGATCTGTGATCCATCCTTCATGATTGCACCCCATACCTTGATTGCTCTTCTCACTGTTCTTCTCTCCATAACGTGTTGATTAATAAAGTTGGTCACCTAATAACCAACTAATATGCTCAGGAATATAGCGGAACCAAAATAAATTGTCAAATATCAATTTATAGAAAATTGGCTTTTATTGTACCGGGGCTCTGTTACCCTGCAGCGATGCAGAGAGTGGCCCAAATCACGGTGGTGTTCCTGTTGATTCTCCTGGTTATTCTCCTCAAGCCGACGTTTGAGGAGGGTGATCCAGCCGCAAGGTATCAGCTGCTGTTTGGCTCCTATCCCCTGCGAGAGCAGGCAGTTGAGCAACAGCAGCAACTATCAATTGCAGGTGTGGAGAGCCATCTGGTGGAGCTGAAGTTCAGGGATGGAGGCAGGGTGCGAACAGGATACCGTCTGGTATCAGGCACTGTCGTGGGTCAGCAGCATGCAGAGGCGATGGCGGAACCACTGCGAGAGCAGGGGGTGAGGGTGCGTATAGTGAGAGCGCGCTCCAGCCCTGTGGCAGGGCAGTGATGTACGGCACTGCAGTGACCGCATGGTCGCCGCCCTGTTACAGCCAGCGGACCAGGTAGTAGAGCATAAACCCCTCGGAGGAGCGTGCGGGCCCCAACACACGGGCAGCATGGTAGTTCATCCCCTGGCTGGCCTGCATGATGGCCTCCTCAAGACTCTCAACAAGCTCCACGCAGTTCTCGGGAAATCGCTTGCGTCGTTGGGAGGGGGTATAGACCACAGCAAAGTGCTCCTGTACCAGATCAGAGAGTGGATCGATTGTCAGCATTATTGGCTCTACTCTACCTTCAGGTCATTCCTTAGTAAATAAGTCTGGTTTATCGGCCCCACTAGATAATTTGATAGCAACAGGGATTGTACGGGTATCTCTTTTCCATCATACTCGCATAGCCTAAAAAATTGATAAAGATCAATATAGTATCAGAAAACACTGATATAGGTCATTTTCATAATAGACGAAATATCGAATAAGGGTAATTGTCCCCCATGGATAACAGAGTCGTTTAGAAAGGGAAACGAAATGATAAGAAAAGGGAAGATGGGCGGCTTCATTGCAGCGGCAGCCGGTTTGTGGGCAGGCTCAATGGGTGCAATGGCAGAGTATGGACTGAATTTTCCTGATCCGGTCACCAAGGTGGGTCAGGATATCTATGGTGTACATATGTTGACGATGCAGATCGCTACCTGGCTGATGGCAATCGTTCTGGTCATCATGGCCTATATCCTCTACAAGTTCCGCAAGAGCAAGGGATATGTGGCGGATCAGAATTTCCACAAGAGCTGGTTTGGACAGTGGTCCTGGGTTCTGGTGCCGGCCATGGTTCTGGTGGTGGATCTCACCATTGCGGGGTCTGCACAATCCACACTGAAGAGTTTCTGGAATGCCCCCAAGCAGTTCTGTAGTGATGAGGGGGCGGATCCCGAGTACTGCTTCGACATGAACGTCAAGGTGATTGGTCACCAGTGGTGGTGGGAGTATGAGTTCCCTGAGCATGGTGTGGAGTTCCAGGGTGAGTTCCATCCGATCACGGTAGAGAGTCGCCCAACTGATGAGGAGACTGCCGGAGAGCACTTCCTGCGTGATGTAGACAACCCGCTGACTCTTCCGGTGGATCGTACCATCCGTTACCTCAACACCTCCGCAGACGTACTGCACGCCTGGTGGGTGCCAGAACTGGGGTTCAAGCGTGATGCGATCCCGGGCTACATTCTGGAGACCTGGGCCAAGATTGATGCCGACAAGACGGGAATCTACCGTGGTCAGTGTGCGGAGCTCTGTGGTACCTGGCACTCCAAGATGCCGGTTGTGGTCAATGCGGTAACTCCCGAGGAGTTTGATGCCTGGGTTGAGGAGGAGAAGCGCACACTGTTGACTGCCCTGATCGAGGCCAGTTCCAACAAGGAGTGGACCATGGAGGAGCTCTACAGCAAGGGTGAGGTAGCCTACAACACCAAGTGTGCAGCCTGCCACCGTCCGGATGGTTCCGGTCTGCCGCCAGCCTTCCCGCCACTACGAGGGAGCAAGGTTGCACTGGGCCCTGTGGAGGAGCACCTGAAGATGGTAATCAACGGAAAGGGCACCATGCCACCATGGAAGATGCTGTCTGATCTCGAGATTGCTGCGATCGTCACCTATGAGCGCAATGCCTGGGGCAATGCGACCGGTGATGTGGTTCAACCTTCTGCTGTCAAGGCAGCACGCTAATTCTGGATTGGAGAGAAGAAAATGAGTGCAATAGATATGACATATGGCGATGCACACCATGACGACCATGACCATGGTCCAGTAAAGGGGTGGCGTCGCTGGCTCTACAGCACCAACCACAAGGATATCGGTACCATGTACCTGATCTTTGCCCTGGTGATGCTGTTTCTGGGTGGCATCAGTGCGATGGCGATTCGTGCCGAGTTGATGTATCCGGGCATCCAGCTGCTGGATCCCGATCTCTACAACAATATTGTGACCAACCATGCGCTGGTGATGGTTTTCGGCGCAGTGATGCCGGCAGCTGCGGGGCTCGCCAACTGGATGATCCCGATGATGATCGGGGCACCGGACATGGCACTGCCGCGGATGAACAATCTCAGTTTCTGGATTCTTCCGGCGGCTGCGATCATGCTGATCCTCTCCTTTGTGGTTCCATTCTTCCCTGGTGGCGGCTCACAGATCAATACCGGATGGACCCTCTATCCACCACTCTCCATCAAGGTGGGGATGTCGATGGACTTCCTGATCTTTACGGTCCATCTGCTGGGTATCTCCTCCATTCTGGCCTCGATCAATATCATCGTCACCATTCTGAATATGCGAGCCCCGGGGATGAAGCTGACCCAGATGCCAATGTTTGTCTGGACCTGGCTGGTGACTGCATTCCTGCTGATCCTGATCCTTCCGGTTCTGGCGGGTGGCGTCACCATGCTGCTGTTTGATCGTCACTTTGGAACCAGCTTCTTTGATGCTGCGGGTGGCGGTGATCCGGTACTGTTCCAGCACCTTTTCTGGTTCTTTGGTCATCCCGAGGTTTACGTTCTGCTGCTCCCCTCCATTGGTGTGCTCTCCATGGTGATCCCCACCTTCTCACGCAAGCCGTTGTTTGGCTATATGTCGCTGGTCGGTGCAATGATCTTCCTGGGTACCCTGGGGATGGTGGTCTGGGCGCATCATCAGTACACCATCGGCATGTCCTACGGGGCGGTGAACTACTTCATGATCGGCACCATCCTGATCTCCATTCCGGTGGGGCTGATGAAGTTCAACTTCATTGCTACCATGTGGAGAGGGTCGCTCAGCTTTGAGACCCCGATGCTGTTTGCGATTGCGATTGTTGTCATGTTTGTCTTTGGTGGTTTGACCGGCGTGATGCTGGCGGTGATTCCTGCGGACATGCAGTACCACGACTCGATGTTTGTGGTTGCACATTTCCACTATGTACTGCTGCCGGGAGCGGTGCTGGCGCTGTTTGCCGGGGTCTTCTACTGGCTGCCGAAGTGGACCGGAAACATGTACAACGAGCGGCTTGCAAAGCTCTTTTTCTGGACCAATATCATCGGCTTCAACCTGACCTTCTTTGTGCAGCACTTCCTGGGGCTGGCGGGCATGCCGCGTCGAATCGTGGACTACAGTATCCAGTTTACGGAGTTCAATACCATCTCCAGTATTGGTTCATTCATCTTTGGTCTGAGCCATCTGATTCTGCTCTACATTATCATCGACACGATCCGTGGCAAGAACCATGAGAAGGCTACTGATCAGGTCTGGGAGGGTGCCAAGGGGAACGGGCTGGAGTGGGATCTTCCCTCGCCACCACCCTACCACTCCTGGAGCACACCACCCAAGCTGGATGAGAATGGCAAGCTTGCAAGTGTATAGCAGCCAATAAAAGGAGTTGAAAATGGTTGAAGTAAAAAAGGGTAGAAATGGTCGCCTGGCATGGGTGCTGGCCGGTCTGGTGCTACTGGTGATGATCTCATCGGTTCGTTTCTGGGAGCACCTGGCAACAACGGCACTGCCATAGGTTGTCATCCGGCATGAGTCGTACTCCTGAATTGAGGCAGAAACACCGCCGCACCAGCCTCTGGTTGGCTGGTCTGGTGGTGGGGATGTTTGGGTTCGGGTTTGCCCTGATCCCACTCTACAACCTCTACTGCCAGGTGACCGGCCTGAAGAACAGTGGTGAGATCTTCAGCGAGAGCAGTGCAGTGGCTGACCAGAGTCGTACTGTAACGGTTCAATTCGACAGCACAGTCAATGATGGACTGCCCTGGAAGTTCAAGCCGGTGGTGCGTGAGGTCAAGGTCTATCCGGGAGAGGTGACGGAGGTCAGTTTTCTGGTCAAGAACCTCTCCGATGAGGAGATTGTGGGACAGGCGATTCCCAGTGTGACTCCATGGTTTGCCAACGGCTATTTTCACAAAATGGAGTGCTTCTGTTTCACCAATCAACCATTGAAGGGGGGGGAGAGCAAGGAGATGCCACTGCGCTTCTACGTCTCCAACGATCTGCCAAGGGATATCTCGGTACTCAATCTCTCCTATACCTTCCTGAATACCAACAAGGAGTCTGCAGCGAAGTACGATACTGCAGGAGTTTAAACAGTCAAGATGGATAATAACAATCGAGGAAATCAATAATGTCTGCTTCAAACGACCACTACTATATACCTGAGCCCAGTCGCTGGCCCATTGTGGCGATGATCTCCATGCTCTCTCTGCTGATGGGATTTGCCCTTGCCGTTAATGGGGTAGGTGCAGGGACGCTGATGATCATTGTCGGTTTTGCACTGCTGGCCTACATGTTCTTTGGCTGGTTTGGGGATGTGATTGAGGAGAACATGAGGGGGGAATACAGCAGCCAGGTGGATAACTCCTTCCGTCAGGGGATGTTCTGGTTTATCGCCTCGGAGGTCTTCTTCTTTGCATCATTCTTTGGCTCTCTCTACTATATTCGAAATATTGCAGTGGAGTGGCTGGGCGGTACCGGCTACCTGGCACCCACCCATGAGTTCATCACCAGTCAGTTTGTCTCGCAGTGGCCCACCGCAGGCCCCGGGAGTCTGGGAGGTGATTTTGCACTGGTCGACACCTGGGGAGTTCCCGCACTCAATACTGCTATCTTGTTGACCTCCGGCCTGACCCTGACCTGGGCACACTGGGGGCTGAAGAAAGAGAATCGGAAGCAGCTGGTTAATGGATTGATCATGACCGTTGTGCTGGGTGTGATCTTTGTCATCATGCAGGCGGTGGAGTATGCCCATGCCTATGGCCAGCTGAATCTGACGCTGGAGTCCGGGGTCTATGGCTCCACCTTCTACATCTTGACCGGCTTCCATGGTTTCCATGTCATCGTCGGTGCACTGATGCTGGCAGCGGTGTTGGCTCGAAGCATGAAGGGACACTTTACCGAGGAGAACCACTTTGCCTTTGAGGCAGCTGCCTGGTACTGGCACTTTGTGGATGTGGTCTGGCTGGGTCTGTTTGTTCTCGTCTATTGGATGTAATCAGGAGGAATCGAAATGGGTTTTATGAAATTTCCGGTGTTGTTGGTTCTGGGGCTGATTGTCCTCTCGCTGGCCAGTGGGATGTTTTTCCTGGCCAAGGATGATGGAAAGGGGAATCGTGTGGTCAAGAGCCTCACCTTCCGAATCATCCTTTCGCTGATCCTTTTTGCGATGCTGATCCTTGGGGCAATCTTCAATGTGATTGAACCCAATAGTCTGACACCATCCGTTAACTAACAAAGTCGGTACGGCGGTGTCTCGCTCTGGATGGCTGGCCACAGTCGTGCTGTTCTCGATGGTGCTGCTCTTTCTCTGGCTCGGTTTCTGGCAACTCGACCGTGCCGAGCAGAAAGAGGTGGCAATCGCCACCCAGCAGTTGCGGGGAGATCAGGGGCGCTATTCCCTTTCGGGTGAGGAGCTGGATGCCGAAGCGCTTCGTTACCGAGAGGTGACGGTGGCCGGCCACTATATTGAGGGCTCTCAATTTCTGCTCGATAACCGCAAGCATCAGAGGCAGGCTGGCTATCATGTGATGGCCCTGCTGCAGATCGAGAATAGTGGTCGTTCCGTACTGGTGAACCGTGGCTGGATTGCCCAGGGGCGCTCCAGAGCAGAGCTGCCTCTGGTGCTGCTTCCCCCGGAGAGGCAGCAGATTGAGGGGGTGGTTCGGGTCCCAAGCGGACATGGTTTTCGACTGGATGAGGAGCCGGAGGCCGCGGTCCGGCTCTATATCGATCTGGAGCAGATTGGTGAGTTGAGTGGCCGGGAGCTGCTGCCGTTTGTGGTTCGACAACAGGACGGAACAGCCTCCGAGAGTGGCCAAGGACTGGTTCGGGAGTGGAGAGAGGCGCATCGGGAAGAGGGGGCTACGATGCACTATGGATATGCACTGCAGTGGTTTGCATTTGCACTGCTGCTAATGGCTGGATGGACGGCCGTCGTAATCAAACAGAGAAGAGAGTCTTCTGAATGAGTGGTGGTAGAGAGGTAAAAAATGGAAAAGAGAGTGGGGGGCACGGGGCAAACCAGCTACTGCTGCTGATGGTGGTTTTTGGTCTGCCAATTATTGGTGCCTGGATCCTCTACTTCAATCCCGGGCTTCTGCCTGGAGGACGGGGCAACCTGGGTGAGCTGGTGCAGCCGGTCCACCCAGTGCCAGATCAAATCTTCTCGACACTGGATGGTTCAAGCCTCAGTCGAGCGGACCTGGAAGGGTACTGGACCCTGATCTACTCTGCAGGGGATACCTGTGGTGAGCATTGCCGCAAGCGTATCTATGATATGCGTCAGATCCGCAAGGCGATGGCTGAGAATGAGAAGAGCGTCAAGCGTGCCGTACTCTTCTCCACGCTCTCTCCGGGGATGGAGCCAGCGTCTGAAATCGATTTCACGGAATTTATGGGCGATTTCTCCGGCACAACAGTCATTGTTGGGGATGGCGAGAGTATTGCTCCACTACGGAATCAGTTTGTTCCCGCCGGAGAGGCGTCGATTGGTCACCTCTACCTGATTGATCCTATGGGGAACCTGATGATGCACTATCTTCCGGAGCAGGCCTCCGAGGATGTGCTTGGTGATATGGAACTGCTGTTGAAGGTAAACAAGTGGGGTGGTGGACATTGAATACACTGGCGATTGAAGCGGATGCAATTGAGACACCAAGGTGGCGTCAGTACTATGCACTGACCAAGCCCAAGGTGGTCTATCTGATCCTCTTTACTGCTGTTGTCGGCATGCTGTTGGCCTCTGCAACAGGAGTCCCGCCCTGGAATGCGCTGCTGTTTGGAACCTTGGGGATTGGCCTGGCATCCGCATCGGGTGCGGCCATTAATCAGGTGGTTGACGAACACATTGACGGGATCATGGCGCGTACCGAAAATCGTCCACTGCCACAGGGGGAGGTGGATCGCCGCTCAGCCCTGACCTTTGCAGTGACGCTGGCAGCACTCTCGATGGCCATGCTGGTTCTCTTTGTAAACACACTGACTGCACTACTGACACTGATCTCACTGATTGGTTATGCAGTGATCTACACCATGTACCTGAAACGAATGGGGCCTCAGAACATTGTCTGGGGAGGCGCTGCCGGGGCTACGCCACCCGTACTGGGCTGGACAGCGGTTACGGGTGAGATCCATACCGAGGCGCTGCTTCTCTTTCTGGTGATCTTTGTCTGGACCCCTCCCCATTTCTGGGCGCTCGCGATCAAGCGCCGTGCAGAGTATGCGGAGGCAAATATTCCGATGCTGCCGGTAACCCATGGAATTGCCTTTACCAAGCAGCAGATTTTGATGTACACCGTAATGCTTGTATCGGTCACGCTGCTTCCATTTGTGATTCAGATGAGTGGTCTGATCTATCTCTCCGGCGCGGTCGCGCTGGGGCTCGGTTTTCTCTGGTTCTCCATCCGCCTCTTTCGTGCGGAGGAGCCCAACCAGGCAGCGATTCGGACTTTTGCCTATTCGATTGTCTATCTGAGTCTGCTGTTTGGATTTCTGTTACTGGACCACTACCTGAGAGTTGTCTTTCAGCTGGTAGCGGGTTGATGTTTGTCACTTGATAGGAGGATTGTGATGCAGATAAGAAAATGTGCACTTGGGGTTGCCTGGACCAGCGGTCTGACAGCGATTGCGATCACTTTTCTGATGTTTACCTTTTTTGACCCGGCAGATGCGGTTGCATTGTTTCAGCTGGATATCGATCCGGGGGTATTCAGAATACAGGCCTATGCATTTCTGATTGCATTGGTCTGGATGATTCTGGGGGCCTCGGTGGCGATGAACTGCTTCTATCGCTCACTGCGTAACAGTGCCTGTGGCTGTGGTCCCAGCGAGGGGGAGGAGTCCTGAGAGCCGGCAGCTTGAGCTGCCATCATCCTGGAATCCTCCGTTATTCTTCTCCACTGCGCAGTGGGGCAGTCAATCGCCCAATGTGGCGAGGGGATACATACTGGAAGAGCTCCTTGCCCTCTTCCGAGGTGACAATATCGAGCCCAATCTCCGGATAGATCCAGTGCTCTACCCCTTCATCCGGATCCGGATGGATCTCTGAGGGTTCACCAAAACGTTTGCGGATAGTCTCTGCTGAGAGGTTGCTTTTTGGTAGGTAGGTGATACTGGAGATGATGCTGTTCATCACCATCTCCACCCCCGCTCCATCCAGTGTAACCTTCCTGCTCCCATCCCCCTGGGTAGAGATTCTGGCGCCACTGTCGATCAACCGCTCCAGATTCGCCTCGCTTACGGTAATCTCTGCAACAATGCTGGCGCGTGGCCCACCTGGTGTTACACGCTGGAAAAAGGCCTCCACCTTGGGTCTCCCGGATTCCGGAAGGAAGAGCGTGATTTTCGGGGCCTCTCTCCAGCGCAACTCCGCCTCTCTCAGGGGGCTCTCCTCCAGAGTGACCCCGAGTATCTGGCTGTTTCCGGAGGGGGAGAGGGTGATGTTCCAGGGAGCATCCTCTGCAGAGGTTGCGGGCTGGTCAGGAAGCAGCTGCGCCCCGGCGAAGAGGAGGGCAACCAGGGCGAGAACAGCCAGTAGTATATTTCGCTGCATGGTGCTACTCCTTGATCACCTTGAGTTCACTGGGTGGTGGAAACTGCTCGACCATGGAGTTGGGGAGCTGACCGGTGCGTGAGAAGTGGAGTGCCTCGGACTGCATGACAATCAGTGCCAGCACCGTGATCATTACCGGCATGGTGGTGATCGCTGCCAGAGGAATGATCTGTGCAAAGGGGACCTCTGCGTAAATGTGAATGGCATAGAGGAGTGCCAGCAGGAGGGAGAGGATGGTGATCATCAGGATCAGCAGCCGGCTCCTCTTCATCGCAATCCTCCAGTGACAGCGGACAAACCAGGAGCCACTCTGCTGGATTCGTCTCCCCTGAATCAGGATATATCCCAGTGCAGCAACGGAGATGATGGGTACCAGCATCACCATCTCTGGAAGTGATTTGGCAAGACCGACGGCAATCACAAAGTAGAGAATGTGATTCACAATCAGGTTGGTTAGAAAAATCTCATGCGGGATATTGCTGGCCTTGATCTCGGCCTTGTCGACATCGAATTTCATGGGAAGTAGAGTGTGTATAGTTGGTGGAATCCAAATCCGGCAACCATTATACCCGCTACTGTTCGCACTGACTGCTGTTGCAGGCGAGAGATCAGTGAGCTGGAGAGATAGCCGAGGCCAACAAGCGTGGGCAGGGTACCGAGCCCAAAGCTGGCCATGACCAGCCCCCCCTGGGCCACACTTCCTGCCGTGAGTGCCCAGATCAGCGCGGTATAGACCAGGCCACAGGGGAGCCAGCCCCAGAGTAGCCCCGCAACCAGTGCCTGAGCGCTGGAGCGGATCGGAATGAACCTTCTTGCGACCGGCTCAATGAGGCGCCAGAGGAGCGATCCGGCCTTCTCGATCTGCAGAATGGCGCCTGTCCACCAGCCGGTAAGATAGAGTCCCAGCAGGACCATCACGACAGCAGCGACCAGGGTGAAGCCTCTACGAATCTCGATTCCGCCTCCCAGCCCCTCTGCAGTTGTTCCAAGGAGGGCAACGAACATCCCGGCAACTACATAGCTGAGAATCCTCCCGCTGTTATAGGAGAGGAGATAGGGGAGCAGCAGGGTACGGCTCTCCCGTCTCTCTGTTGGTATACCCAGAGTCAGCCCGGAGACGATCCCGCCACACATGCCGGCACAGTGGACTCCGCCGAGCAGTCCCATCAGAAAGGCAGAGAGATAGAGCGATTCAATCATCATCGAGTGAGAGTGTAGTGGTTACCACGGGATATAAAAAGGCCCGGACCAATTGGATTGGTCCGGGCCTTGTAGAGGTCAGCGGGTGAAGTTAGACGTTACAGGCCTTCTCCTCCTCGATGATTCCCTTTTCAACGGCATCAATGGCCTTCTGGTCATGTGCGTTGGCGGGGCAGCCACAGCTGTGATCGCCGTTTGTTGCATGCAGTCTTGCCTGCTCCAGATGCCACTGTGCTACTTTAAGGTGTTGATCCACGTTCATTATCTGCTCCTTGATCTGTTTGGTGAAATATTAGTGGTTGATGATTCGCTTATGATACAGATAAAATGATGAAAATCAAAAATAAACCGCTCCCCATCCGCCCTGTTATCATCTGCATGAAATCTCCCCCCAGGAAACAAGAGTTATGACGATTCAGACCCCACTTGACCCCGCAGAAGCGCAGGAGGTGATGCGCTCAGTGATCCAGCGTATTGCCACTGGACCAACACTGAGCAAGGATATCGATCTGGAGGAGGCAAGGATCGGGATGCGTGCCATTCTTGAGCAGGCGGTAGACCCGATCCAGGCAACGGTCTTTCTGATTGCGCTGAGAATGAAGCGGGAGAGCGATGACGAAAATCGAGGGATCCTGAGCGGGATTCAGGATCTGACCCAGACTGCGGTGGCAGAGGTGGATGAGGTGGTTGATATTGCGGACCCCTACAACGGCTATAACCGGACACTGCCCGCTGCCCCATTTCTGGCACCACTGCTGGCCGAGCTGGGTGTCCCCGCATTTTCACAGGGGCTGGAGACGGTAACCCCCAAGTTTGGTTTTACCCATCGTCAGATTCTCCGCGAGGCCGGTGTTGATGTGGACCTCTCCGTCGGGCAGGTTGCAGCACAACTGGCCGATCCCGAAAAAGGGTGGGGCTATCTGGATCAGAGCCAATCCTGCCCACAGCTGCATAGCCTGGTTCCGCTGCGAAACCAGTTGATCAAGCGTACCGTGATTACCACGGCCGAGACATTGACCCACCCCATCCGTGGCAGAAAGCAGAGCCATCTGATCACCGGTTATGTGCACAAGCCCTATGCGCGGATCTACGCAATGCTGGTACGCCATGCCGGCTTTGACTCTGCACTGCTGGTGCGAGGGGTAGAGGGGGGAGTGACCGCATCACTGAGGCAGGCATCAACAACCTATCAGTTCGTGGGAGATCGGGAGGAGCAGGCGATTGAGGTCGATCCCGAGGCGCTCGGTATTCAGCATGACCTCAGGGCACCTGCGGTTCCTGTGGGTGTAGAGGGGAATCGCGAGATTTCCAAGCGGGCAGCAGAGGCAGGTATGGAGGCCCTGAATGGTAGAGAGGGGATCACCTTCGATACCCTGCTGTTGAGTGGGTCACTCGTGTTGCGCCACCTGGGGCGTTGCCACTCACTGGAGGAGGGGGCGGAACAGGTTCGTGATGTGCTCTCCAGCGGCAGGGCGGCTACAAGGGTGTAGATGAGAGCGCTGCTGCAGGTTTCCGATCTTGCTGTTGGCAGGATGCGTGCGTACCAACTGGATGGGCACGATATCCTGGTGGCCCATACCGAGAGTGGTTTTCATGCCATCTCCAACCGCTGTCCACATGATGTAATTGCACTGGATCTCGGTTGCCTGGAGGGTGAGTTGGTGCGCTGCTCACTTCACGGAAGTCGTTTCAGTCTGATCACCGGTGAGGCGGAGAATCCACCTGCAGAGGAGGCGGTACGGGTCTATCCACTCAGGATTGAGGATGGAACGGTATGGGTTGAGCTGGGCGGGTGAAGGGCTAGATAAAGAGGGTCCTCTCGGCCTGCGCCTCCTCGCAGAATATGTTCCTGATCTGGTTGACCAGTGGCAACATCTCCCTGGTCTGGAGTGAGCAGTAGACCCTGTTTTGTGAGCGTCTTGAGGAGACCACTCCCGCCTTTCTCAAAACCTCGATGTGCTGCGAGACATTGCTCTGCGTGCTGCCCACATGGTCGAGAATCTCATTGACGATTCTCTCCTGGTTACCGAGAAAACAGAGAATCTTGAGCCGGGTTGGATGGCTGATCGCATGCAGTGCCTGGGCAATCTGGTTCAGTTCCGCCCGGTTGTCCGGTAGATCAATTTCCGCTGTCACGACAACTCCTCCTCATAAGTTTGTCGATGGGTTGGGAAGATACCCCTGACGGGTACCTGAATGTCAGTTGGAGATTGTCCCGACCTTTACATCCTGCACGCCACGCATGCTGTGGAATCTCAGCTTGTCAAAGTGATCGACGATCTTGCGTATGCAGTCGGTACACCCAACCTTGCTAAGCAGAACATCGGAAAAGTTCCGTTTCACCTTGTTTCCAAACTGATCGGAGATCTCCACCTTCTTCTCGCCTGGCAATACCTGAGCCCTCAGACCATACTCATTGAGGGTCTGACCAAACTCGACGAAACCACGGATATCATAGCTAGCTACTCTCATTTCCCCTTCCTCCAATAAATCTCCTCATCAAACAGCTAACAGCCAGAGTAACACGAGAGAGTTACTGGCCGTCTTTCGATTCTAGCGAACCATCCGGAAATGTCAAGGAGACAGGGGGCAGCGGCAGGTTTTCAGCGGGTGGGACTCAGAACTCTCCGTTGGCTCCGGCAGTCATGATGGTCAGCATCTTGGTATTGGTGGTGACGGCAATCCGGTAGATCTCATCTGGCAGATGGCCCTGTTCAATCATCATGTTGAGGTTGAGTGTGGTCAGCCATGGATTGCCGCTACTGTCCTCAACCAGCGCAATTCTGCAGGGCATGTAGGAGGCATAGATGATGTCGAAACGGACCATCTTGGCGGCATCCTCCGGGTTGCAGAACTGAAAAATCTCGAGATGGGGAGCGTCGATTCCCCGTCTCTTCAGGGTGTCCGAGATCCTCTGTCGTGCAACCAGAGCCAGATTGAGCTCTACCGCCTTGGAGAGCATTGCCTCGGTTGCATCCTCGATGGTGACCGCGGGTGAGAGGCGCATCTTGACAACGGAGTGTTGTACCGCCATCTCCTGGGTGGGCGGTTCTGCCGCAGAGAGTGCGCTGGAAAACAGCAGCAGGAGAGGGGTGATCAGATTGCCTATTCTCATTCCGAGGATCTTATCACACCCCCTCCCAGACAGTGATCCCCAAGATAGAAAACCATCGACTGGCCCGGAGTGATCGCCCGCTGGGGGAGGTCAAAAAGTATGGTTGCTCCACTCTTCTCCGACCTTGTGATGGTGCAGGACTGATCCTGCTGATGGTAGCGGCTCTGTGCCTTGCAGTGGAGGGGGAGAGTGGGGGGCGGGGAGCCAATCCAGTGGATCGGTTCTGTCTCTACCTGTCGGCTCATCAGCAGGGGGTGATTCTTCTGCTGTGAGGCGATCAGGGTGTTGTTCTCAAGCTGCTTGTCAACCACATACCATGGCTCCTCGCTGTAGCCGGAGAGTCCTCCAATCCCCAGCCCCTTGCGCTGTCCCAGGGTGTGGTACATCAATCCCTGATGTCTGCCGATCAGGTCACCCTCCGGGGTTCGGATCTCTCCCGGCTGGGCGGGGAGGTAGTGGCCGAGAAAGTCGCGGAAGTTTCGCTCTCCAATAAAGCAGATCCCGGTACTGTCCCTCTTCTCTGCATTGCTGAAGCCGGCCTCTCTGGCAATGGCTCGTACCTCACCCTTCTGGAGTTCACCCAGCGGGAAGAGGGCGTGGGAGAGCTGCTCCTGGTTCAGAAGGTGGAGGAAGTAGGATTGGTCCTTGCCGGGATCTCTCCCCTTGAGTAGCTGAAAGTGACCATTGTGCTCCCTGATTCGTGCATAGTGTCCCGTGGCAATTGCATCAGCCCCCATCTCCAGTGCATGGTCAAGAAAGGCACGAAACTTGATCTCCTTGTTGCAGAGAATGTCCGGATTCGGGGTGCGACCTGCACGGTACTCCTCCAGGAAGATGGTGAAGACGCGCTCCCAGTATTCGTGGGAGAAGTTGATGGTATGGAGCGGGATTCCCAGTGCTGCTGCCACACACTCGGCATCGGCCAGATCCTCCTCGGCGCTGCAGTAGTCGGAGTGGTCATCCTCCTCCCAGTTTTTCATGAAGAGCCCCTCGACCTCGAATCCATGGTCCAGCAGGAGTTTTGCCGCAACCGAGGAGTCTACCCCTCCGGAGAGCCCCACCATGATTCTCTTCTGACTCATCACAGTTCGATCCTGCGCCACTGGCCGGGCTGCAGATCACCAAGTGTCCAGTTGCCGATGGCTATCCGGATCAGGCGCAGGGTAGGATAGCCAACGGCTGCTGTCATGCGCCGGATCTGGCGGTTCTTTCCCTCACGGATTCGCAGCTCAATCCAGCTGTCCGGTACGGTTTTTCGTTCCCGAATCGGTGGGTTTCTTGCCCAGATTTCGGGGGGATCGATCCTCTCTGCCTTTGCCGCTGCGGTTTTCCCATCCCTGAGTGCCACCCCCTCTCTGAGCCGCTGTAGCGCCTTCTCATCCGGAACCCCCTCAACCTGGACCCAGTAGCACTTCTCCATCTTGTGCCTGGGGTGGCTGATCCGGGCCTGCAGTTTTCCATCATCCGTCAGGATCAGCAGCCCCTCACTGTCGCGGTCCAGGCGTCCGGCTGGATAGACCCCCTTTACGGGGATGTAATCCCCCAGGGCGGGCCGCCCCTCCCGGTCACGAAACTGTGTCAGGACATTGTAGGGTTTGTTGAAGAGAATAATCATGGGAAATGGGCTAGGAACCGATTTGATACGGTAGTATATTCAGGAATAAGAAGAGAATACAGAACTCCGAGATCAGCGGAATTTTTCTGAATTGAGGTTGAAAAGCGTTGCTAAGGACCCATAGTAGATTGTTATGAGTAGTCACGAGATTGGCCCCATTCACCATACAGAACTGGATGTCCAGGAGGCGCGTCCAAGGCTGCAGGAGCCGTCCCGGTATCGGGTCGTTCTGCTGAATGATGATTACACCCCAATGGATTTTGTGGTCGAGGTGCTGCAGCGCTTTTTCGGGATGGATAGTGAGCAGGCAACCCAGGTGATGCTCCACGTCCATACCCGTGGCAAGGGGGTGTGCGGAACCTTCAGCCGTGAGATTGCCGAGACCAAGGTGGCACAGGTCAACGACCACGCGCGTGAACATCAACACCCACTGGTCAGTTCTCTGGAGCGGGTCTGATGGAGCTTGCGGATGCTCAGTAAGGAGCTTGAATTCTCACTTGGACTGGCGGTCAAGCGGGCCCGTGATC
Source organism: uncultured Piscirickettsiaceae bacterium (assembly GCA_964344135.1). Classification (GTDB taxonomy): domain Bacteria; phylum Pseudomonadota; class Gammaproteobacteria; genus Thiopontia. The sequence goes on from CAYFMF010000006.1 coordinate 31,712, forward strand.
AGCGCCATGAGTTCATCACCCTTGAGCACCTTTTGCTGGTTCTGCTCGATAATCCGGTCTCTGCAGATCTGCTTCGCGGCTGCGGTGCCAACCTCGATACCCTGCGCACACAGCTCAAGAGCTTCATAGAGCAGAATACCCCACTGCTGGTTAAGGGGGAGAAGCAGGATCCACAGCCGACCCTCGGTTTTCAGCGGGTACTGCAGCGCTCGATCTTTCAGGTGCAGTCGGCTGGCAAGAGTGAGGTCAGTGCCGAGAACATTCTGGTGGCCATGTTTGGTGAAAAGGAGTCCCATGCGATCTTCTTTCTTGCCCAGCAGGATATCTCCCGCCTCGATGTGGTCCACTACGTCTCCCATGAGGGCGAATACAACCAGGAGGGTGAGAAACAGGAGCAGTTGGGGCGGGATGAGGAAGCGGAAGAGAGTAGGGAAGAGGCGGGGCCACTCTCACGCTATGCGCTCAACCTCAATCTGCTGGCAGAACAGGGGAAGATTGACCCACTGATTGGCAGGGACGCGGAGGTGGAGCGTACCATTCAGGTGCTCTGCCGTCGCCGCAAGAACAACCCGCTGCTGGTGGGAGAGGCGGGTGTTGGCAAGACCGCCATCGCAGAGGGGCTGGCTCGCAGAATTGTCGATGGAGAGGTTCCCGAGGTCATTGCACAAAGCACCATCTACTCGCTGGACCTTGGCTCACTGCTGGCCGGGACCAAGTATCGTGGTGATTTCGAGAAGCGGTTGAAGGGGTTGCTGAAGCAGCTTGATGAACTCTCCGACACCATACTCTTTATTGACGAGATCCATACCATCATTGGGGCGGGATCAGCCTCCGGGGGCACCATGGATGCCTCCAATCTGATCAAGCCGAAACTGGCTGCTGGGGATCTGCGCTGCATTGGATCCACCACCTTTCAGGAGTATCGCGGGATTTTTGAGAAGGATCATGCACTGGCGCGCCGCTTCCAGAAGATCGATGTCAATGAGTCCTCCGTCTCCGATACCATCAGGATTCTGAAGGGGCTGAAGAGCCGTTTTGAGGCCCACCACCAGGTCAAGTTCACCACTCAGGCGCTGACTACAGCGGCTGAGCTGGCGGATCGATATATCGGGGATCGCCATCTGCCGGACAAGGCAATTGATGTGATGGATGAGGCGGGGGCAAGAAACCAGCTGCTCCCCCCCTCCCGGCGTCGCAAGACCGTGGGGGTCAGGGAGGTCGAGGAGGTGGTTGCCAGGATTGCCCGTGTACCCTCACGCAATGTCTCCACCTCGGATCGTGAGCAGCTCGAGCGGCTAGAGCGCAACCTCAAGATGGTGGTCTTTGGACAGAACCAGGCGATCGAGACCCTCTCCTCCGCCATCAAGCTCTCTCGCTCCGGTCTCGGTAGTGAGGAGCGCCCGGTGGGCTCCTTCCTCTTTATTGGCCCCACCGGTGTTGGCAAGACAGAGGTTGCGCGTCAACTGGCCCTGCAGATGGGAGTGGAGCTGATCCGTTTTGACATGTCGGAATATATGGAGCGCCACACCGTCTCCAGACTGATTGGTGCGCCGCCCGGTTATGTGGGGTTTGATCAGGGGGGGTTGTTGACCGATGCGGTGAACCAGAGCCCCTATGCGGTACTGCTGCTGGATGAGATCGAGAAGGCCCATCCGGATGTCTTCAATCTGCTGCTGCAGGTTATGGACCACGGTTCACTCACCGACTCCAATGGGCGCAAGAGTGATTTCAGAAATGTGGTACTGATCATGACCTCCAATGTGGGTGCGGAGAAGATGAACCGCCCCTCCATCGGCTTCTCGCACCAGGACCACTCCAGTGACGGGATGGCCGAGGTCAAGCGCCAGTTCAGTCCCGAGTTCAGGAACCGGCTCGACTCAACCATTCAGTTCCATGCTCTCGATCTGGAGAGTATCGCCAATATTGTCGACAAGTTTATCGCCGAGCTGGAGACTCAGCTGGATCGGAAAAAGGTGCAGATCTCGGTCGATGATGAGGCCAGGACATGGCTCGCGGAGAAGGGGTATGACTCGGATATGGGCGCGCGCCCGATGGCACGACTAATCCGCGAAGAGATCCGCAAGCCACTGGCCGAGGAGCTGCTGTTTGGTGAGCTGGAGAAAGGCGGAGAGGTTGAGGTGACGGTACGGGAGGGTACGCTGCAGTTTCAATACCACAAGACGCCGAGATCATCCAGGAGCAGAGACCCTGTAGCAGAGGGGACTGCTGCCAAATAGATTCTCGCGTTTAACCTAAGATCCTCAGTTGGACAGGTCGAAGTGTGGGTTCAGGCGCGTACAGGAGAAGGCGCAACGACGCGGAATGGCCAGCTATTGCAAGGAGTTGAAACACAGTAATGTGCGCGCCTGAACGTGCAATTTGGCCTGTAGCGCTCTTCACCTGTTGGGTGAATCTCAAAGCAGGCCATTCGAGCGGTCCACCGAGGATTTCAGGTTTAACGTGCGCGGAAGACGATCCGTCCCTTGGAGAGGTCGTAGGGGGTCAGGGCAACGGTCACCTTGTCGCCCTTGAGAATCCGGATGTAGTGCTTGCGCATCTTTCCGGAGATATGGGCGATCACCGTGTGTCCATTTTCCAGCTCCACCTTGAAGGTGGTATTGGGCAGGTTCTCGATCACCGTCCCTTCCATCTCAATATGTTCTTCTTTTGCCATACCTGTTAACTGTCAATTTGCCTGCGCTGTTTCTAGGAAGGTGCCGAATTATACATGAATCGCAGGCAGCGTGTCCCAGTTTACGGTTCTACCCGGATCCGGGATCAAATTGGCAAGCAGCCGCTGATACTCGGTACGTGAGATCTCCCGTGCACCCATCCGCTGCAGGTGGGGGGTCATCATCTGTATATCGATCAGCCCGATCCCGACCTCTAGCGCCTTCTCCACCAGAGCCAGCAGAGCAATTTTTGATGCATCGCTGGAGCGGCTGAACATCGATTCACCACAGAACAGGTGGCCAATGGAGACCCCATAGAGACCACCGGCCAGTTCGCCACCCTCCCAGCACTCTATGGAGTGGGCAAATCCCATCTGGTGGAGTCGAATGTAGGCCTCTGCCATCTCCCCTGTAATCCAGGTTCCTGGCTCCTGGGTACTATTCCGGCGTGGGGCAGCGCAGCTTCGAATGACGGCGGGAAAGTCCCGGTTCAGGGTGATCTGGAAGGGGTGCTGTCGAACCCGCTTTTTCAGGCTGCGCGGGATCTGCAACTCATTCGGAAACAGGACGGCGCGTGGAGCAGGGGACCACCAGAGGATCGGCTCTCCCTCACTGTACCAGGGGAAGATCCCCTGCCGATAGGCGGAGAGCAGTCGCTCCGGGCTCAGATCGCCACCAGCAGCCAGCAGGCCATTGGGTTCATCCAGTGCGAGCTGGATGGGGGGGAAGGGGGCCTCCGGGTTACTCCCTAATCGGTGGAGAAGGTTGGGCCCCACAGGGTTGAAACGGTGTTAGTCGGTACAGAATGTATCCAGGTTGTCGAGGAAGTGCTCGGCATCCAGAGCAGCCATGCAGCCACTCCCGGCAGAGGTGACGGCCTGACGATAGATTGGATCCGCGCAGTCTCCTGCAGCAAAGACACCGGATTTGTTGGTGCCGGTTGCATAGTGACGATCACTGTTGCGGACCGTGATGTAGCCATTCTCCATATCGAGCTGATCCTTGAACATATCGGTATTGGGTTTATGGCCAATGGCGATAAAGACCCCACTAAGATCGATCTCCCTGGTACTCTCCTCGACCCGATTGCGAATGCGAACACCTGTTACACCACTGTCATCCCCAAGAACTTCATCGAGTTCGGAGTTCCACTCGATGGAGATGTTTCCATCCTCGGCCGCTGCCATCTGCTGGATGCGATCAGAGAGGATCTTTTCAGCGCTGAAGCTGTCGCGACGGTGGATTACGGTGACATGGTTGGCAATATGGGAGAGGTAGATCGCCTCCTCGACCGCTGAGTTTCCACCACCAACAACACAGACATCCTGCCCCTTGTAGAAAAACCCATCACAGGTTGCACAGCCCGAGACACCACGCCCCATAAAGGCCTGTTCGGAGGGGAGGCCAAGATACATGGCAGAGGCGCCGGTGGAGATGATCAGGGCATCACAGCTGTAGCTCCCCATGTCTCCCTTTAGTTGATAGGGGCAGGCGTTGAGGTCAACGCTCTGGATCATGTCGAAGATAATCTCGGTCTCAAAGCGCTCTGCCTGCTTCAGCATCTTCTCCATCAGCTCTGGCCCCTGAATCCCCTCCGGCTCACCGGGCCAGTTATCCACCTCGGTGGTGGTGGTCAGCTGCCCTCCCTGCTGCATTCCGGTAATCAGAGTGGGCTTGAGGTTGGCACGGGCAGCATAGATCGCGGCGGTATATCCGGCAGGGCCGGAACCCAGAATCAGAAGGGGGCAGTGTTTGACTTCGCTCATGATAAACTCCAGTTCAATTCCGTTTTGAGAAGCAACAATTGTGATGGGGATTGTACATGAATGGCTCGATAATTGGTGTTCCGCGTGAGGTCAGATCCCATGAGGGGCGGGTTGCGCTGACGCCAGCGGCTGTTTCTCTGCTGGTTGCTCAGGGTGCCACGGTCTGCATTGAGAGCGGGGCTGGAGAGGGGAGCGGATTTTTCGACGAGCAGTACCGGACTGCTGGCGCAGAGGTTGTTTCCGATGCGGCCTCACTCTATGGGGCGTCGCAGCTGATCGTCAAGGTCAAGGAGCCGCAGCCCGAGGAGCTTCCCCTGCTGCGGGAGGACCACCTTCTCTTCTGTTTTCTCCACCTGGCTGCGGAGCTGGAGTTGATGGATGCGCTCTGCAGTATTGGGTTGACTGCAATCGGCTTCGAGACGGTTGAGGTGGATGGCAGATTGCCACTATTGGCCCCGATGAGTGCCATTGCCGGGAAACTGTCGGTTCAGATTGGGACCCGCCTGCTGCACCAGTCGGAAGGGGGGAAGGGGATCTTGCTGGGGGGTGTTGAAGGGGTCAACCCGGGCCATGTGGTCATTCTTGGGGGCGGTATCGCGGGATCTGCTGCTATCCAGGTGGCCTCTGCACTGGGAGCCAGAGTGACCGTGCTGGAGCATAGCCAGCGCAATATTGATCGTGTTGAGGGGATGGGTGGTAACGTGACCGGCATCTTCTCTACGGAGGCGAACATCAGGGAGCAGGTGGCAGCGGCTGACCTCCTGGTTGGTGCTGTACTGATCAAGGGGGCGCGTGCCCCAAAACTGGTCTCGGCCGAAATGGTCGGTCAGATGGAGGCGGGGAGCGTGGTGATCGACATCTCGGTGGATCAGGGGGGCTGTATTGAGACAACCCACCCCACCACCTATTCAGCCCCCACCTTTCTGGTTGATGGAGTCACCCACTTTGGGGTCACCAACATGCCCGGTGCAGTACCACGCACGGCGACCGAGGCACTCTCCGCAGCAATTCTCCCCTGGGTGCTCAAATTGAGCCAGCCTGGGTGGAGGGAGCACGCCCCGCTGCTACAGGGGGTCAATCTGGAGGGTGGAGAGGTGGTCTACTCTGGGTTGCGTGGATTGCGGGCATAGAAAAGCCCCACCCATCATACGGTTCGTGTGTGCCTGGCTGCCTCTGATTTATACACTGAACGGATGTGGATGAGACTCCACCTCAGAGTAGAACATGAAATGGATGTGTCAAGAAAATATCTGCATTTTTGATAAATCCGTTAACCCGGGATCTCTCTCCGGGTTAAAATGGGTCCCGTTATCACGCTATCGTAACACCGGGGGAGTATCCTGTTGGCAACAACCAGAAAGAAGCGTCGCAAGGGCCAGAAACGGGGGAGTCCGGCTGCCACCACATCCCATGTAAGCCGTGGGCTGCGGGAGGGTGCCCTCTTTATCAGCCTTGCGCTTACCCTCTATCTGCTGGTCTCACTCTTCACATTCAGTGCCAATGACCCAGCCTGGAACTACCGTGCCCCTGTAGATCACTACCTTAATGCGGGGGGTGTGGTTGGTGCCTGGTTTGCCGATGTACTCTTTACCATTCTTGGAGTGATGGCCTGGATCATTCCCCCCATTATCGGATGGATCGGCTGGCTGCTCTTTGTTGACCGGGCCCGTCTGTTGCGCTATCAGCCCCATCTGCTGGCAATCCGTACTGGAGGATTCCTGATGACCATCATCGGTGGTTCGGGAATCTCCTGGCTCCACTTCCACCGTTTTGATGCCGATTTTCCGGCCCAGACAGGGGGGGTTCTGGGGGGCTGGGTGGGCAGTGGCCTCTCCTCCATCATGGGGCCATTTGGCAGCACCGTTTTTCTTCTGGCCATCTTCCTTGCAGGGGTCTCCATCTTTACCCACCTCTCCTGGTTTGCACTGATGGATCGGGTAGGCGGTGCCGTACTGGAGGCAATGGTGCTGCTGCGCTCCATCCCGGGTCGAATTCAGGAGTTGAAGGCCGCACGTCTGGCGAGAGAGAGTCGTGGTGAGGAGGTCAGAAAGGAGCGCAAAAGGACACGCAAGCAGAAGAGGCCGAAGATTGAGCCCAAACTGGGGTCAATCGAGATCAGCGAGCGGGCTCTGAAGGAGACCCAGGGCTCCCTGTTTGAGGAGCTCCCCACAACCTTTGCGGTTGAGGGCGACTCCACACCGCCGCCACTCTCCCTGTTGAGTCGGGCGATACAGCAGGAGAGTGGTTTCTCCGATGAGACTCTTCAGGTCATCTCGCGTCAGGTAGAGCTCAAGCTGAAGGATTTTGGTGTTGAGGTTGAGGTGGTGGCTGTTCAGCCCGGTCCGGTCATTACCCGCTTTGAGCTGATGCCGGCCCCCGGGCTGAAGGCGAGCAAAATTACCGGCCTCTCCAATGACCTGGCCCGCTCCCTGAGCCTGCAGCGGGTGCGGGTGGTTGAGGTGATTCCGGGCAAGCCGACGATCGGTCTGGAGATTCCCAACGAGGTCAGGGAGACGGTATTCCTCTCGGAGATCCTCGCCTCCCAGCAGTATGACCACTCCAAGGGGGCATTGACCCTTGCGCTGGGCAAGGATATCGGCGGGCAGCCGGTGGTTGCCGATCTGGCGAGAATGCCCCACCTGCTGGTTGCCGGTACCACGGGATCGGGCAAGTCGGTCAGCGTCAATACCATGGTGCTCAGTCTGCTCTACAAATACTCCCCGGAGCATGTGCGCATCATTATGGTCGATCCAAAGATGCTGGAGCTCTCGGTCTATGAGGGGATTCCCCATCTGCTGGCCCCGGTTGTGACCGACATGAATGAGGCGGCCAGTGCGCTACGCTGGTGCGTGGCAGAGATGGAGCGTCGTTACCAGCTGATGTCTGCGCTGGGTGTGCGCAGTCTGGGAGGGTATAACAAGAAGGTGACCGAGGCGATTGACTCCGGGGCACCACTGGCTGACCCGCTCCACCAGGCGGTCGAGGGCGAACCCCCTCCAACCCTGGAGCACCTCCCCTATATTGTGGTGATTGTGGATGAGTTTGCTGACCTGATGATGCAGGTGGGCAAGAAGGTGGAGGAGCTGATTGTCCGTATTGCCCAGAAGGCGCGTGCGGCCGGGCTCCATCTGGTGCTTGCCACCCAGCGCCCCTCGGTCGATGTCATTACCGGGCTGATCAAGTCCAATATTCCGACCCGAATCGCCTTCCAGGTCTCTTCGCGCATGGACTCTCGCGTCATCCTGGACCAGATGGGGGCGGAAAACCTGCTTGGAATGGGTGACATGCTCTACCTGCCGGCGGGTGCAGGGCTCCCGATCCGTATCCATAGTGCCTTTGTGGAGGATGATGAGGTCCATCGGGTGGTTGAACACCTCAAGGCCAGTGGTGAGCCGCAATATGTGGAAGAGGTGTTGAACACGCGTGATGCCAGTGAGGGGGGGGGTGCCACTGGAGGTGTGGATGATGCCGAGGAGGATCCACTCTATGACGATGCAGTGCGAATCGTGACAGAGACACGCAGGGCCTCCGTATCCAGTGTCCAGAGACGGCTGCGGGTGGGGTATAACCGTGCCTCCCGTCTGGTGGAGGCGATGGAGACGGCTGGAGTGGTTGGCCCTCTCGGTTCCAACGGTCAGCGCGAGGTGCTTGCACCACCGCCGGTCGAGATGGATTAGGAGGCTGTTCTTTTGCCCCCGCTATCAACATTGTCATTGATTATGGGACGACTCATATCAGGATTTATTTTTTTGTTGCTGCCGGCCATCAGCTGGGCAGGTCCGGCACTGGAGAGTCGCATGGAGGAGTACTTCTCCTCAATGGAGAGTCTGCAGGGGGGATTCCATCAGCAGGTGTGGGACTACTCCGGGCATCTGATTGAGGAGAGCTACGGCACCCTGATGGTACAGCGCCCCGGAAGATTTCGCTGGCAGACCCTGACCCCATTTGTTCAGGAGATTGTTGCTGATGGAGAGCGGGTCTGGATCTATGACCCCGAGCTGGAACAGGTGACCGTGCGTCGACAGCAGCACTCACTCTCCAATACCCCCGCAGCCCTGCTGACACGCCAGCAACCCCTGCGGGAACAGTTCGAATTCTACCGTGTTGGGGGGGAACCCCCTTTTGATTGGGGCAGACTGCTGCCGATCGATAGAGAGGGGGGGTATGAACACATGCTGGTGGCCATGGATGACTCCCAGCTGCGGGTGATTGAGCTGAAGGATAGCTTCGGACAGAGGACACGAATCGAGTTTATCGATCTACTCCTCAATCCAACACTGCCTGACCACAAGTTCCGCTTTCTCCCTCAGGATGGGGTTGATGTCGTGGGTGAGTACCCATGATCTCCTCACTGTGCCACCCCCACTAGCAGAACGGATGCGTCCAGCCACGCTGGATGCGTTCAAGGGGCAGCAACACCTGCTGGGAGAGGGGAAGCCACTACGTTGTGTCATTGAGCGTGGCCGCCTCCACTCAATGCTCTTCTGGGGACCTCCAGGCACCGGAAAGACCACCCTGGCACGACTGATTGCCAACCACTCCAATGCCGACTTTATCTCCATCTCTGCGGTTCTCTCCGGGGTTCGGGAGATTCGGGCAGCCATTGACCAGGCGCGGGACTCTCGGCAGCTGGGCCGGGCCACACTGCTCTTTGTTGATGAGGTGCACCGTTTCAACAAGAGCCAGCAGGATGCCTTCCTGCCCCATGTGGAGGATGGCACCTTTACCTTTGTAGGGGCGACTACCGAGAACCCCTCCTTTGAACTCAATAACGCACTGCTCTCACGGGCACGGCTCTATCGGCTCAAACCACTCACCAATGAGGCAGTTGAGGAGATCATCCAGCAGGCACTCCACTCGACCGAGTCGGGCCTGGGTGGCGAGAACCTGGCTCTCTCGACAGAGGGGATGGAGCAGATTGTTTCGGCCGCCGATGGGGATGCACGCCGTGCACTCAATATCCTGGAGATTGTCGCCGAGATTGCCGAACCGCAGGGAGCGCAGAAGCTGATCTCCGAGGAGGCTGTCGCCACCGTCATCGCAGAGGGGGCGCGCCGCTTTGACAAGGGGGGTGATGCCTTCTATGAGCAGATCTCCGCACTCCACAAATCGGTCCGTGGCTCCAACCCCGATGCGGCCCTCTACTGGTTTGCGCGCATGATCGATGGTGGCGCCGATCCACTCTATGTAGCACGCCGGGTGGTGCGTATGGCGAGCGAGGATATCGGCAATGCAGATCCACGAGCACTGCAGGTCACACTGAGTGCATGGGACACCTACGAGCGGTTGGGTAGCCCGGAGGGTGAGCTGGCCATTGCACAGGCCATTGTCTATCTCGCGGTTGCGCCCAAGAGTAATGCCATCTACAAGGCGTGGAACCGGGTATCGGCCGATGTGAAGGGGGGAGGATCCGCAGAGGTTCCGGTCCATCTGCGCAATGCACCAACACGGGTGATGAGGGAGTTGGGCTACGGCCATGACTACCGCTACGCCCATGATGAGCCGGAGGGGTATGCTGCTGGAGAAAGTTACTTCCCGGATGAGATTGGTGAGCAGCGCTACTACCACCCGGTGGATCGAGGGATGGAGATCAGGGTCAGGGAGCGGCTCGACTACCTTCATGAGTTGGATCGGAAGAGCAGAGAGAGTTGAAACTGTATAGCGCCGAGTTTCGTATATTCCATCAGATAAGTGAAGATGGAGTGAGAAGATGAAAATTGCGCAGAAAAACTTGCAACTGGGGCTGTTGCTGGCCTTTATGGTCTGGTTGATCGCAGTCCAGGGTTTTGGATGGGGGGCTGCGCCCAATAATGGTTTTGACCTCTCCAATAGCGAGATCCCGGCGGAGAAGATCCATGGTGGCGGCCCTGCCCGTGATGGCATCCCCTCGATCGATAGCCCCCGCTTTCTCTCGGTTGATGCTGTAGGGGATGAGCTATCCGACACTGCTCCAGTGCTGGGGGTAGAGATCGATGGCGTGGCCCGTGCCTACCCCATCGCAATCCTCAACTGGCATGAGATCGTCAATGACGAGATCAATGGAACCCCCTTTGTGGTCACCTACTGCCCGCTCTGTGGTTCCGGTGTGGTTTTCTCGGCAGGCAGTGGGGGGGAGAAGATGGAGTTTGGGGTCTCCGGCCTGCTCTACAACAGTGATGTCCTGCTCTATGATCGGCAGACCGAGTCACTCTGGTCCCAGATCCTTGGGCGGGCAATCAGCGGTCCATTGAGAGGGGAGCGCCTGAAGCAGCTGCCGGTTACCCACACCAGCTGGGGGGTCTGGAAAAGGGATCATCCAGAGAGTGTGGCACTCTCCAGGCGGACCGGGTATCTCCGGGATTATGACCGTGATCCCTATGGAGGGTACCTGAACAGTGAGGGGATCTATTTTCCAATCGAGCGGCTCGATCCCCGTTACCACCCCAAGGAGCGTCTCCTTGGCATTGAGGTTGATGGTCGCTTCAAGGGATACCCCTATTCGGAGCTCTCGCGCACGGAAACCCCTTTTGTGGACCGGTTCAATGGAGAGGAGATTCAGCTTCACTATGATGCAGAGAGCAGCAGCGCCTGGGCAACCACCCTGAGCGGAGAGCGACTGCCGGCACTCTCCTCCTTCTGGTTTGCCTGGATGGCCTTCCATCCGGAGAGTGAGGTCTACCGTGCGGAAGAGAATTAAACTGACAATTCTCATATTGCTGACCGGCCTTGCAGCAGTTATGGTTGCTGTAAATCACCAAGCCAGCAGAGATGGGAGAAATGCGTTGGATCTGACAAAGCAGGGGCTCTATGAGCGGGCCATTTTTGCCGGGGGCTGCTTCTGGTGCATGGAGGCACCATTTGAGAAACTGGATGGAGTGGTCCGGGTGGTCTCCGGATATACAGGCGGTTACCAGGTTGATCCCACCTATGAGCAGGTCTCCAGTGGTGAGACAGACCATCTTGAGGCGGTCGAGGTAACCTACAATCCACATCGTGTTGCCTACACGCAACTACTCGACCTCTACTGGAGACAGATTGATCCAACGGATGATGGAGGCTCCTTTGTCGACCGTGGCAACCAGTACCGCTCGGCAATCTTCTATCTGACTCCGGAGCAGAAAACCCAGGCCCTGGAGTCCCGCAGCAATCTGGAGAGATCCGGGCGTTATCAGAAACCGATCGTTACAGAGATCCAGGAGGCCACCCCCTTCTACCCGGCAGAGGCGTACCACCAGGACTACTACAAAAAGAATCCACTGCGCTACAGATACTACCGCCATGGATCGGGGCGTGATCAATATCTGGAATCTGTATGGGGTGGTGATTCCGGCACGACATCGATTGAAGAGCCAGCTACCCCATTCAGAGAGGTGCTGATGGAGCGACTGACCCCCCTTCAGTACAGGGTTACCCAGGAGGAGGGGACGGAGCCCGCCTTTGACAACACCTACTGGGACAACAAGGCGGAGGGGATCTATGTCGATATTGTCTCCGGGGAGCCCCTCTTCAGCTCTACCGACAAGTATGACTCCGGAACCGGCTGGCCCAGCTTTACCAAACCCATTGCAGAGGATGTGGTCGTCGAGCGGGAGGACCGCAAACTCTTCTCGGTACGTACAGAGATTCGTAGCAGAGAGGCCGACTCCCATCTGGGCCATCTTTTTCCGGATGGTCCGGAACCGACAGGGCTTCGTTACTGCATGAATTCGGCAGCCATGCGCTTTATCCCCCGAGAGCAGCTCACTGTGGAGGGGTATGAGCAGTTTCAGCCCCTTTTTTCATCAATTCATTCAGATGGTGAATAAATCTCGGAGATCGTGTCGATATTGCTCCCAGCCAGGGTGATGCATTTCCCACTACGACGAACCTCTTCAGCAATGAACCTTGCTCGTGCCTTGGAGAGGGTATCGGCCTCCAGGATGAATTTTTGATGATGCGCAGTAATTTCGAACTGTTTCATGGATTCTCCTCGCTGCTGTAGTGATTCTGTACAAATTACGTTAGTGGGCTTGAATTCGATTCAGATACAATCAATATTTGGTGTCGGCCGCTTAATACGAGGTGGGTTTTGAGTACAGATAGCAACCATATTGATGTTTTGCTCTCCAGGAGCGCATTGGGGGATCGTCGCGCATTTGAGGAGCTTTACAAGGCAACTTCCTCGAAACTATTGGGCCTTCTCATGCGTATATTGAAGCGAGAGGATCTCGCGCAGGAGTGCCTGCAGGATGCCTATGTTCTGATCTGGAATCGGGCAAGGGACTATCGAGCAGACAAGGCAGCCCCGATTACATGGATGGCAAGCATTGCGCGGTATCGTGCACTGGACCTGTTAAGAAAGAGAAAGCACGAGGTTCCACTGGATGATGAGGTGCTCTCACAGGTGCCGGATGAACATCAGGTGAAGATTGATGATCAGCTGGTTGAGATTGAGGATGCGCATGGGTTGGAAGAGTGTATGAAGATATTGAATATCAATCAGAGGAACTGTATCTACATGGCCTATTTTGATGGGTATACCCATCCGGAAATTGCCATGCGCATCAATGCCCCGATTGGATCGGTCAAGACCTGGATTCGCAGAGGGATGATGAGCCTGAAGGAGTGTCTTTCATGAGAGAGCAGGAGAACAATATTGAACTTGACGAACTTGCTGCTGAGTATGTGCTCGGTACGCTGGAGGGTGACGATCGTCTGCTGTTTCAGCAGCGGATAAAAGGAGATCCTGAGGCAGCCGAGGCTGTGCAGCAGTGGGAGAACCGTCTTGCGCCAATGCTGGATGCGGTTTCTGAGGTAACTCCTCCAGAGGATGTCTGGAGTGGAATAGAACAGCGTCTCGGATTTGATGAGGAGAAAAAAGCTTCCTTCTGGAACAGCCTGCGTCTCTGGCAGGGGTTTAGTGCAGTGGCAACTGCAGTGGGGCTGGTGTTGGCCCTGGTTCTGATAAATACCATACCGGTGAGTCCAGAGATGTTCTATATGGTGCAGGATAATGACCGTACCGAGTGGGTGGTACGTGCCAACCATCAGGAGAGCATGGTGGCGATGCAGGCAGTGGACCCCCCACAGCTACCGAAGGGGAAGGTGTGCCAGCTCTGGGTGACTACTCCGGATGGGGCCATTCATCCACTTGGTGTGCTGCCTCATGATGGCACCGTAACATTCCCTGTGGTCAATCAGCGTGACCAGCTTTTTTCGCAGGATGCGGAGATCTCAGTCACCATTGAGGATCAGATGGATGGTTATGAAAGTATGCCAACCGGTCCTGTGGTCTCCAGGGGCAAGTGGATTCGAATCTAGAGAAGAGTTCAAGAGTACCGGCTGTATCAGCCCCCGGGATGTGTAGACACTCGGGGGCATTTTTTTGAAAAAAGAGAGAAAAAGCTGAAACCATTATTGAACCCAAATCGTATTTGTAATCAGAACATGGAAATCAGTTCTGGTTCTGGTTATTAAAATCGATATTAGGAGTCAATAATGAAAAAAATAGCAATCGTATTACCATTTGTTCTGGCACCAGCAGTGGCTGTTGCTGGAGGGATGCCCTTTGGTGGTGAGGATAGTGTTAGTGATGCAGCAGATCTCTGGTCCGTAATGCGTGCAGAGGGGATGGTAGGGGAGAATGCGGTAGTCTCAAAACCATACAAGGGGATGCCGCCCCACGGCATGGTACTGGATACCATTGAGAAGGATGTTACCGTTAATGGCCACATCGGAAGGGTGATTATCAAACGCAATTATGGTGGAGATGGGGTTGATGTTGCCAAGGTGGCGAAGAATCCCAAGCCATGGCTGAAGGCGGTTACCGTCATGTTCAAGCGTGAAAAGGGTTATGACGCAGATAACCAGGACTGGTTCTACGCAAAATATAAGCCAGATGGTTCTCTTCACACCAATCCCGAGAAGATGTTGCTTGCTGGGCGTGTTGCCAAGGGGATGCCAAAGGGTTGTATTGCCTGTCATCAGGCGGCTCCAGGTGGGGATTACCTCTTTAATAAATAATCGGCTTGTCGTTAGGATGGCCGTACCATAAGCTGGTACGGTCATCTTTTGCTGCAAGGAAGGGGAATAATGAAAATAAAAAGCAGTGGCGGTATCTGTTGGGCTGTTGTTGCAACTCTATCTTTCGTGGCGCTACCAGTAACTGCCATTGAATCCAGATTTGTCCCAGTCGGGACCCCAGGCGATATCCAGTACGCCCAGCAGCTCTGGGATGCAATGGTTCAGGAGCAGATTGAGGGTGAGAGGAGAAGAGCAAGCCCCCCATTCTTTGGTGGGGCCAAGCCGCATGGTGAGATTCTTGAGCTTAGTTATCAGAACCTTACTGTTAACGGGCATACCGGTTTTATTGTGGCCAAGCGCAACTATGGAACAGTAGGGGCTCCAGGGGTGCGTGGCCATGTTACGGTGGAGAGCGTAACGGCAGATCGCAACAAATATCTGGACTCGATTACTGTGATGTATCAGCGAGAGGATGGCTATGATGATGCCCACCAGAACTGGTTCTGGGTAAAATACCGGCCCGGTGGATCACTATTCACCAAGGAGATAGAGGGCAGGTCAACACAGCTTGCCGGTCGCCTGCTCAAGGGAAAACAGCAGCAGGATAATAGCGGCTGCATCTACTGTCATAGCTCTGCTGGTGGTGGGGACTATATTTTCTATCATCAGGTCACTCCATAGGATGCTGCTGAAAATGGCTTGTTGGTGACTCCCATTTTCTTGGTTGGAGTGCATCCAAACTCCCTCCCCATCCGTATATTCATACACTCATAATGGTCGGTCAGTAGGAGGAAAGTGAAATGAATATAAAGAGGGCAGTGGGTTCAGGAGTTGCAGCAACAGCAGTGATGTCAGCGGTTGCCATCATGGCGCCAATGATGGGAATGCCAAAGATGGATTTTGGGGAGATGTTGGGAACCAATAATCCCATGATGGAAGTACCGTATGTGATGGGATGGATGCTCCATTTTCTGGTTGGAGTTCTGCTTGCAATTGTCTATGCAGTGGGTGTGGTTGATAGATTGAGTGGTGCTTATGTTTTTCGAGGTGTTGTTTTTGCCATGGTCCCATTTGTGATTGCCCAATCAGTGATGATGCCAATGATGGGGAGTGGCTTTTGGTCAGGTGGTGACCTAATGATGATTACGGGAAGTCTGGTTGGTCATGTTGTGTTTGGTGCAGTACTGGGCGCTGTATACAGGAGTGTGGATTGACTGATACGGTATGGCGTTATCTTTTTGATTGGTATGCTATTCACTGAATGGTTTAGTTGAATAACAGATACTGAGTAGCATCATCAAGAGCATCATGTCATCACGTCTTATTAAGCTATCTGTACTGGCACTGGTACTGATTCCAGTGCTGTATCAGCTTGGCTCTCCATTGCTCTGGGGGGTGCTGTTGCTGGTTATCCTGCCTCTTCTCTCTATTGCGGTTTTTGACCATTTCCAGAAGAGACACTCCATACGGCGCAATTTTCCCCTGTTTGGTCGTGGGCGCTGGATTATGGAGGCTGTTCGCCCCTATGTGCGCCAGTATTTTGTTGAATCGGATACGGATGGTGCCCCAATCAGTCGCATGTTCAGGGAGATTGTCTATCGGCGTGCAAAAGATACGCTGGAGACCGTTCCCTATGGGGCACGTGTGGATGTCTACCGAACAGGTTATGAGTGGATTGGCCATTCACTGGCAGCGATTGATGTCTCTGAGGTAGATCGTGATCTACGGGTGATGGTGGGTGGAGCGGATTGCAGACAACCGTACGAAGCCAGTGTTTTCAATGTGTCTGCATTGAGTTTTGGGGCGCTGAGCAGTAATGCGATAAGGGCACTGAATCTTGGGGCAAAGCAGGGTGGTTTTTTCCACAATACAGGAGAGGGTGGCTTGACTCAGTACCACCTTGAGCATGGAGGGGATCTGGTCTGGCAGATCGGGACAGGCTACTACGGATGCAGAGATTCAGATGGTAATTTTTCTGCTGATGCCTTCCAGGAGAAAGTGGCAGAACCTGCAATCAAGATGATTGAGGTGAAGCTGTCCCAAGGGGCAAAACCTGGCCATGGAGGGATTCTGCCGGCAGAGAAGAATACTGCAGAGACAGCAGAGATACGGGGTGTTCTTCCCGGGGTCACTGTGATTTCCCCGTCAACTCATTCAGCATTTCATACTCCACTTGAGTTGCTTAATTTTATTGTGCAACTCAGGGATCTGTCAGATGGTAAGCCTGTTGGTTTCAAGTTGTCGGTGGGGAGAAAGAGTGAGTTTGTGGCAATCTGCAAGGCAATGGTTGAGACGGGCATCAAGCCGGACTTCATTACAGTAGATGGTGGAGAGGGGGGGACTGGCGCAGCTCCTCTTGAGTATGTGAACTCCGTTGGCATGCCGCTGCGGGATGCAGTTGCGTTCGTCTCTGACTCTCTTACCGGTTTTGGGTTGAAGCAGGAGGTCAAGGTGATTGCTTCAGGAAAGATTTTTACCGGTTTCCATCTGGTAAAGAATATGGCTTTGGGGGCAGACATCTGTAACAGCGGACGGGGGATGATGATCGCCTTGGGGTGTGTGCATTCATTGAGTTGTAATGATAATCAATGTCCAACCGGGATCACTACACAGGATCCTCATCTTGTGAGGGGGCTGGTTGTCTCGGATAAAGCTACTCGGGTTGCCAGTTATCATCGTAAAACCATTCAGGCAACAGCAGACATTATCTCCTCAGCTGGTCTCCGCCACACCGCAGAGCTGAACCGGAGCCATATTTATCGCAGGATTAGCCAGGAGAAGATCATGCGCTACGATCAGATCTTTCCCTATGTTACAGAGAGGGCGTTATTGCAGGGGCCGATTCCAGACTCATTCAAGCTGACTATGGAGGAGTCCGATATGCATCGTTTCTCTCCGGATGATTATCTCACCCGCTTTGGGGAGGAGTGTAAGGAGATATCAGCGTAACTATTATTGGATGCCAGCCCTTTTGTTGGTCCAATAGAGGGTGTATGGTTTCAAATTAGAGATTGGTCGTTGGGGGAGAGTCAATGAAGGCAGCGGTTCTGTTTGTAAAGGCGCTGGAGGCGGAGGGGGTTGAATATATTTTCGGCATCCCCGGAGAGGAGAACCTGGACTTTCTGGATGCGCTCAGGGATTCATCGATCCGGATGATTCTCACAAGACATGAGCAGGCAGCAGGCTTTATGGCAGCCACCTATGGCCGCCTTACAGGGAAGGCGGGGGTCTGTCTCTCAACGCTCGGGCCAGGCGCCACCAATCTGGTGACAGCAGCGGCCTATGCGCAGTTGGGGGCGATGCCGATGCTGATGATTACCGGGCAGAAGCCGGTCAGGAGTAGCAAGCAGGGCCACTTCCAGATTGTCGATATCGTCGACATGATGCACCCACTCACCAAGAGCACTCATCAGATTGTCAGTGCCAACAATATTCCAACCCGGGTTCGTGAGGCCTTTCGTCAGTCGGAGAATGAGCGCCCAGGTGCGGTCCATCTGGAGCTGCCGGAGGACATTGCCCGTGAGGATACCGATGCCCCGCTGATCAAGAGGAGCATGTTTCGCCGTCCGGATGCGGATCAGTTGGCGGTTGCCACTGCCGTTGAGATGATCGAGAAGGCCACAGCGCCCCTGATTCTGGTGGGGGCCGGGGCCAACCGCAAGCGGACCAGCAAGAGCCTGAGCCAACTGATCGGTAAGACGGGGATTCCCTTCTTCTCAACGCAGATGGGGAAGGGGGTGGTTGATGAGCGCAGCCCCTGCTTTCTCGGTTGTGCCTCCCTCTCGGCGGGGGATTATCTCCACCGGGCGATTGAGGAGGCGGACCTGATCATCAATGTGGGGCACGATGTGGTGGAGAAGCCCCCCTTCTTTATGGATGCAGATCGGCCTGCAGTGATCCACGTCAACTACCTGACCGCTGCTGTTGACCCGATCTACCATCCCCAGCTGGGGGTCATCGGGGATATTGCCAACTCCCTGAGGCGGATTGCCAACCAGATCGAGATCCAGAAGAGTTGGGACTTCTCACGTGTGATGGAGATCAAGGACCACCTCAACCACCATCTGCATGAGGGGGCGGATGACCCCCGCTTTCCGATCTATCCGCAGCGGCTGGTGGCTGATATTCGCAAGGTGATGCCGGAGGATGGGATCATTACCCTGGATAACGGGGTCTACAAGATCTGGTTCTCCAGAAACTATCCAGCATACAGATCCAACACAGTATTGCTGGACAATGCACTGGCCTCGATGGGGGCAGGGCTGCCATCGGCCATCGCAGCAAAACTGGTCTACCCAAACAAGAAGGTGATGGCAATCTGTGGGGATGGTGGCTTTTTGATGAACTCACAGGAGCTGGAGACTGCGGTTCGGCTTGAGCTGGACCTTGTGATCCTGGTGTTGCGTGATGATGCCTACGGGATGATCAAGTGGAAGCAGAGCAATATGGGGTTTGAGGAGTTTGGACTCGATTTTGGTAACCCGGACTTCATCCTCTACGCCAGGAGTTACGGGGCGATGGGGCACCGTATCGAGTGCGCGGACTGCCTTTTACAGGTGATTGAGCACTGCTTCCGGACACCGGGGGTGCACCTGATTGAGGTGCCGATTGACTACAGTGAGAATGACCGGATTCTCAACCATGAGATCAGTGAGAGGAGCCAGTTGATATGAACAGGATTGCGATTGTGGGTGCAGGTCGTGTTGGAGAGGCAACAGCCCAGCTGCTGGCGGTTCGTGAGCATGCCCGTGAGGTGGTGTTGATCGATGTCCGGGAGGGGGCGGCCTCCGGGACCGCGCTTGATATCCAGGAGACCGCGCCGATCCAGGGGTTCGATACCAAGGTGAGTGGCAGCAGTGATCCCACTGCGATGGCGGGTTCCGATGTGGTGGTGATTACTGCAGGGGTTCCTCGCAAGCCCGGAATGTCCCGTTCCGATGTACTGGATACCAACCTCAAGGTGATCGACACGATTGTAGATGATGTCATGCAGTATGCGCCGGAGGCGATCATCATCATGGTGACTAACCCGGTTGATGTCCTCACCTACCATGCCTGGAGGCGGACTGGCTGGGAGCGGAGCAGGGTGATGGGGCAGGCCGGTGTGCTCGATTCGATGCGGATGGCCAGTTTTGTCTCGATGGAGACCGGATTTTCGATCAGGGATATCAGCGCAATGGTGCTGGGGGGGCATGGGGATACCATGGTCCCGCTGCCACGTTTTACCACGGTCAACGGGATTCCTGTGGCCCAGTTTATTGAGGAGGAACCGCTACAGAAACTGATCCAGCGCACCCGTGATGGGGGTGCAGAGATCCTGGCGTTGAAGCAGAACAGCAGTGCCTACGATGCCCCGGGGGGCGCAGTGGCCGAGATGATCAGTGCGATGAGCATGAATCGCAGACGGATCCTTCCCTGTGTCGCCATTCTTGACGGTGAGTATGGGCAAAGCGACATCGCAATGGGGGTGCCTGTCGTGCTGGGACAGAGTGGAGTGGAGCAGGTGGTGGAGTTGGATCTGAATCAGGAGGAGATGGAGTCGTTCTCCCGGTCGGCTGAGATGGTGCGTGTCGATCTGCAGAAAATTTGAATTGGGGCTGTGTCCCGGGTGGATTAGTGAACGAAGTGACCTGATCACAGAGTAGATCCCCCTCCTTCAGGCCACTCCGTCCACTAACAGATACTACCCGCCCGCACTTTGGTGGCAATACGTATTTCTACGTATATTTCTGCCGCATCGGAAGTGCGGGAGGGCGTCTCATCTCATGTATAATTCCCTGTTATGCAACTGATTGCGATTGCCGCCGGAGGTGCCCTGGGTGCCGTAATGCGTTATCTGGTCTCCAATGGGATCTACGGCTGGCTGGGGCGCGGGTTTCCATGGGGGACCCTGACCGTCAATGTGCTGGGGTCGCTGGTGATGGGGCTGCTCTTTGTGCTACTGACCGAGCGCCTTGCACTGGGGCCACAGTGGCGCGCCTTTCTGCTGATCGGTTTTCTGGGCGCATTTACCACCTTCTCGACCTTCTCGATGGAGACATTGAATCTGCTGGAGGGGGGAGAGTTGGCACGGGCAGTGGCCAATATGGTGGGGAGCGTGGTGATCTGTGTGGGTGCCGCCTGGCTGGGTGTGGTTATTGGACGGAGTTCATGGGGGTAGGGTATGGCGCTAAGGAAGAGGGAAGTAACGGTTGTGCGGATCTATCTCTCAGAGGAGAAGGCCCATCTGGAGCAGCTGCTGAGGCGGCTCCATGACTGGGAGAAGATTCGTGGGGTTACGGTATTTCGCGGGATCTCCGGATATGGGGAGAGTGGAGAGATCCATACCGGAAGGCTGCTGGATGTCTCGCTCAATCTTCCGGTTGTCGTAGAGTTCTACGATCTGCCGGAGAAGATTGACGAGGTGCTGGAACACCTCAGCTCCACGATTGATCCGGCCCATATGGTCTGCTGGTCTGCGGAACAGCTGGTGAGTGAATAATTTCAAGAGTTAGACAGCAAGAAGATGTTAGATCCAAGAAGAGTAAGGGATGACCTGGAAGGGGTAACTGCCGGGCTGGCACGCAGGGGTTTTGTGCTTGATGCCGATCACCTGGCGTCACTGGAGTCTCGCAGAAAGGAGACCCAGGTCCGCACCCAGGAGCTGCAGAACCAGCGCAACAGCAGATCGAAAGGTATTGGCCAGGCCAAGGCCAGGGGCGAGGATATCCAGCCACTGCTGGATGAGGTGGCGCAGCTCAAGGGTGAGCTGGAGGGTGCCGAGCAGGAGCTGGGATCGATTCAGGAGGAGATGAATCAGCTGATGATGGGGATCCCCAATATCCCCCATGACTCTACCCCGGATGGAGGGGGAGAGGAGGAGAATGTCGAGATCCGCCGCTGGGGTGAGCCCCCCGTATTCGATTTTGAACCGAAGGACCATGTTGATCT
The DNA here is from genome assembly GCA_964344135.1 of uncultured Piscirickettsiaceae bacterium. Lineage (GTDB taxonomy): Bacteria > Pseudomonadota > Gammaproteobacteria > Thiopontia. Next base: position 53,061 of record CAYFMF010000006.1, read on the forward strand.
TGGGGTTGACCTCAAGGGGATGGATTTCGAGGTTGCGGCAAAGATTACCGGCTCCCGCTTTGTGGTGATGCAGGGTGAGATGGCCCGGCTCCACCGTGCGCTGACCCAGTTCATGCTCGATACCCACAGTGCAGAGCATGGCTACCGCGAGGTCTATGTCCCCTATGTGGTCAATACCGAGAGCCTGCAGGGTACCGGCCAGCTGCCCAAGTTCAAGGAGGATCTCTTTGCGCTGGGTACCGCCGGGATTCCGGAGGAGCAGACACGGGACTACTACCTGATCCCGACAGCCGAGGTGCCGGTGACCAATCTGGTGCGGGGCGAGATTGTTGATGCCGCGGATCTGCCCCTCAGGTTTGTCGGCCACACCCCCTGTTTTCGCAGTGAGGCGGGCTCCTACGGACGCGATACCCGTGGCATGATCCGCCAGCACCAGTTCGAGAAGGTGGAGCTGGTGCAGATGGTTCGCCCCCAGGACTCCTACCAGCAGCTGGAGTCCCTGACCGGAAATGCAGAGAGGATCCTGCAGAAGCTGGAGCTTCCCTATCGGGTAGTGGCACTCTGTACCGGGGATATCGGCTTCTCTGCGGCAAAGACCTACGATCTGGAGGTGTGGCTGCCGGGGCAGAGTGCCTATCGCGAGATCTCCTCCTGCAGCAACTTTGAGGATTTTCAGGCGCGCCGGATGCAGGCACGCTGGAGAAATCCGGAGACCGGCAAGCCCGAGCTGCTCCATACCCTTAACGGATCGGGGCTGGCAGTGGGGAGGACCCTGGTTGCGGTGTTGGAGAATTATCAGCAGGAGGATGGCTCGGTTGTGGTGCCTGAGGCAGTGCGTGGCTATATGGGGGGAGTAGAGCGAATCTGCCGCCCCGATTAGCAATTGAAGAGAACATAGAATGGATTATTTGCCGATTTTTCTGAATGTAAAAGGACGCCGCTGTCTGGTCGTGGGCGGGGGTGAGGTGGCTGCCCGCAAGGTGCAGCTGCTGCTGCGTGCGGGTGCCACCGTTGAGGTGGTCTCCCCTGAGCTGGGAGCGACCATGGAGATCTTTCACGAGAAGGGTGAGATCAACTGGATCGAGGGGCATTTCCAGCCTGAACAGGTCGATGACCATGTCCTTCTCTATGCGGCCACCAACCAGAGTGAGGTGAACCAGCAGGTCTCCGATCTGGCCAGGGAACGCAACATCCCGGTCAATGTGGTCGACACTCCGGAGCTCTGCAGCTTTATCACCCCATCCATTATCGACCGCTCCCCGGTGGTTGCGGCAATCTCCACAGGGGGTGCCTCCCCGGTACTGGCACGACTGATTCGTGCCCGCCTGGAGTCGATGATCCCCTCCGCCTACGGGCGGATGGCAGAGTTGGCGGCCCGCTTCCGGGGAAAGGTGCAGGAGAAGATCCAGCCCAGGCAGCGCCGCCTCTTCTGGGAGAAGGCCTTCCAGGGGCCGATTGCAGAGATGGTCTTCTCCGGCCGCGAGCAGGAGGCAGAGCAGGCACTGGATGAGATGGTTGAAACCTGTTCCCGCAAGGAGGGGGAGGAGCTCAACCAGGGAGAGGTCTACCTGGTGGGTGGCGGCCCGGGAGATCCCGATCTGCTCACCTTCCGCGCCCTGCGTCTGATGCAGCAGGCGGATGTGGTGGTCTACGATCGTCTGATCTCGCCGGCGGTACTCGATCTCACCCGTCGGGATGCGGAACGAATCTATGTCGGCAAGGAGAGCAACAACCACTCTGTGCCACAGGATGAGATCAACCAGCTGCTGGCGCACCTTGCGACCCAGGGAAAACGGGTGCTGCGCCTCAAGGGTGGAGACCCCTTCATCTTTGGACGCGGGGGTGAGGAGATTGAGCTGCTTGCCGAGATGGAGATCCCGTTCCAGGTGGTACCGGGGATCACTGCCGCCTCCGGCATCTCCTCCTATGCGGGGATCCCGCTCACCCATCGTGACCATGCCCAGTCGGTCACCTTCGCCACCGGTCACCTCAAGGATGGCACCTCCAACCTCAACTGGGATGCACTGGCGCAGCCAGGTCAAACAGTCGTCTTCTACATGGGGCTCAAGGGGATCGAGACCATTACAGGAAAACTGATTGAGCACGGTATGGACCCCGATACACCGGCTGCCCTGGTCCAGAAGGGGACCACCCCGGAGCAGAAGGAGTACATCGGGACACTGGTGACCCTGCCAGGGATTGTGGCTGAGTCGAAGATCAAGCCGCCGACACTGATCATCATCGGCAGTGTGGTAACACTGCATGACCAGCTCGACTGGTTTGTTCCGGATGAGCAGCGTGGCAGTGAGCCACGAGTCTTCTGATGGCCGGATTGTCATGAGTGATCAACTGAAGGTGCCCACCATTCCGGATGAGTATTTTGTTGCTGCGCTGCGACTGATTGGTGCAGCCAGCCTCAATGGAGCCTACCATGCATCGGAGTTCAGAAAGGTGGGAGAGATCTATGATCTTCTCAATGCCCTGCTGGAGGTCTACTCGCAGGAGAGCGGTGACAACCAGCTGGCTGGAGAGGAGGAGCAGGACGAGCCCTCCCGTCTGACCATTGACCACCTCTTCATTATCGAGGTTGCGGTTGCCTTTGCTCTGGAACGGGGTAAACTGGACGAGCAGAAAGAGCTGGCCGAGGCTGTCCATGCGGGCTTCAAGGAGCATAATGATGCGATCCGCAGACAGGCTGAGAAGTCAGATAAGGAGTCGGAGAAGGATTCGACGACCCAACAGGAAAAATAGAACAACAGAACACCAGGAGAGCAAGATCCATGCTAGTGAAAGACATCATGAGCCGCCATATTCGCACTGTGAAACCGGATACCCCGATGCGTGAGGTGGTCTCTGCAATGACCCTCTATCGTGTCAGTGGACTCCCGGTACTGGGCGACGATAACAAGCTGGTAGGGTTTATCGCAGAGAAGGATGTGCTGCACCACATGTTCCCCTCGCTGGAGGATGTGATGGACCAGGGGCAGACCATCAACTTCGAGGACATGGAGCAGGAATATTCCCAGGTGCTCAACCTCAAGGTGAGCGACCTGATGACCACCGGAGTGATTGGCGTTAGTGAGGATATGCCGATCCTCAAGGCGACCTCCGTCATGGTGCGCCACCGCTTCCGCCGTATTCCGGTTATTGATGGTGACGAACTGAAGGGGATGATGAGCCTCGGAGATGTCCACAAGGCGATCTTCAAGGAGACCGTGACCGACGTCTGTGTCAAGATCTGACGGGAGTCTGTATGTTGAACACTGAATCCCTCTACCCGGAGGGATTTTTTTTGGAATCAAGATGGCCTCCCCGACAGGGGTCGAACCTGTAACCTTGCCCTTAGGAGGGGCACGCGCTATCCAGTTGTGCCACGGGGAGAAAGCGGGGAATTCTACCATGGGTTAAGATC
>CAYFMF010000007.1:0-19225 GCA_964344135.1 uncultured Piscirickettsiaceae bacterium
TCCGTATAGCGATAGTTGCTTCCTTGGGTATATCAAGAACCCTGCGAGCAGTGCTCGCGGTCCTCTAAGGATAAGTATACCGCGCGGTCGCAACTTCACTCTACGAATCAATATGTTGCACTCTTGTCCGCGATTCTGTATGCGGATTCGGGTAGAATTCGGATCTTTCAACGAATGGAGAGAGCACCAGCAGGTGATGGGTCTCAAAGGAGTTTGAAGCCATGGTAAGTATGGAAACCCCGGTTTGTGAGTTTGGGGCTGCCACCCCCGATTTTGTACTGAGTGATCTGTATGGCAAGCGCTGGACACCAGAGCGTCTGAAGGGGGAGAGGGGGTTGCTGGTGATGTTTATCTGCAACCACTGCCCCTATGTGAAGGCGGTACGGGAGCGGCTGGTACGGGATACCCGGGAGTTGAGGGAGATGGGGATCAACAGTGTTGCGATCATGTCCAATGATCCCACCCAGTATGAGGAGGACTCCCCGGAAAATATGAGAAAGATCGCCGAGCAGTATGATTTTCCATTCCCCTATCTGCTGGATGAGAGCCAGGAGGTTGCCAGGGCGTTTGGGGCGGTCTGTACCCCCGATTTCTTCGGCTATAACGGTAATCTGGAGTTGCAGTATCGGGGGCGGCTGGATGAGAGTCGCAAGGAGACCGCTCCTGAGGGGGTACGTCGAGACCTCTTCGAGGCGATGAGAGAGGTTGCCGAGACGGGTTCTGGGCCGAGAGAGCAGATTCCCAGCATGGGGTGCTCGATCAAGTGGAAAGATGATTAATCTCTATTTTTATTAACTCATTGTTTTTGTGGGATGTTTGGCGTTGGCCCCATTTCCGGTAATGGGGTGATCCAAAATTCTGAATACCCATATCATTTTCCTTGGTTGATCCGCTGACTCGACTGAGTGAAAATGTGCCGTTCAATCGTGCATGGGGTCTCTGTTGGGGGGCTTGGCACAACGGTTTTGTTTACCCTGCCTTATGTGTGCTTTATCTGGAGTGCATGAGGGTTTGATTTCCTGTTTAGAGAAGGGAGAAATTAGCTTATGTCATCAAGAAGAGAACTGGCCAATGCGATTCGTGCATTGAGTATGGATGCAGTACAGAAGGCCAATTCTGGACATCCGGGTGCCCCAATGGGCATGGCGGATATCGCCGAGGTACTGTGGAATGGCCACATGAAGTACAACCCAACGAATGCAAAGTGGGCGGATCGTGACCGTTTTGTCCTCTCCAATGGCCACGGCTCCATGCTGATCTACTCTCTGCTGCACCTGACCGGCTTCAGCCTGACCATGGATGACATCAAGGATTTCCGCCAGCTGCATGCTAAGACTGCGGGTCACCCCGAGTATGGTTATGCGGATGGTATTGAGACCACGACCGGTCCACTGGGTCAGGGAATCACCAATGCGGTGGGTATGGCGATTGCTGAGCGTACCCTGGGCGCCCAGTTCAACAAGCCGGGTCATGAGATCGTTGACCACAACACCTATGTATTCATGGGTGATGGCTGTCTGATGGAGGGGCTCTCTCATGAGGCCTGTGCGATGGCCGGTACCCTCGGTCTTGGCAAGCTGGTTGCCTTCTGGGATGACAATGACATCTCCATTGATGGACACATCTCCGACTGGATGGAGAAGGATGTCGGTGGGCGCTTTGAGTCTTACGGCTGGCATGTGATCCGTGATGTCGATGGCCACGATGCTGCTGCCGTTGATGCGGCGATTGCTGCGGCAAAATCTGAAACCGCAAAACCAACCCTGATCTGCTGCCGCACCACGATCGGTTTCGGTTCACCAAACCTCTGCGGTACCCATGACTGCCATGGTGCCCCACTGGGTGACGAGGAGATTGCGGCAACCCGCAAGGAGCTGGGTTGGGAGCATGACCCATTTGTGATTCCTGATGAGGTTTATGCCGGATGGGACCACAAGGAGGCGGGCGCCACTGCGGAAGCAGACTGGCAGACAAGGTTTGATGCCTACAGGGCGGAGTTCCCTACCGAGGCGGCAGAGTTTGAGCGCCGCATGGCGGGTGATCTTCCAGCCAACTTTGAGGAGGAGATGGACAAGTTCATCGCCCAGACCCAGGCGGATATGCCCAATATTGCCTCACGCAAGGCCTCGCAGAATGCGATTGAGGCGATGGGTCCTGTGGTTCCCGAGCTGTTTGGTGGCTCTGCCGACCTCACCGGCTCCAACCTGACCAACTGGTCCGGTTCCGTCAAGGTCAACCCCGAGAATGCCAATGGTAACTACATCTCCTGGGGTGTTCGTGAGTTTGGTATGGCTCATATGGTCAACGGCATGGTGCTGCATGGTGGTTTCCGTGCCTACAGCGGCACCTTCTTCATGTTCATGGAGTTCATGCGCAATGCACTGCGCATGTCTGCCCTGATGAAGATCAACCCAATCTATGTCTACACCCACGACTCCATTGGTCTGGGCGAGGATGGCCCAACTCACCAGCCGGTCGAGCAGTTGGCGACCATGCGTGCGATCCCCAACTTCCATACCTGGAGAGCGTGTGATGCGATCGAGTCTGCGGTCTCCTGGAAGATGGCGATGCTGCGTGGCAATGCCCCGACAGCACTGGTCTTCTCGCGTCAGAATCTGACGCCAATGGAGCGCAGTGAGGAGCAGCTGAAGAATATCGAGAAGGGCGGTTACGTACTGAAGGATTGTGATGGCGATGCGGATCTGATCATGATCGCAACCGGTTCCGAGGTTTCCCTGGCGGTGGATGCTGCGGCAGCGATGAGCGACGTCAATGTGCGTGTGGTCTCCATGCCTTCAACCGATGCATTTGATGATCAGGACCAGGCCTATCAGGATTCGGTCCTCACCCCGGGCGTGAAGCGTGTTGCCATCGAGGCGGGTGTTGACAATGGCTGGCACAAGTATGTTGGCCTCGAGGGGGCAGTGGTCTGCATGGAATCATTTGGTGAGTCTGCACCAGCTGGTGAGCTCTTCAAGCAGTTTGGATTTACGGTAGACAACGTGGTTGCTACTGCGAAAAAAGTTCTAGGTTAATTAGTAAGGAGCAATAAAGATGACAATTAAAGTCGGAATTAATGGATTTGGCCGTATCGGCCGTATGGTTTTCCGTGCCGTTTATGATGAGGCGGAGTTTAATGATATCGAGATCGTTGGTGTAAACGATCTGCTGGATGCAGAGTACCTCGCCTACATGCTGAAGTATGACTCGGTTCATGGCCGTTTCAGTGGTGAAGTCTCCTCTGAAGAGGGTGCCCTGATTGTTGATGGCCGCAAGATCCGCCTCACTGCAGAGCGTGATCCTGCTGACCTGAAGTGGGATGAGGTTGGTGCCGATCTGGTTGTTGACTCCACCGGTTTCTTCCTGACGGAAGAGGGTTGCCAGAAGCATATCGATGCAGGCGCCAAGAAGGTGGTTCAGTCTGCCCCATCCAAGGATGGCACGCCAATGTTCGTCTATGGTGTAAACCATGAGACCTATGCCGGTCAGGCAATTGTCTCCGCAGCCTCCTGTACCACAAACTGTCTGGCACCTGTTGCCAAGGTTCTGAACGACAAGTGGGGGCTGAAGCGTGGCCTGATGACCACCGTTCACGCCGCAACAGCAACCCAGAAGACCGTAGACGGCCCATCCATGAAGGATTGGCGTGGTGGTCGTGGAATCCTGGAGAACATGATTCCATCCTCAACCGGTGCTGCAAAGGCGGTTGGTGTGGTTCTTCCTGAGCTGAATGGCAAGCTGACCGGTATGGCTTTCCGTGTACCTACCTCTGACGTCTCTGTTGTTGATCTGACAGTTGAGCTGAATAATGAGGCCAGCTATGACGATATCTGTGCCGCGATGAAGGCTGCCTCCGAGGGCGAGATGAAGGGTACGCTGGGCTACACCGACGAGAAGGTGGTTTCCACCGACTTCCGTGGCATCAGCAACTCCTCCATCTTTGATGCAGAGGCCGGTATTGCACTGGACGGTACCTTTGTGAAGGTGGTCTCCTGGTACGACAATGAGTACGGGTACACCTGTAACATGATGCGTTTCGTTCAGCATGTAGCCAACAACTAAACCAGTAATTAGTGGCTGGTTGTTAGTGGTTTGTTAACCGCAGGGGGCACGGAGCAGGCAGAGGGATCTCAATTCTCTCCGCTCTCTGTGCCCTCTCTGGTTTTATCCATTGCCAGAGTGTTTTGAAAAGCCTGTTTTTTCAAAAGATTCTACATTTTATTCAGGAGTAAAGAAGTATGTCTGTAATCAAGATGACTGACCTCGATCTTGCCGGTAAGCGTGTACTGATTCGCCAGGACCTCAATGTTCCGGTCAAGGATGGCAAGGTAACCAGTGACAAGCGAATTCGTGCCTCCATGCCGACGATTGAGCACTGCATCAATGCCGGGGCACAGGTGATGCTGATGTCTCATCTGGGGCGCCCAACCGAGGGAGAGCCTGCCGCCGAGTTCTCACTGAAGCCGGTCTCCGACTATCTGTCGGATGCACTGGGCAAGGAGGTAGCACTGGTTCCCGACTATCTGGAGCGTGCCCCCTCGATGGGTGATGGGGATGTGGTACTGCTGGAAAACGTCCGCTTCAATGTGGGTGAGAAGAAGAATGACGAGGGACTCTCCAGGCGGTATGCAGAATTGTGTGACATCTATGTGATGGATGCATTTGGTACGGCCCACCGTGCGCAGGCATCGACGCATGGGGTGGCGAGTGCAGCCCCTGCAGCCTGTGCAGGCCCCCTGCTGGCTGGCGAGCTGGAGGCTCTGGGCAAGGCGCTGGACAATCCGGCGCGTCCAATGGCCGCCATTGTGGGCGGCTCCAAGGTCTCCACCAAGCTGACGGTTCTGGAGTCTCTCTCCGGGGTGGTGGATCAGCTGATCCCTGGTGGTGGTATCGCCAATACCTTTATCGCGGCTGCGGGCCACAATGTGGGCAAGTCCCTGGTAGAGGTGGATCTGATTCCCGAGGCACAGCGCCTGATGGAGGCCGCAAAGGCCAAGGGTGGTGAGATTCCGGTTCCAACCGATGTGGTTGTGGGCAAGGAGTTCTCCGAGTCTGCCGAGGCAATCGTAAAGCGGGTTGAGGATGTGGCAGATGATGACATGATCTTCGATATCGGCCCCGAGACGGCTGCCCGTTTTGCAGAGATGATGAAGGCTGCAGGAACCGTGGTCTGGAACGGCCCGGTTGGTGTTTTTGAGTTTGATCAGTTTGGTGAGGGGACCAGGATACTGGGAATGGCCATTGCCGACTCCGCTGCATTCTCGATTGCTGGCGGTGGTGACACCCTGGCTGCAGTTGATAAATATGGAATTTCCGAGAGGGTCTCCTACATCTCTACCGGTGGTGGTGCCTTCCTGGAGTTCCTGGAGGGTAAAAAGTTACCTGCCGTAGCTATTCTCGAAGAGCGCGCAAAGGGATAGAATAGGGGCTTTATTCACCCTGACCACGGGAACAGTATGCTGCGACGCACAAAGATCATTGCAACCCTCGGGCCGGCGACGGATTCACCAGAAGCGCTGGATCGATTGATCGAGGCGGGCATTGATGTAGTGCGTCTCAACTTCTCTCACGGCACGGAAGAGGAGCATCTCAACCGGGCAGAGACGGTCCGCAACCGCGCTCGGGCTCATGGCCGTCAGGTGGGTGTGGTCGCAGATCTGCAGGGGCCCAAGATTCGGATTGGTAAATTCGAGAATGGCAAGATCGATCTGGCAGAGGGGGACTCCTTCTGTATCGATATGGATCTTGATATCAATGCCGGTAATCAGGAGGCGGTGGGTTCCACCTATAAGTTACTGAATGAGGATGTCTCTCGTGGAGACTCTCTGCTGCTGGATGACGGACGGATCGTGCTCTGGGTCTCCGAGGTCGATGGTGCCAGGATCCAGTGCCGAGTCACGACCGGTGGAACACTCTCCAACAACAAGGGGATCAATCTCCAGGGCGGAGGGCTCTCCGCTGCTGCATTGACCGACAAGGACCGTGCAGACATCAAAACTGCAGCCAGGATGCAGGCTGACTATATCGCCATCTCCTTTGTTCAGAGTGCCGAGGATATACGTGAGGCGAGGGCGCTGTTGAAGGAGGCTGGCTGGAGTGATTGCGGTGTAATCTCCAAGATCGAGCGAGCCGAGGCCATCGCGGTCGCCGATGAGATCGTCATGGAGTCGGATGGCATCATGATTGCGCGTGGTGATCTTGGGGTGGAGATTGGGGATGCGGCACTTCCACCGGTCCAGAAGCGTCTGATCAAGCTGGCCCGCTCGATGGACCGTGTCGCGATTACTGCAACCCAGATGATGGAGAGCATGATCGAGAATCCCATCCCGACCCGTGCAGAGGTCTTTGATGTGGCCAATGCGGTACTGGATGGAACCGATGCGGTGATGCTCTCCGGAGAGACCGCCGTTGGGAAATATCCGGAGAAGGTGGTTGAGGCCATGGCCTCCATCTGTCTGGAGGCCGAGAATCAGCGGGTAGCCAAGGTCTCCGGCCACCGCATGAATGAGCACTTCCGTCGCAGGGATGAGGCGATTGCGATGGCGGCCATGTATACGGCCAACCATCTGGGGGTGAAGGCGATTGCGGCACTGACCGAGTCCGGATCTACTGCACTCTGGATGTCCCGTATCAGCTCTGGAATTCCAATCTTTGCGATGACAAGGAATCTGCAGACCCGTCGCAAGGTAACCCTCTATCGCGGTGTCTATCCGGTCAGCTTTGACCTGACCAACAAGAACAAGGATCAGGTCAATCAGGAGATGATTGATGAGCTGGTGCGCCGTGGTGTAGTGAGAACAGGGGACAACATCATCCTGACCAAGGGTGACCTGGTCGGGGAGGGTGGTGGAACCAACACCATGAAGATCTGCCGTGTTGGGGACAAATCCCTGGCCTGAGGTGGCAGTTTTCATTTTTCTGAAAGATATATTTTGTAAGTCAATTTAAGGAGAAGATCGATGCTGATTTCAATGCGTCAACTGCTGGATCATGCAGCAGAGAATGGCTATGGAATGCCTGCGTTCAACGTCAACAACATGGAGCAGGTGCATGCCATCATGCAGGCTGCTGATGAGACCAACAGTCCGGTTATCATGCAGGGTTCTGCGGGTGCCCGTTCCTATGCGGGTGAGCCATTCCTGCGCCATCTGATCTCCGCAGCGGTGGAGATGTACCCACACATTCCTGTGGTGATGCACCAGGATCACGGTTCCGAGCCGGCGATCTGCCTGCGCTCCATTCAGTCCGGCTTTACCTCGGTAATGATGGACGGATCGCTGATGGCGGACTGCAAGACTCCGTCCACCTTTGAGTATAACGTTGATGTAACCAGGACCGTTGTCGAGATGGCCCATGCGGGCGGTGTCTCGGTAGAGGGTGAGCTGGGTTGCCTCGGTTCACTGGAGACCGGTGAGATGGGTGAGGAAGATGGCCACGGTGCAGAGGGCAAGCTGGATCTGGATATGCTGCTGACGGACCCGGAAGAGGCCGCAACCTTTGTGAAGGCGACCGGTGTTGATGCGCTGGCTATTGCGATCGGTACCTCTCACGGTGCCTACAAGTTCACTCAGGAGCCCACCGGTGAGGTTCTGCGAATTGATCGAATCAAGGAGATCAATGCACGAATTCCGGATACCCATCTGGTAATGCATGGCTCCTCTTCCGTACCTCAGGACTGGCTGAAGATCATCAATGACTTTGGTGGTGACATGGGGCAGACCTATGGTGTACCGGTTCCTGAGATTGTAGAGGGAATCAGGTCTGGTGTGCGCAAGGTCAATATTGATACTGATCTGCGTATGGCCTCTACAGGTTCTGTACGTCGTCATCTGCAGGAGAATGCATCCAACTTCGATCCTCGCAAGTTCCTCAAGGAGGCAACCAATGGCATGAAGGAGATCTGCAAGAATCGCTACCAGGAGTTTGGTTGTGAGGGGATGGCAGACAAGATCAAGCCGGTCTCTCTGGAGGTGATGTTTGGTCGTTACGGAGCTGGGGAGCTGGATCCAAAGGTCAACTGATCTGTGACCCCTGAAACGTTCTGAAAAAAGCCCGCATCTGCGGGCTTTTTTCTGTTTAGTGGTTTCTCAGCTGTATGGTTGTACGGTAGATCCTGCGCAGATAGTGGTCATTGTAGGGGCCATGGACGGTCTCGAAGAGCGTGTAACTTCCCAAATCCGGCTTCTGGCGCACCGGGAGGCCGCTGCGTAGCAGCAGTGCGACCTGAATGGTGTGGACTTCGCTCCAGTCCGAGATGGAGTTGGCGGCAAGATAGCGGTCAATGGAGCGGTCTCCATCGAGATCACTGCCGAAGCGGAACTGCAGCCCCTCGATGTGGCTGGTGAGTGTCTGCGGTGTGGGTGAGGATCCCCCATTGCCGTCACATCGCAGGGTGCCCGCTTCCATATAGTAGCGAATGGTTGATGAGGAGGAGCCGGCACAATCTTTTGCGCCCTGGTAGCTGAGGGTCAGGGAGTCACTGCCGTTTTCTCCGCTCTGGTTGGCGGCGGATAGTGGTGTTCCGGAGAACTCCCCGGCGGGGTAGCCTGCCTTTCTCAGCTCTGCGGAGAGAAACTGGATGGCATGGCGCCCCCGCTCATGGAGATCGAGCCACTGCTGCTGATACTGGAAGCTCTCACGTCCATCGACAAAGAGTCGCGTTGTTGCCAGCAGAATGGTGATACCCAGTGCAATGGCGACCAGCAGCTCGACCAGAGTAAATCCGCCCTTGCGCTGCCTGTTATCGGGATGGATCATTTTGGGGGCTGGAAGGTCAGGCTGTGGGATGGGTTCTCATCGCCATCGCTCCAGTGGATGGTAACGGTGTAGTACTCTGGTGACGGACGGGTAACGGAGCCGCTTCCGGAGGGGAGGAGGGTGCCATTCTGCCGGTTCCACTCACGAAAATCGAAGCGTGCCATCTCCTCTGGGGTGCAGTGGGTGGTTGTGCAGTCTGCTCCCGAGGGCTCACCCGAGAGGCCGAGGTAGTGGCCCTCCACCGCCGCACCGGGGTTGCCCCTGATCCTCTCGGCCATATCTGCCGCCTGCAGTGTGGCAAAATCGTGCAGAATGGCACCATGGGAGGATTGCAGCGAGAGGTTGTAGAGCGTGCCCAGCCCCAGCAGTGCCGTTGTCAGTATGAACAGGGAGATCAGCGTTTCGATCAGGGTATATCCCCCTGCTGAGGTCGGAATAGCTCCCCCTGCTCCTGGTCTGACTCCGTTCATACGGGGAAATAATAGCAACACTTTCGAGACGATTAATACCTGTTATAGTGGGATCCCATGAACGAATCATTGCGCGCCTTTGTTCACACATTGTCCTCCAGTTTGCGTGATCTTGCGCCGATCATCCTCGTTATTGGGTTTTTTCAGTTGGCGGTTCTGCAGCAGCCGGTGGAGAATCTTGGTGAGATTGCTGCGGGCCTTCTTCTGGTTGTCTTCGGGCTCACCTTTTTTGTCTATGGTCTGGAGATGGGGCTCTTTCCGATTGGTGAAGGGATGGCCGAGGCACTGGCAAGGAAGGGGAGCCTTCCATGGCTGATGGCCTTCTCATTTCTGCTCGGTTTTGGGACCACTGTCGCAGAACCGGCACTGATACTGGTTGCCAGTGAGGCGGCCGAGGTTGCTGCAGCAGGCCAGATGATTGGCAGTGGAGAGGAGGAGAAACGGGCCTATGCGACAGGTCTGCGTTATACCGTTGCCTTCTCGGTTGGGCTTGCCATCTTGGTTGGTGTGATTCGGATCCTCAAGGGGTGGCCAATCCAGTATCTGATTATTGCAGGGTATCTGGGTGTTGTGGTGATGACGCTGTTTGCTCCAGAGGAGATCATCGGGCTTGCCTATGATGCAGGGGGTGTCACAACCTCAACCGTTACGGTACCGCTGGTGACTGCACTGGGGGTGGGTCTGGCCAGCAGTATTCGCGGGAGAAACCCAATGACGGATGGGTTTGGGCTGATTGCATTTGCCTCCCTCACTCCGATGATGTTTGTTATGGGTTATGGCATGGTGATCTGAAATGGAGTTTCTGGCCGATTTCCAGCAGTCACTGTTCTCAACCATGGGCGACATGCTGCCCATTGTTGTAATCATTTTCGGTTTTCAGCTGTTGGTCATACGCAGACCGATTCGTAATCTGAAACAGGTTCTGATCGGGTTCTTCTATGTGTTGCTGGGGCTCTCGATTTTTCTGATGGGGCTGGAGCAGGCAATTTTCCCGTTGGGTGAGCAGATGGCCGCCCAGCTCTCCGACCCCTATTTCATTCTGGATGATCCAGAGGGGAACCCGGAACAGCTGCAGTGGCAGGACTATAGCTGGGTCTATCTCTTTGCGGCGACCATAGGATTTTCCACCACCATTGCCGAACCCTCACTGCTTGCGGTTGCCCTCAAGGCGGAAGATGTTTCGGGTGGAACGGTATCGGCTACCGGACTGCGAGTGGCTGTTGCCATCGGGGTTGCCATCGGGATTGCACTGGGTGCGTGGAGGATTGTGGTGGGCACCCCGCTCTACTACTTCATTATTACGGGATATATTGTGGTGCTGCTCCAGACCTACTACGCCCCCAGATTTATTACGGCACTGGCCTACGATTCGGGTGGGGTGACCACCTCAACGGTAACCGTGCCACTGGTGGCTGCGCTGGGGCTTGGGTTGGCCAGTTCGGTGCCGGGGCGCAGCCCGATGCTGGACGGTTTTGGGCTGATTGCCTTTGCCAGCCTCTTCCCGATCATTGCAGTGCTGGGTTATGTCCAGCTCTCGGAGTGGGCGGCACGTCGTGCTGCAAGAGAGAAAAGTTAGGGCACCTCTATTGTCAGGGCAGGGAAAAAGGTTGATTATTTGCTAATAACGGGAGAGAGAAGATGCATTTCAAGTTATTGATCGCATTGGTTGAAGACGACAAGACAAAGAAGGTTCTTCATGCTGCACGGGAGGCCGGGGCGACGGGTGCCACTGTGGTCAACCATGCCAGAGGGGAGGGGCTAAAGGAGGCGAAGACCTTTTTTGGCCTTACCCTGGAGACCAACCGTGACATGCTACTGTTTATTGTAGAGGAGCATCTCAGTCGCCATATCCTGGAGACCATTGGGGAGGCTGGCGGGTTTGAGAGGCCGGGGACCGGAATGGTGTTTCAGATTGATGTTGAGGATGTGATCGGAATCTCGAGCCAGATCGAGAGTTTGACAGACGTGGTAGAGGAGCAGATCTAATGGATAGTAAAAAGGGTGTCATCCGTGTAGGGGATGTCATGAAGAGAGATTTTGATCTTGTGGATGGGCTCGCAACCATATCGGAGGCATTGGCGGAGATGAGCCATGTGGAGAACAAGTCCCTGATTGTGGACAAGCGTCATGAGGATGACGAGTTCGGGATCCTGTTGATCTCCGATATAGCGCGCCTGGTGCTGGCAAAGAATCGTGCGCCCGATCGAGTCAATGTTTATGAGATCATGTCGAAGCCGGTCATTACGGTTGATCCCGATATGGATATTCGATACTGCGCCAGACTGTTTGAGCGTTTCGGCCTCTCCCGTGCGCCGGTTGTGGAGAATCGGCAGGTTCAGGGGATCGTCAGCTTCACCGATATGGTTCTGAAGGGGATGTGTGAGATCTCCGGATCCTGCAAGAGGGATTGAGGCGTTGGCAGAACTGCACGCTACGCCTCCTCGATTGGCTATTGATGCAGAGGGGTGGGTGTCGGGGGTGGAGAGAGTATCCTCCCCCAACTGTGACCGGCGTCCGGCAGGCGAAGAGGTGGATCTGCTGGTTATTCATGGAATCAGTCTGCCGGCCGGGGAGTTTGGTACCCCTTATGTAGAGCAACTCTTTACCAACCGTCTCACGGGTGGTGAGGAGGATGGTTTTGAGATGCTGAGGAATCTTCGGGTCTCTGCCCACCTCTTTGTTCGCAGGGATGGCCATCTGGTACAGTATGTCCCGCTGGAATCACGCGCCTGGCATGCCGGACTCTCTGCCTTTGAGGGCAGAGAGCGCTGTAATGACTTTTCGATCGGGATTGAGCTGGAGGGGGCCGATGAGGTCCCCTATACTGATGAGCAGTACCGGCAGCTGAAGGTATTGATTCACTGTATCAGAGAGAAGTATCCTCGGATTACCGAGGAGAGAATTGTGGGCCATTCGGAGATTGCCCCAGGAAGAAAGAGTGATCCTGGCCCCGCCTTTGAGTGGGAGCGACTGTTCAGAACGATGGAGAGTGTAGAGTGACACTGCTGGCAATACTGATTACGCTGGGAATCGAGCGTTTCTACCGGAATCTGGACGAGTACAGAGAGCTGGAGTGGTTCTCTGTGTGGAACCGGTGGGTGGCGAGTCATCAGTCCATTCAGGGGGAGTGGGTTGGGGCCGCCTCTGCCCTCTTGACCCTGTTTCTCCCACTGTTGCTGGTGCAACAGCTCAGTAGCTGGATGGCCAGTGGTGGGTGGCTGCCTGAACTGCTTTTCAGTGTTGTGGTACTTGTTCTCTCTCTTGGTCCCAGAGAGCTGCGTGGTCAGGTAGAGGGGGTACTGGAGAGCTGGTCACGAGGTGATGTTGAGGGGGGAATCCTCCATGCCGAGGGGCTGCTGGATGGAGAGTTGCCGGAGGGTGAGCGTCACATTGTTCGTGCATTGACCGAGGCGGTTCTGGTTGAGGCCAACCGGCGCCTCTTTTCCGTCCTGTTCTGGTTTATCCTGCTGGGACCGACCGGAGGGTTGCTGGTGCGTCTTGCGCTGCAGCTGGAGGAGGCTCAGCGTAGTGGGGATGAAAAACCCGAGTCACTTGTGGTGCGTATCAATCAGCTGCTGGCCTGGCCCGCGGCACACCTTGTTGCCATCAGTTATGCGATGGTTGGGGACTTCTCCTCCTCCTTCCGTCGCATCCGGGAGCATGCAGGGGACTGGAACAGTAACCGTGCAATCCTGACCCATGCCGGGTTGGGTGCGATTCGCCTCGATCCTCCCGGGGAGGATGCCCGGCCCCGGGAGGAGTCAAGGGATCTCCAGGAGGTGTGGGATGCGCTGGAGATGGTGAGACGCTCTGAAGTGGTCTGGGTAACCCTTCTGGCGCTGTTGATTCTCTCCGGTTACGCACAATAGCGGCCAGCTGGGGCATGCGAGCGGAATGAGTTTTAGTGGAACAACCACGATTGACCTGTTGCGTCATGGCGAACCGGAGGGGGGGCGCCGCTATCGGGGACAGATTGATGACCCTCTGAGTAGCAGGGGGTGGGAGCAGATGCGTGAGGCGGTGGGGCACCAGGCCCCATGGGACCGGATTTTTACCTCGCCACTGAGTCGCTGTAGCGCATTTTCCAGGGAGCTTGCGCAGAGACACCGGCTGCCACTTGAGGAGTGCGCAGATTTCATGGAGATTGGCTTTGGTGAGTGGGAGGGCAAGACGGCCAAAGAGCTGATGGATCGGGATTCCAACCTCCTGTTCCGTTTCTGGAAGGATCCCCTCCACAACACCCCGCCCGGGGCAGAGACCCTGCACGATTTCAGCAGTCGGGTTATTCACCAGTGGGAGCAGATGGTTGAGCGCCATCGTGGTGCCCACCTGCTGGTGGTGGGTCATGCCGGGATGATGCGGATGATCCTGAGCCACATACTGGGCATGCCGATGGAGCACATGTTTCGATTTCAGATCCCCAATGCGGGGGTGAGCCGGATTCAGGTAGACCATTTTGATGGAGAGAGTCTGCCAAGGCTGCTCTTTCATGCAGGAAGAGACCTTTGCACGGAAGATGATTTTGCTTTCAGGTAAGGCAAAAACGCACGCAGAGAGGGAGTTTACTGAGGTAAATGAGCGAATGAGTACGTTTTTAACGCTGAATGAAGGCAAAAGGGCTTTTGTGCGAAGGTCTCTGAAGATATAAGGATATAAAGATGGGTTGGGCAGGAAAAATACTGGGTGGTGCATTTGGCTTTATGTTGGGTGGCCCGCTGGGCGCATTGATTGGCGCCACTTTTGGCCACAATTTCGACAAGGGGATGCGTGGTGTCACCTCCGAGGGGTGGGGGATGGGTAACCAGCAGCGGGTGCAGACGGCATTCTTCTCTGCAACCTTCTCCGTCATGGGCCATGTTGCCAAGGCCGATGGGCGGGTGACCAGTGACGAGATCCGCATGGCGCGGGCCGTGATGGATCAGCTTCAGCTGGATGCAACGCTGCGCAAGGCGGCAGAGAAGCTCTTCAATGAGGGGAAGAAGCCCGAGTTTCCTCTGGATGATCTGTTGCAGCAGTTTCGCCGGGAGGCGAGCCGGCGCACCACCCTGATCCAGATGTTCATGGAGATCCAGATTCAGGCTGCCTATGCCGATGGGGTTCTCCATCCGGCAGAGAAGAAGATACTGCTCCATATCAGCTCGGTTCTGGGTATTCCGCGAGGGCTCTATGAGCAGCTGGAGTCGATGGTACGGGCAGGGCTCGGGGGGCGTGCAGACACCAGGGGAAGGCCCACCCTGGAGAGTGCCTACGAGACACTGGGGTTGAAGTCCAGTGCCTCCGATGCAGAGATCAAACGCGCCTATCGTCGCCTGATGAGTCAGCACCATCCGGATAAGCTGGTTGCGAAGGGGCTGCCGGAGGAGATGATGAAGATGGCCTCGGAGAAGACCCACCAGATTCGCATGGCCTATGAGGCGATACAGGAGTCAAGGAAATAGGGCTGAAAAGTTCATATTCATCCTGTAAAGTTGCCCTTTTTTACCCCCTGAATCGATTGAAGGAAACACTATGAAAGAGAATCTGATTGCCCCCTCCATTCTCTCGGCAGATTTTGCGAGACTGGGAGAAGAGGTTGATAATGTTTTGGCTGCAGGAGCAGATATTGTCCACTTTGATGTGATGGACAACCACTATGTTCCCAATCTGACGATTGGACCACTGGTCTGTGATGCGCTGCGTAACCATGGCGTTACTGCCGAGATCGATGTCCATATGATGGTCAAGCCGGTGGATCGAATCATTCCCGATTTTGCCAAGGCGGGCGCCTCCTATATCACCTTCCACCCTGAGGCATCCGAACATATTGATCGTTCACTGGCGCTGATCAGGGAGCATGGCTGCAAGTCGGGCCTGGTCTTCAATCCCGCAACCCCACTGGACCATCTCAACTATGTGATGGACAAGGTGGACATGATCCTGCTGATGTCGGTCAATCCGGGCTTTGGAGGGCAGAGCTTCATCCCTGCAACCATGGACAAGCTGCGCCAGGCACGCAAGATGATCGATGAGAGTGGCTACGACATTCGTCTGGAGATCGATGGTGGCGTCAAGGCCAACAATATTCGCGAGATTCGTGAGGCGGGTGCCGATACATTCGTTGCCGGTTCTGCCATCTTTGGTGCAGGTCAGGACGCTGATCCCAACCACTATGACTCCATTATCAAGGAGATGCGTGACGAGTTGGCCAGGGCCAACGGTTAGCGATGGCGCTCTCCCTCCCGAAGATGGTGCTGATCGATGTGGATGGCACCCTGGTTGATAGCGTACCGGATCTTGCCTGGTGCGTGGATGAGATGATGAAAGAGATCGATATGCCCACGCGAGGGGAGGGGCGTGTCCGTCACTGGGTCGGCAATGGTGTTGAGAGGCTGGTGCGTCGTGCGCTGACCGACTCGCTGGATGGCGAGCCGGAGGAGGCGCTGTTTGAAAAGGCGTTCCCGATCTTTTCCGATCTCTATGCGGAAAATACCAGCAAGCGCAGTGTGCTCTACCCTGGTGTTCAGGAGGGGCTGGCGTGGCTGGAGAGCCAGCCACTGCGAATCGGCTGTGTCACCAACAAGGCCGAGCGCTATACCCTGCCCATTCTGAGGGACCTGGGCATTATTGACCATTTTGAGATTGTGGTGAGTGGCGATACCCTGCCGGTGAAAAAGCCAGACCCGGGCCCGCTGCTCCATGTGGCCGACTATTTTGGTGTTGAGCCGGGTGAGGCACTGATGGTTGGGGATTCAATGAGTGATGTGAAGGCCTCGCGTGCAGCCGGCTTCTCCATCGTCTGCATGTCCTATGGCTATAACCATGGTGAGGATATCAGGGACTCTAATCCAGATGCGGTGATTGACTCGATGGATGAGCTCGCCTCCCTCTTTGTGGACTGATGAAGCAGGAACTCTTCCAGGACCTTGCCGAAAAGGGGCATAACCGGATTCCGTTGACCCGGGAGATTCTTGCTGACCTGGATACTCCGCTCTCTGCCTACAGAAAGGTGGCTGATGGCCCCTGGAGTTATCTCTTTGAGTCGGTCCAGGGGGGGGAGAAGTGGGGGCGTTACTCCATTATCGGACTGCCGGCCAGGACCATTATCCGGGTGAGAGGGCAGCGGATCACGGTTGAGTCCGAGGGGGAGGAGATTGAGTCACTGGAGAGCCCGGATCCGCTGGAGTGGATTGAGTCCTACCGTACCCGTTTCAGTGTGGCACAGTGTGAGGGGTTGCCCCGCTTTACCGGTGGGCTGGTGGGCTGCTTTGGCTACGATACAGTTCGCCTGATCGAGGAGCGTCTCTCCGAATTTCCGGAGCTGGACCCCCTGGACAATCCGGATATTGTGCTGATGGTCTCGGAGGAGGTGCTGGTCTTCGATAACCTTGGCGGGAAGCTCCATATTGTGATCCATCTGGACCCTGAGCAGGAGGATGCCTGGGTGAAGGGACAGCAGCGTCTGGATGAGATTACGCTGCAACTGGGGCAACCCATGCCGGCCGAGGAGCAGTCTCCTGCACGAAGAGTAAAAGAGGAAGACTTTGTCTCCGGGTTTACCCAGGAGCGGTTTGAGTCTGCAGTCGAGAAGATCAAGGGGTATATTGTTGAGGGAGATGTGATGCAGGTGGTGATCTCCCAGCGTCTCTCGATCCCTTTTCAGGCGCCACCACTCAACCTCTACCGGGCGTTGCGCACCCTCAACCCCTCCCCCTATATGTTCTACCTGCAGCTGGATGACTTTCAGGTGGTAGGATCATCGCCGGAGATTTTGACCCGGGTGGAGGATGGCGTGGTAACCGTGCGCCCCATTGCGGGAACCCGGCGTCGTGGTCATACCGAGGAGGAGGATCTGGCACTGGAGCAGGAGCTGCTGGCTGATCCAAAGGAGTTGGCAGAGCACCTGATGCTGATTGATCTGGGGCGCAATGATGTGGGACGGGTGGCAGAGGTCGGTTCGGTGCAACTGACCGAGAAGATGAGGATTGAGCGCTACTCCCATGTGATGCACATTGTCTCCAACGTTACGGGGAAATTGAGGGAGGGGATGAGTGCAATGGATGCACTACGCGCCACCTTCCCGGCAGGGACGGTCAGTGGGGCGCCAAAGATCCGTGCGATGGAGATCATTGATGAGCTGGAGCCGGTGAAGCGGGGAATCTATGCTGGCGCCGTTGGTTACATAGGGTGGAATGGAAACATGGACACGGCAATTGCGATCCGCACTGCGGTGATCAAGGGTGGTGAGCTCCATATTCAGGCTGGAGCCGGGGTGGTCCACGACTCGGTTCCGCGACTCGAGTGGAAGGAGACGATGAACAAGGGGCGCGCAGTTTTTCGTGCGGTCGAGATGGCAGAGGCGGGGCTGGGTGAGCGGGAGGGGCACTGCTGATGCTGTTGATGATCGATAACTATGACTCCTTTACCTACAACCTGGTTCAGTATTTTGGTGAACTGGGGGCAGAGGTCGAGGTGCATCGCAACGACAGAATTACCCTGGATGAGATTCGTGAGCTGAACCCCGAGCGCATTGTCCTCTCTCCCGGCCCCTGTACACCCAATGAGGCGGGCATCTCACTGGATGTGGTCCACCAGATGGCGGGAGAATTGCCGATTCTTGGTGTCTGTCTGGGGCACCAGACCATAGGCCAGGCATTTGGTGGAAAGATTGTCCATGCCAGCGAGATCATGCATGGCAAGACCTCGATGATTCACCACAACAATGGTGGAGTTTTCAGGGGACTCTCCAATCCGATGGAGGCGACCCGTTACCACTCATTGGTGATTGAGAAGGAGACGCTACCTGAGGTGTTTGAAGTCACCGCATGGACCGAAGATGAGGATGGGTCCATGGATGAGATCATGGGGGTCCGTCACAGGGAGCTGGATGTGGAGGGGGTGCAGTTTCACCCGGAGTCGATCCTGACTGCGGAAGGGCACGCCCTGCTGCAGAATTTTTTGGAACGGTAGTCGGCACATTGAGATCGAGATAATACGAGGATAGAGAGATGGAGATTCAGGCAGCAATCGCAGCAGTTATTGAGCAGATTGACCTTGGTCGGGAGGAGATGCAGTCGGTAATGCGGACCATCATGACCGGTGAGGCAACCCCGGCGCAGATTGGCGGGTTTCTGATTGGTCTCCGAATGAAGGGGGAGACGGTGGACGAGATTGCCGCGGCTGCATCGGTGATGAGAGAGTTGGCTACCCCGGTTGCTGTCTCCGGGGACCATATGGTCGATACTGCCGGTACCGGTGGGGATGGCGCCAAGACCTTCAATATCTCAACCGCCTCGACCTTTGTGATTGCAGCTGCTGGTGGACAGGTGGCCAAGCATGGAAACCGTTCAATCTCCAGCAGCTCCGGCAGTGCCGATCTGTTGGAGGCAGCCGGTGTAAGGCTGGATCTCTCACCCGAGCAGGTGGCGAAATGTATCAATGAGGTGGGTGTTGGATTCATGTTTGCGCCGATGCACCACAGCGCAATGAAGCATGCGATTGGCCCACGCAAGGAGATGGCGGTTCGTACGGTATTCAATCTGCTGGGGCCTCTGACCAATCCGGCCGCTGCACCCAACCAGGTGATCGGGGTCTTTGATGGTGCATGGGTTGAGCCACTGGCCCAGGTACTGAAACAGTTGGGGAGCCGCCATGTGATGGTGGTCCATGGTGAGGATGGACTGGATGAGATCACCATCAGCGGCACCACTCAGGTGGCCGAGCTCAAGGATGGAGAGGTGACGACCTATACCATCACCCCGGAGCAGTTCGGGATGTCGAAAGCACCACTCAGCGGGTTGGCGGTTGAGAATGCAGAAGAGAGTCTCGCAGTGGTGAAGGGGGTGCTGGAGAACCAGGGTGGTGCAGCTGGAGATATTGTTGCACTCAATGCCGGGGCTGCGATCTATGTTGCCGGGCTGGCCGAGTCGCTGGAGGCTGGCGTAGCGCGTGCTCAGGAAGTGATTGCGAGTGGTGAGGCGGCAACTAAACTGGATGCATTAGTATCCTGTTCTAACCACTAA
>CAYFMF010000007.1:19325-54462 GCA_964344135.1 uncultured Piscirickettsiaceae bacterium
CTAACCACTAATTTCATGTCTGATACCCCCGATATTCTGCTTGAAATCCTCGATCGCAAGCAGCAGGAGATTGCAGAGCGCTCTGCCAGAAGCTCTCTGGCAGAGCAGCGGGCGATGGCAGCGGATGCCGAGCCTGTACGTGGTTTTGTCAGTTCGATGCGTCGACGGATAGAGGCGGGTGATCCAGCAGTGATTGCGGAGATCAAGAGGGCCTCGCCGAGCAAGGGGCTGTTGCGAGACCATTTTGAGCCCGCCGAGATTGCAAAAAGCTATCAGGAGGGGGGGGCAGCCTGCCTCTCGATCCTCACCGATCGTGACTTTTTTCAGGGGCATGAGGCGTATCTGGTTGAGGCACGTGCAGCCTGTAACCTTCCGGTGATACGCAAGGATTTCATCGTTGATCCCTATCAGGTCTATGAGGCGCGCGCGATCCATGCCGACTGCATCCTGTTGATTGTGGCAGCGCTGGAGGATCGGCAGATGGAGGATCTCTGTAGGCTGGCGCAGGAGCTGGGGATGGATGTACTGGTGGAGGTCCATGACCGGGAGGAGCTGGAGCGTGCGCTGCCACTGCAATTGCCCCTGATGGGGATCAACAACCGCAACCTGCGCACCTTTGAGACCTCGCTGCAGACGACGCTTGATCTGCTGGAGCCAATTCCGGAGGAGACCATTGTGGTGACCGAGAGCGGGATCCACACTGCAGAGGATGTGCGGTTGATGCGAGAGCACCAGGTCAATGCCTTTCTGGTTGGTGAGGCATTCATGCGAGCGCAAGATCCTGGTCAGCAATTGAGCAGACTGTTTTATCAATAACAACGTTGCGTCTCTCTATCTCAAGGTATTGCCGACAGGCAGGAGAGAGTAGCCGTCCTGAGACCACCACAATCCGAAGGATTGTAGTGTGGGGGCATTGTGTGAGGCGCCGTTCCAACAAGGAGAGAGAAAGATGGGAAAAATGACCTCAACGGTACGCTGGACCAGTGGAATGCAGTTCGTGGGAGAGAGCGGCAGTGGCCACTCGCTGGTGATGGATGGCGCTCCGGAGGTGGGTGGGCGCAATACCGGGATGCGTCCGATGGAGATGGTGTTGCTGGCAGCCGGCGGATGTACCGCGATGGATGTGGTCTTCATGTTGCGCCGTGCCCGTCAGCCACTGGATGACTGCTGGATTGAGGTTGAGGGGAATCGTGTAGAGGAGATCCCCAAGGTGTTCGACAAGATTCATCTTCACTATGTGATTGTGGGGGAGGGGTTGAATGAGAAACAGGTGAAACGGGCGGTGGAGATGTCTGCCGAAAAGTACTGCTCGGTCTCACAGATGTTGGGGGCCACGGTCGAAATTACCCATGATTTCGAGATTCAGCGATCTGCAGAGGAGTCAGACGAGAAAAAATCCTGATAAAGAGGTGATTACCGGTTGACAGCGGGGGCTCAGATCAGCAGAATATCGCCTCTTGTTTTTCCGGAGGGGTTCCCGAGTGGCCAAAGGGGGCAGACTGTAAATCTGCTGGCTCCGCCTTCGGTGGTTCGAATCCACCCCCCTCCACCAGATTTTGAGCCTTCAGGTTCATGATGCAGAAGAGGTTCCCGGCCTCTGACTGCTATGAGAGGTTATTCAGCGGGTGTAGTTCAATGGTAGAACTTCAGCCTTCCAAGCTGACTATGTGGGTTCGATTCCCATCACCCGCTCCAGTTTTTTTGGAGACAGACGGCCTTGTTCCGAGCAGTAGTACAGAATAGGCTCATATAGCTCAGTCGGTAGAGCACTTCCTTGGTAAGGAAGAGGTCACCGGTTCAAATCCGGTTATGAGCTCCAGATTTTGCGCCAGTTGTTTGGCGTTGTGTTGTTGTTAATGGGTTGATTTTTAGTTGATTATTTAGATAACTGGGAGTTGAGACGATGTCCAAGGAAAAGTTTGAGAGAACGAAACCGCACGTAAACGTAGGCACGATTGGTCACGTAGACCATGGAAAGACCACACTGACGGCTGCGATCACAAAGGTAATGGCGGAAGCCCAGGGCGGAGAGTTCAAGGACTACGCGGACATTGATAACGCACCTGAAGAGCGTGAGCGTGGAATTACGATTGCGACAGCGCACGTAGAGTACGAGACAGACAACCGTCACTATGCACACGTAGACTGCCCGGGACACGCCGACTACGTCAAGAACATGATCACCGGTGCGGCGCAGATGGACGGAGCGATTCTGGTTGTATCTGCAGCAGATGGTCCGATGCCCCAGACCCGTGAGCACATTCTGCTCTCTCGTCAGGTAGGTGTACCCTACATCATCGTCTACCTCAACAAGGCAGACCAGGTTGATGACGAAGAGCTGCTTGAGCTGGTTGAGATGGAAGTACGTGAGCTTCTCGACGAGTACGACTTCCCGGGTGACGACACCCCAATCGTAACCGGATCTGCGCTGAAGGCACTGGAAGGCGACACCAGCGATATTGGTGCCCCCTCCATCGTCAAGCTTGCAGAGGCGATGGACAGCTACTTCCCTGAGCCAGAGCGCGCAGTGGATGGTGACTTCATCATGCCGATTGAGGATGTATTCTCAATCTCTGGTCGTGGAACCGTAGTAACCGGCCGTATTGAGCGTGGTGTTGTGAAGGTTGGTGAAGAGATCGAAATTGTCGGTATCAAGGAGACCACCTCAACTACCGTAACGGGAGTTGAGATGTTCCGCAAGCTGCTGGATCAGGGTGAGGCGGGAGACAACGTGGGTGTACTGCTGCGTGGTACCAAGCGTGACGAGGTTGAGCGTGGACAGGTACTGGCGAAGCCAGGGTCGATCACGCCACACACCAAGTTTGAGGCTGAGATCTACGTACTGAGCAAGGAAGAGGGTGGACGTCACACGCCATTCTTCACCAACTACCGTCCACAGTTCTACTTCAGAACGACCGACGTAACGGGTGCGGTTGATCTTCCTGAGGGTACCGAGATGGCGATGCCAGGTGACAACCTGAAGATCACAGGAACCCTGATTGCACCGATTGCGATGGATGAGGGGCTGCGTTTTGCGATCCGTGAGGGTGGCCGAACCGTAGGTTCTGGTGTTGTTTCAAAGATTATCGAATGACCCTTCAAGGATACTTGAGGTCATCCTGAGATAATCGTTAATAAACAGTAAGTTATGTGGTGGGGCGTGATCCGTTTTTGCGGGTCGCGCCTCCGTTTTGAGGTTCCAGGAATAAAAGGCCAGTAGCTCAACTGGCAGAGCAGCGGTCTCCAAAACCGCAGGTTGGGGGTTCGATTCCCTCCTGGCCTGCCATTTATTGAATCTGGAACAGATTGATTTTTTAGGGATAAACGAGTAACACGACGAGCGATGCTCGTGGTAATCCAAGGATAACCTGGTGGCAGACAAGATTAAACTGGTGATTGCAGCGCTGATATTGGCAGCAGGAATGGTGGCGTTCTATCTGTTGTCGGAATATTCAACACTGCTTCGTACCCTTGGGTTGCTGGTACTGGTTGGTATCAGTGCCGCGGTTGCTCTGCAGACCGAGACAGGACGTTCCGGTTGGGGGTTTGTTGTTGGAGCAAGGACAGAGGCCCGCAAGGTAGTCTGGCCCACCCGTAAAGAGACGACGCAGACCACGCTGATGGTTGTGGTGATGGTGGTCATTGTTGGAATTCTGCTGTGGTTGCTGGATATGGGTCTGGTCTGGGCAGTCAGGGTGTTTACAGGGAGCTAATGGATCATGGCAAAGAGATGGTATGTCGTGCATGCCTATTCAGGGTTTGAGCATCAGGCAGCACGTTCCCTGAAGGAACGAATCGCCCTGGAGGGGATGGAGGACTCTTTTGGAGAGATCCTGGTCCCCTGTGAAGAGGTTGTCGAGATGCGCCCGGACGGAAAGAAGCGCAAGAGTGAGCGCAAGTTTTTTCCCGGCTATGTGCTGGTCCAGATGGAGATGGATGATCAGGCCTGGCACCTGGTAAAGGATGTACCCAAAGTGATGGGCTTTATTGGCGGAACGGTGGACCGTCCCGCCCCCATTACGGACCAGGAGGCAGAGAATATTCTGCAGCGGATCCAGGATGGTATCGAGAAGCCGCGTCCGAAGGTGCTCTATGAGGCGGGTGAGATGGTGCGTGTGATTGATGGACCATTTGCCGACTTCAATGGTGTGGTTGAAGAGGTTAACTACGAGAAGAGCAAACTGACGGTATCGGTACAGGTGTTTGGTCGCTCAACTCCGGTTGAGCTGGACTTTGGTCAGGTGACCAAGGGGTAGATTTTCACCTTGAGTGACTCCTGTCAGGTCACTTGAGAGTTGTGTAACGGGGAGTTGTGTGGGGCCTGAAAAAGGTGTCCACCAATGTCTGAACCCATATTTGGAGAGTACAAATGGCAAAGAAGATTGAGGCCTATATCAAGCTGCAGGTTCCTGCAGGTCAGGCAAATCCAAGTCCACCGGTTGGTCCAGCGCTGGGTCAGCATGGCGTTAACATCATGGAGTTCTGCAAGGCATTTAATGCGGCCACACAGAGCCTGGAGCAGGGAATGCCTGTTCCTGTTGTGATTACGGTCTACAACGATCGCAGCTTTACCTACATCACCAAGACACCTCCAGCATCAATCCTTCTGAAGAAGGCGGCGGGTATCAAGTCTGGTAGTGGTGAGCCCAACATGAAGAAGGTGGGAACCGTTACCCGTGCCCAGCTGGAAGAGATCGCAACCACCAAGATGGCGGATCTGAATGCAAATGACATGGAGGCAGCGGTACGCATCATTGCGGGTAGTGCACGCAGCATGGGCCTTAATGTAGAAGGTGTGGAGGGAATGTCCTGATGGCCAAGATGACAAAACGAGCAAAGGCAATTGCCGAGAAGGTGGAGTCTGGCAAACAGTACGGTGCAACTGAGGCCTTTGATCTGCTCAAAGAGATCTCCTCCGTGAAGTTCTCAGAGGCGGTTGATGTAAGCATTAATCTCGGTGTGGACCCACGCAAGTCGGATCAGGTTGTACGTGGCTCTACCGTACTGCCTAACGGTACTGGCAAGACGGTTCGCGTCGCAGTATTTGCACAGGGTGCCAATGCCGATGCAGCCAGGGAGGCTGGTGCCGATGTGGTCGGGATGGACGATCTGGCAGAGACCATCAAGGGTGGTGATCTCAACTTTGATGTGGTGATCGCCTCTCCGGATGCCATGGGCGTTGTCGGAAAGTTGGGACAGATCCTGGGCCCACGTGGGCTGATGCCAAACCCCAAGGTTGGAACGGTCAGTCCGGATGTTGCCGGTGCGGTCAATAACGCGAAGTCAGGTCAGGTTCGCTACCGTACCGACAAGGCGGGCATTATCCACTGCTCTATCGGCAAGGTTGATTTCTCGGCTGATCAGCTGATTGGCAATCTGCAGGCACTGCTTGCAGACCTTAACAAGAAGAAGCCAAGTGCTGCCAAGGGCGTCTACCTGAAGAAGGTTACGGTCTCCACCACCATGGGACCAGGACTGGCCCTGGATCAGGGCTCTCTGGAAGCATAGGGAGCGGGTTACAAGATAGATAGGGGTCAGGCTGTTTTCTGGCCCTGCAAGGACTTTGCACTGTTGAAACTTCAACAGTCGTCAAAGACCGTGGGTTCCTGAGAAGGTTTAATGTTTGCCAGCTGGCGGACGCCCACGCAGACGGTGCTCAGAAATTCTGTTGTGCCGTAGGTGAACAGTGGCTCTCCAAGGAGAAAAACTGTTCTTGGAGCGCATTGTGCGCAAAAGGGTGAGGGGTGTTGCTTGCTCCTCTGCTCTTGGTTGATAAGGAGAAATGTACGTGGCATTGAATCTTGAACAGAAGAAAGCCGTCGTCGCAGAGGTCAGTGAAGTTGCTGCCTCCGCACTCTCCGTTGTTGCGGCTGAGTATCGTGGACTCACCGTGGAAGAACTGACCGAGCTGCGAACCAAGTCTCGCGAAGCCGGTGTGCAGATCAGGGTGGTCAAGAACTCCCTGGCACGTCGTGCATTTGAGGATACTGGATACGCATGCATGAATGAGGCGCTGGTTGGGCCTCTGATTCTGGGTTTCTCTCAGGAGGATCCAGGTGGTGCGGCTCGTGTAATGAAGGCATTTTCCAAGGAGCATGACAAACTGGTTGTCAAGGCGCTCTCCCTGGGTGATACCTTGTTGGATGCTTCCCAGTTGGGCGCGGTTGCAGATCTGCCTACCTACGACCAGGCAATCTCGATGCTGATGAGTGTCATGAAGGCACCAGTCGAGAAGTTTGTTCGTACTCTGGCAGAGCCTCACAGCAAGCTGGTTCGTACCGTTGCTGCGGTTCGTGATGCGAAAGAGGCTGCATAACAACGTTTGAGTAAATTTTGGCGGGGTTTCCCGGCACAACAGTAATTTTTTAGTATTTAGGAGAAATAAAATGGCAGTAAGTAAAGACGATATCCTGGAAGCCATTTCCAACATGAGTGTAATGGAGGTCGTAGAGCTGATCTCTGACATGGAAGAGAAGTTTGGCGTATCTGCAGCGGCAGCGGTTGCAGTTGCAGCAGCTCCGGCTGGTGGTGACGCTGGTGCTGCGGCAGAAGAGCAGACCGAGTTTGACGTGGTTCTTGGCGGCTTCGGTGACAACAAGGTTGCAGTCATCAAGGCGGTTCGCGCTGCAACTGGTCTGGGGCTGAAAGAGGCGAAGGCACTGGTTGAATCTGCTCCTGCTCCTGTCAAGGAGGCGGTATCCAAGGATGAGGCTGAGGAGCTCAAGAAGCAGCTGGAAGAGGCTGGCGCTTCTGTAGAGGTCAAGTAAGCTGACCTTGATTGCAGCAGTCGCATACTGATGCGATCTGGCTGGCGGCATTATGCCGCCGGCCTTTTTGCGCTGTTGGACCAGAGTAAATCTGGACCCCAGCGAACGACAAGTTTTAGCGGTTCAGGGGTTCCTGCTCCGCGATATTTATTGATGATAGAGGGTTCCAATGGCATACGCTTTCACTGAGAAGAAAAGAATTCGCAAGAGCTTTGGCAAACGTCCAAATGTGATGGAGGTTCCCTACCTGCTGGCAATCCAACTGGATTCATTCCGGGATTTTCTGCAGATGGGGGTCGCTGTTGAGGATCGAAAGAGTAGTGGACTGCAGGCTGCATTCAACTCCATCTTCCCGATTGAGGCCTACTCTGGAAATGCGGCACTGGAGTATGTCAGCTACCGCCTCGGAACCCCGGCATTTGATGTCAAGGAGTGTCAGCAGCGTGGAATGACCTATGCAGCTCCACTTCGTGTCAAGGTGCGCCTGATCATCTACGACAAGAGCTCCAAGAACAAGGTGGTCAAGGATATCAAGGAGCAAGAGGTCTACATGGGTGACATCCCGCTGATGACCGACAATGGCACCTTCGTTGTGAATGGTACCGAGCGTGTAATCGTCTCGCAGCTGCACCGTTCCCCAGGTGTATTCTTTGAGCATGACAAGGGGAAGACCCACTCCTCCGGGAAGCTGCTCTTCTCCGCACGTGTGATCCCCTATCGTGGATCCTGGCTCGACTTCGAGTTTGACCACAAGGACCTGCTCTACGTACGTATCGATCGTCGCAGAAAATTGCCTGCAACCATTCTGTTGCGCGCACTGGGTTTCTCAACCCAGGAGATCCTGGAGCGCTTCTTTGAGACCGATCGCTTCTTCTGTTCCGAGGATGGGGTCAGTTTTGAGGTGATTCCGGAGCGTCTGCGTGGCGAGATTGCCGCCTTCGATATCAAGGCCGGCAAGAAGACTCTGGTAGAGACCGGACGCAGGATTACTGCACGCCATATCCGCGAGATGGAGAAGGCTGGAATTTCCTCTCTGGAGGTTCCGGATGAGTTCATTGTGGGGCGTACCCTGGGCAAGGATCTGATTGATACCGAGACAGGAGAGCTGATTGCAGCTGCAAATGATGAGATCACCGAGGAGTTGCTCGGGCAGATTGTCGAGTCAAGAGCTGCCGAATTCCAGACACTCTTCGTCAATGAGCTGGATCGGGGTGCCTACCTCTCAGAGACCCTGAGAAATGATGTTACCACTACACAGCTTGAGGCCCAGGTCGAGATCTACCGCATGATGCGTCCAGGTGAGCCACCTACACAGGAGTCGGCAGAGAACCTGTTCCACAGCCTCTTCTTCACGCTGGATCGCTACGACCTCTCCGCAGTGGGAAGGATGAAGTTCAATCGCCGTCTCTCCCGTGAGGCACTGGATGGTGAGGGCGTTCTCTCCAACGACGATATTGTTGATGTCATGAAGGCATTGATTGATATCAAGGATGGACGTGGTGTGGTCGATGATATCGATAACCTCGGAAACCGTCGCATCCGCAGTGTGGGTGAGATGGCGGAGAATCAGTTCCGTATCGGGCTGGTACGTGTTGAGCGTGCAGTCAAGGAGCGTCTCAATATTGCGGAGTCCGAGGGGCTGATGCCTCAGGAGCTGATCAATGCAAAACCAATCTCTGCAGCGATCAAGGAGTTTTTTGGCTCCAGTCAGCTCTCCCAGTTTATGGATCAGGTCAACCCGCTCTCCGAGGTGACCCACAAGCGCCGCATCTCCGCGCTGGGACCGGGCGGACTGACACGTGAGCGTGCCGGTTTTGAGGTGCGTGACGTACACCCAACCCACTATGGACGTGTATGTCCGATCGAGACCCCGGAAGGCCCGAATATTGGGCTGATCAATACCCTGGCAGTCTATGCACGTACCAACGAGTATGGCTTCCTGGAGACGCCATACCGCAAGGTGGTAGATGGTCAGGTGAGCAATGAGATCGTCTATCTCTCTGCCTATGACGAGATTAATTTCCACATCGCACAGGCAAGCGCCAAGACAGATGGCTCTGGAAAACTGCAGGGTGATCTGCTCTCCTGTCGCTACCAGAATGAGTTCACCATGGCCTCACCAGATGTGATTGAGTACATGGATGTCTCGCCACGGCAGATTGTCTCTGTTGCGGCATCCCTGATTCCGTTCCTGGAGCATGACGATGCAAACCGTGCATTGATGGGCGCAAACATGCAGCGTCAGGCAGTACCAACCATGCGTGCGGAGAAGCCGCTGGTGGGAACCGGTATTGAGCGTGATGTGGCGGTGGATTCCGGTGTTGCAGTGGTGGCCAGGCGTGGTGGTGTGGTCGATTTTGTTGATGGTGGCCGTATTGTGGTCCGGGTTAACGATGACGAGGCGGTTGCCGGTGAGTCTGGTGTTGATATCTACAACCTCACCAAATATACCCGCTCCAACCAGAATACCTGCATCAACCAGCGCCCTCTGGTTAACCCGGGGGACCTGATTGCGCGCGGGGATGTGCTGGCAGATGGCCCATCAACCGATATGGGTGAGCTGGCACTGGGTCAGAACCTGACCGTCGCCTTCATGCCATGGAATGGATACAACTTTGAGGACTCCATTCTGATCTCCGAGCGTGTGGTGGAAGAGGATCGCTACACCACAATTCATATCGAAGAGCTCACCTGCATGGCTCGGGACACCAAGCTGGGTTCCGAGGAGATCACCTCTGATATCCCCAATGTGGGAGAGGCTGCCCTGGGGCGCCTGGATGAGTCCGGTATCGTCTATATCGGTGCAGAGGTGAACCCTGGTGATATTCTGGTGGGCAAGGTGACACCGAAGGGTGAGACACAGTTGACTCCAGAGGAGAAGCTTCTGCGTGCGATCTTCGGCGAGAAGGCCTCCGACGTGAAGGACACCTCTCTGCGTGCCAAGTCCTCAATGGCTGGAACGGTCGTCGATGTTCGGGTCTTCACCCGTGATGGCATCCAGAAGGACAAGCGTTCTCTCGATATCGAAGAGCTGGAGCTGGATGATGTTCGCAAGGATCTCAACTCCAGACAGAGGATTATCGAGGAGGATATCTTCCAGCGTCTTGAGAAGCTGCTGGTCGGCAAGGTCGCGGACGGTGGTCCGGGATCGATCAAGTCCGGGGACAAGATCACCAAGACCTATCTCAAGGATCTGGGGCGCGAGAAGTGGTTCGAGATTCGGATGCGCAATGATGATGTCAATCAGAAGCTGGAGCTTGCCAGAGAGCAGCTCACCCAGCAGCGTGAAGAGATTGAGCGTATCTTCGAGGAGAAGAAGGGCAAGATCACAGGTGGTGACGATCTGGCACCGGGCGTCCAGAAGATGGTCAAGGTCTATGTTGCGGTCAAGCGTCGTATCCAGCCGGGTGACAAGATGGCGGGCCGTCACGGTAACAAGGGTGTAATCTCCCGTATTGTCCCGGTTGAGGACATGCCACATACCGAGGATGGCTCACCAGTTGATATTGTTCTCAATCCACTGGGTGTACCTTCCCGTATGAATATTGGACAGGTTCTGGAGGTCCATCTTGGCTGGGCTGCAAAGGGGCTGGGAATCAAGATTGCAGGGATGCTCGATGGTGGTGCCGAAATCAAGAAGGTTCGAGGCTTCCTGGACAAGGTCTACAATGTGAGTGGGCAGAAGGAGGAGCTGGATTCTCTGTCGGACAGTGAGGTGATGGGGATGGCCAATAACCTCCGAAGAGGTGTTCCAATGGCAACCCCGGCCTTTGATGGTGCCCATGAGGAGGAGATCAAGAACATGCTGAAGCTGGCAGATCTTCCGGAGAGTGGGCAGACCACACTCTATGATGGTCGAACCGGTGAGGCCTTTGATCGTCCGGTGACGGTTGGTGTGATGCATATCATCAAGCTCAACCATCTGGTTGCAGACAAGATGCATGCCCGCTCTACAGGACCATACAGTCTGGTGACCCAGCAGCCACTGGGCGGAAAGGCGCAGTTTGGTGGCCAGCGCTTTGGTGAGATGGAGGTCTGGGCACTGGAGGCCTATGGCGCTTCCCATGTCCTGCAGGAGATGTTGACCGTGAAGTCCGACGATGTCTCCGGTCGTACACGCATGTACAAGAACATTGTGGATGGTGACTACAGGATTGATGCAGGAATGCCGGAGTCCTTCAATGTGTTGCTGAAGGAGATCCGTTCACTGGCGATTGATATTGATTTGGAACAGGTGGATTAAGGGCAGTTGCAGAGCAACTGACTATAGACCCTGACCACGAAACTGTTTCATTAGGAGAAGAGAATGAGAGACCTACTCAATTTTTTGAAAGCTCAGCAGGAGACTGAGGATTTTGACGCAATCCGTATCGGACTGGCATCACCCGAGAAGATCCGTTCCTGGTCCTTTGGTGAGGTCAAGAAGCCAGAGACCATCAATTATCGCACCTTCAAGCCGGAGCGTGATGGCCTCTTCTGTGCCAAGATCTTTGGTCCAACCAAGGATTACGAGTGCCTTTGCGGAAAATACAAGCGCCTCAAGCACCGTGGAGTGGTTTGTGAGAAGTGTGGTGTCGAGGTAACCCTCTCCAAGGTGCGTCGTGAGCGCATGGGACATATCGATCTGGCCAGTCCGGTTGCCCATATCTGGTATCTCCGTTCGCTCCCTTCCCGTCTCGGCATGTTGCTGGATATCACCCTGAAGAATATCGAGCGTGTTCTCTACTTTGAGTCATTCATTGTGATTGAACCGGGGATGACCGATCTGGAGCGTGGTCAGCTGCTGACCGATGATCAGTATCTGGATGCAATCGAGGAGTGGGGAGATGAGTTTGATGCCCGCATGGGTGCAGAGGCGATTGATCAGCTGATTCGAGGGATGGATCTGCAGGTGATCTCCGCACAGCTTCGTGAGGAGCTGGCGGCGACCCGCTCCGAGGCCAAGACCAAGAAGCTCTCCAAGCGTCTGAAGCTGATTGAGGGATTCCTGGAGTCTGGCAACAAGCCGGAGTGGATGCTGCTTCGTGTGCTGCCTGTGCTGCCACCAGAGTTGAGACCACTGGTTCCGCTTGAGGGGGGACGTTTTGCAACCTCTGATCTCAATGATCTCTACCGTCGTGTGATTAACCGTAATAATCGTCTGAAGCGTCTGCTGGACCTCTCCGCACCGGACATTATTGTCCGTAATGAGAAGCGCATGCTCCAGGAGTCGGTTGATGCACTGCTGGATAATGGTCGTCGTGGTCGTGCCGTAACCGGTACCAACAAGCGTCCACTCAAGTCCCTTGCCGACATGATCAAGGGCAAGCAGGGTCGTTTCCGTCAGAATCTGCTTGGCAAGCGTGTCGACTACTCCGGTCGTTCGGTCATCGTGGTGGGGCCAACCCTGAAACTGCACCAGTGTGGCCTGCCGAAGGCGATGGCACTGGAGCTCTTCAAGCCCTTTATCTTTGGCAAGCTGCAGCTGCGTGGTCTGGCGACCACCATCAAGGCGGCAAAGAAGATGGTGGAGCGTGAAGAGGGTGTGGTATGGGACATTCTTGACGAGGTGATTCGTGAGCACCCGGTGATGCTCAACCGTGCGCCAACACTGCACCGTCTCGGCATCCAGGCCTTCGAGCCGGTGCTGATTGAGGGCAAGGCGATTCAGCTCCACCCACTGGTCTGTACTGCATTCAACGCGGATTTCGATGGTGACCAGATGGCGGTCCATGTGCCGCTCTCCATTGAGGCACAGCTGGAGGCACGTACCCTGATGCTGGCGAGCAATAATGTGCTCCACCCGGCCAATGGTGAACCGATTATTGTCCCAACCCAGGATGTTGTATTGGGTCTCTACTACATGACCCGTGAGCGCATTAATGCCAGGGGTGAGGGCTCCATCTTTGCAGATGTGAACGAGTTGCGTCGTGCCTACGACAGCAAGTTGGTGGATATTCATGCAAGGATTGAGGTCAGGATCAGTGAGACTCTGGTTGATGAAGAGGGCAACAAGAGCAGCTCAACCAGTCGTGTGAAGACCACAGTAGGGCGTGCACTGCTCTCCGAGATTCTTCCGGAGGGGCTCTCCTTTAACGAGATCAACAAGACGCTAACCAAGCGGGTGGTCTCCGGTCTGGTGGATGTCTGTTATCGGACACTGGGCCTCAAGACGACCGTCGTCTTTGCAGACAAGCTGATGTATACCGGTTTTGAGAACTCAACCCGTGCGGGTGTCTCCTTCGGTGCCGACGACATGATCATTCCGGAGGACAAGGCCTCCATTCTGGCGCAGGCCGAGGGTGAGGTGAAGGAGATCCAGGATCAGTATGCGACTGGTCTGGTCACCAATGGCGAGCGCTACAACAAGGTAGTGGACATCTGGACCCATGCCAATGACCAGGTCGCCAAGGCGATGATGGACAAGATTGGCAGTGAGGATGTGGTGGATCGTGAGGGTAACAGTACCTCCCAGGATTCATTTAACTCCATCTTCATGATGGCTGACTCCGGCGCGCGTGGTTCTGCCGCACAGATCAGACAGCTTGCCGGTATGCGTGGACTGATGGCAAAACCGGATGGCTCCATCATCGAGACCCCGATTACTGCGAACTTCCGTGAGGGGCTGAATGTACTGCAGTACTTCATCTCAACCCATGGTGCTCGCAAGGGGCTGGCCGATACCGCACTGAAGACCGCAAACTCCGGTTATCTGACCCGTCGACTGGTGGATGTCTCTCAGGATCTGGTGATTACCGAGGATGATTGCGGGACAACGGATGGTGTCCTGATGCAGACCATCATCGAGGGCGGTGATGTCATCGAGCCACTGCGTGAGCGTGTGCTGGGTCGTGTTGCCTCAGAGAATGTGGTCAAGCCGGGTACCGATGAGCTGCTGATTGCAGTGGGTACCCTGATTGACGAGAAGGTGGCCGATCTGCTGGAGGAGAATGGTATCGATCAGATGCGTGTCCGCTCCATCATTACCTGTGAGACCCGTGATGGTGTCTGTGCCAAGTGTTATGGGCGTGACCTTGCGCGTGGCGATCTCATCAGCGAGGGTGAGGCAGTGGGCGTCATTGCAGCACAATCAATTGGTGAGCCGGGAACCCAGCTCACCATGCGTACCTTCCATATTGGTGGTGCGGCATCCCGTGCAGCAGCAGACAACAGTGTCGATGTAAACAACAAGGGGCAGGTCCATCTCCATAATGTGCGCTCGGTAGAGCATGCGGATGGTCACCATGTTGCGGTCTCTCGTTCGGGCGAGGTTGCCGTTGTGGATGAGGCGGGTCTGGAGCGTGAGCGCTACAAGATTCCATATGGTGCAGAGATCACTATTTCGGATGGTGATGCCGTTGATCCAGGCCAGACCATTGTCACCTGGGATCCGCACACCCACCCGGTTGTGACCGAGGTGGCCGGTTTTGTTCGCTTCAACTACTTCGTGGATGGTGTCTCCTACCGCAAGGAGACCGATGAGGTTACAGGGCTGACCAGTGTTGTGGTGACGGATGCAAAGCAGCGTGCCACCGGTGATCAGACAGTTACGGTTACGGATGGCAAGGGTGAAGAGCACGAGGAGGTTGTTGGAAATCGTGATCTGCGCCCAATGATCATGCTGCTGGATGAGAGCGGGCAGGAGATCATGATTCCTGGAACCAGTGTTCCTGCGCAGTATTTCCTCCCTGCCGGTGCGATTGTTACGGTAGAGGATGGGGCCACCATTGGTGTGGGTGATGTTCTTGCAAGAATCCCGCAGGAGGCGGGCAAGACTCGTGATATCACCGGTGGTCTGCCACGTGTAGCCGACCT
This sequence comes from uncultured Piscirickettsiaceae bacterium, assembly GCA_964344135.1. Taxonomy (GTDB): domain Bacteria; phylum Pseudomonadota; class Gammaproteobacteria; genus Thiopontia. The sequence continues at coordinate 33,887 of CAYFMF010000007.1, forward strand.
GTTTGAGGCGCGCAAGCCGAAAGAGCCATCCGTGATGGCGGAACAGACCGGAACCATCACCTTTGGCAAGGAGACCAAGGGCAAGCAGCGTGTGGTCATCGTCGGCGAGGATGGTGAGCAGACCGAGACCCTGATTCCCAAGTTCCGCCATGTCACCGTCTTTGAGGGTGAGCATGTCGAGAAGGGTGAGGTCATCGTTGACGGGGCACCGGATCCGCATGACATTCTTCGCCTCAAGGGTATTCCGGAGTTGGCGAAGTACATCACCAATGAGGTTCAGGATGTCTACCGACTGCAGGGTGTTGGGATCAATGACAAGCACATTGAGTGTATTGTTCGCCAGATGTTGCGTCGCGTGGTCATTGTGCATCCTGGGGATAGCAAGTTCCTTCAGGGTGAGCAGGTGGAGCGTGCAAGAATGCTGGATGAGAATGATCGAGTGGTTGGATTGGGCAAGATGCCCGCCTCCTACGAGAACGTCCTGCTGGGCATTACCAAGGCATCGCTGGCAACCGATTCGTTTGTCTCAGCCGCCTCCTTCCAGGAGACCACCCGTGTTCTCACCGAGGCGTCGGTTACAGGCAAGAGTGATGATCTGAGAGGCCTCAAGGAGAATGTGATTGTGGGACGCCTGATTCCGGCAGGTACCGGACTGGCGCACCACAAGCAGCGTCGCGAGCGCAGAAAGATCTTCTCCGATACCGATCTTCACAAGCTGGTGGAAGAGGGCACGGAGCTCGATGAGGTTGTCGCTGATTCTGCAGAGGTGGTTGAGGAGGCAACAGCTGCAGCAGAGGAGTAGTCTTCCTGGGGCCTGATCCCCTGGATCGGGCCCCGGTTGCTACTCCGAATTGGGTGGTGGGGAGATTTGCAAATCTTTTGGCGGAAGGGGAGAAAAGCGCTTGACACTTTGGGTGACTCTCCATAGAATTCGCCTTCCTGATTGCGAGGAAGTCGTGCGTTAAACGGCAAAATCGCATACCGACAGACCTTAAGTAATGAGAAGGTAGATGAGTCGGGTCTGCCGAAACAAGAATGTATAAGATCGGTGCCATCTGGGCCGATCTTTTTTGTCGCGCTTGATCCGCGTTTGCTCTTTAACACTGATTATTGAAGTCAGACAGCGGTTCTTGTGCCCTAAGCAAAAGTGATGAGCTAAAGAATAGAGAAAATGGCAACGATTAATCAGTTGGTTAGAAAACCACGTAAGGTTCAGAAAGAGAAGAGCAACGTTCCTGCGCTGGACGCCTGTCCACAGAAGCGAGGCGTCTGTACTCGCGTATATACCACCACACCAAAGAAGCCAAACTCGGCAATGCGCAAGGTTGCCCGTGTCCGTTTGACCAACAGCATGGAGGTCTCCTCCTATATCGGTGGTGAGGGGCATAACCTTCAGGAGCACTCGGTGGTTCTGATTCGTGGTGGACGTGTAAAGGATCTTCCTGGTGTTCGTTACCACGTGGTTCGTGGCAGCCTCGATACCACAGGTGTTGAGTCTCGTCGTCAGGGTCGATCCAAGTATGGTGCCAAGAAGCCAAAAAGCTAACCGTCTGAATTGATTAGATAATATTACCGACTAAACCAGAAGTTCGAGAAAGCAGATGTCAAGAAGAAATAGAGCGCCAAAACGCACCGTATTGCCTGATCCAAAGTTTGGAAATGAGCAGTTGACCAAGTTCATCAACGTGATCATGAAGGATGGCAAGAAGTCTGTTGCCGAGAAGATCGTCTATGGTGCACTGGATGTGGTTGAGGAGAGGGGGCACAGTGAGCCTGTTGAGACACTGTTTGAGGCGCTTGATAATGTTGGACCAAAGGTAGAGGTGAAATCCCGTCGTGTCGGTGGTTCTACCTACCAGGTGCCTGTTGAGGTGCGTCCAGAGCGCCGTGTTGCACTGGGTATGCGCTGGCTGGTCGAGTCTGCACGCAAGCGCAGTGAGAAGACCATGGGGTTGCGCCTGGCTGGCGAGATCCTCGATGCGATCGAGAGCCGTGGCTCGGCAGTAAAGAAGAGAGAGGATACCCACCGCATGGCCGAGGCCAACAAGGCCTTCTCCCATTTCCGCTGGTAGTAGACTGACGCAACATTTCCTGCTCTTTAACAGAACGAAACAGATAGACCCCTTTGAAAACGGATTAGATCATGGCACGTACAACACCACTCAAGCGTTATCGTAATCTTGGCATCATGGCACATATTGATGCGGGAAAGACTACGACAACCGAGCGTATCCTCTTCTATACCGGCCTCTCACACAAGATTGGTGAGGTGCATGATGGTGCAGCGACCATGGACTGGATGGAGCAGGAGCAGGAGCGTGGAATCACCATCACCTCTGCTGCGACGACCTCCTTCTGGCAGGGCATGGATCAGCAGTTTGATCAGCACCGTATTAACATTATTGACACCCCGGGACACGTGGATTTCACCATTGAGGTGGAGCGTTCACTGCGTGTACTGGATGGTGCCTGTGCAGTTTTCTGTGCGGTCGGTGGTGTCGAGCCACAGTCCGAGACCGTATGGCGCCAGGCCAACAAGTATGGTGTTCCACGTCTCGGGTTCGTCAACAAGATGGACCGTTCTGGTGCAAACTTTCTGCGCGTCGTAGAGCAGGTTCGCGAGCGCCTCGGCGCCAATGCAGTTCCCATTCAGATGAATATTGGTGCGGAGGATGAGTTCAAGGGTGTGGTTGACCTGATTCGCATGAAGGCAATCTACTGGAACGAGGACGACATGGGGATGACCTATGAGGCGACCGACATTCCAGCTGATCTGCAGGATCAGTGTGATGAGCTTCGCGAGCAGATGGTGGAAGCTGCTGCAGAGGCCAATGAAGAGCTGATGGAGAAGTACCTCGAGGATGGAGAGCTGACCGAGGACGAGATCCGTGAGGGTATCCGTATTCAGACGCTGAATAACGAGATCGTCCCGATGATGTGTGGTTCGGCGTTCAAGAACAAGGGTGTCCAGGCGATGCTGGATGCGGTCATCTACTTCATGCCTTCTCCTCTGGACGTGCCTGCGATTACCGGTGAGCTTGAGGATGGTACCGAGGCGGATCGCCCATCCTCGGATGATGAGCCGTTCTCTGCGCTTGCATTCAAGATTGCGACCGACCCATTTGTTGGAACCCTCACCTTCTTCCGTGTCTACTCCGGCGTGATCAACTCCGGTGACTTCTGCTACAACACGGTCAAGGGCAAGAAGGAGCGTATCGGACGTATCGTGCAGATGCACTCCAATGATCGTGAAGAGATCAAGGAGGTCCGTGCTGGTGATATCGCCGCTGCAATCGGCCTCAAGGATGTGACCACCGGTGACACCCTTTCTGACCTTGACAACAAGATTGTTCTCGAGCGCATGGAGTTCCCGGAGCCGGTAATCTCGGTTGCGGTTGAGCCCAAGTCCAAGGCGGACCAGGAGAAGATGGGTATCGCCCTCTCCAAACTGGCACAGGAGGATCCATCCTTCCGTGTTCATACCGATGAAGAGTCCGGTCAGACCATCATCTCCGGCATGGGTGAGCTTCACCTTGAGATTATTGTTGACCGCATGATGCGCGAGTTCAACGTAGAGGCCGCGGTTGGTGCCCCTCAGGTTGCCTACCGTGAGACCATTCGCTCGACCGTTGAGCAGGAGGGCAAGTTTGTTCGTCAGTCGGGTGGTCGTGGTCAGTTTGGACACGTCTGGATCCGTATTGAGCCTCAGGAGCCTGGGGCAGGGTTCGAGTTTATCAATGAGATTGTCGGTGGTGTGGTTCCCAAGGAGTACATCCCTGCGGTTGGCAAGGGTGTTGAGGAGCAGATGCAGAACGGTGTTCTGGCTGGCTACCCAATCGAGGATTGTAAGGTGACACTCTATGATGGTTCCTACCATGAGGTGGACTCCAGTGAGATGGCATTCAAGATCGCCGGCTCCATGGCATTCAAGCAGGGTGCACTGAATGCAAGCCCAGTACTGCTTGAGCCAATGATGAAGGTTGATGTGGTTACACCAGAAGAGTACATGGGTGATGTAATGGGTGATCTGAACCGTCGTCGCGGTATCGTGGCGGGGATGGATGACTCCCCCGCAGGCAAGATGATTGCTGCATCCGTTCCACTCTCCGAGATGTTTGGTTATGCGACAGACCTGCGTTCAGCGACCCAGGGACGTGCAACCTACTCCATGGAGTTTGAGAAATACGCAGAGGCACCGGCCAATATCGCCGATGCAATCATTAAGAAGAACAGTTAATAGAGATTTTAACCACCCAGGGTTAAACGAAAAGTAAGTAAGAGGAAAAGACGATGTCCAAGGAAAAGTTTGAGAGAACGAAACCGCACGTAAACGTAGGCACGATTGGTCACGTAGACCATGGAAAGACCACACTGACGGCTGCGATCACAAAGGTAATGGCGGAAGCCCAGGGCGGAGAGTTCAAGGACTACGCGGACATTGATAACGCACCTGAAGAGCGTGAGCGTGGAATTACGATTGCGACAGCGCACGTAGAGTACGAGACAGACAACCGTCACTATGCACACGTAGACTGCCCGGGACACGCCGACTACGTCAAGAACATGATCACCGGTGCGGCGCAGATGGACGGAGCGATTCTGGTTGTATCTGCAGCAGATGGTCCGATGCCCCAGACCCGTGAGCACATTCTGCTCTCTCGTCAGGTAGGTGTACCCTACATCATCGTCTACCTCAACAAGGCAGACCAGGTTGATGACGAAGAGCTGCTTGAGCTGGTTGAGATGGAAGTACGTGAGCTTCTCGACGAGTACGACTTCCCGGGTGACGACACCCCAATCGTAACCGGATCTGCGCTGAAGGCACTGGAAGGCGACACCAGCGATATTGGTGCCCCCTCCATCGTCAAGCTTGCAGAGGCGATGGACAGCTACTTCCCTGAGCCAGAGCGCGCAGTGGATGGTGACTTCATCATGCCGATTGAGGATGTATTCTCAATCTCTGGTCGTGGAACCGTAGTAACCGGCCGTATTGAGCGTGGTGTTGTGAAGGTTGGTGAAGAGATCGAAATTGTCGGTATCAAGGAGACCACCTCAACTACCGTAACGGGAGTTGAGATGTTCCGCAAGCTGCTGGATCAGGGTGAGGCGGGAGACAACGTGGGTGTACTGCTGCGTGGTACCAAGCGTGACGAGGTTGAGCGTGGACAGGTACTGGCGAAGCCAGGGTCGATCACGCCACACACCAAGTTTGAGGCTGAGATCTACGTACTGAGCAAGGAAGAGGGTGGACGTCACACGCCATTCTTCACCAACTACCGTCCACAGTTCTACTTCAGAACGACCGACGTAACGGGTGCGGTTGATCTTCCTGAGGGTACCGAGATGGCGATGCCAGGTGACAACCTGAAGATCACAGGAACCCTGATTGCACCGATTGCGATGGATGAGGGGCTGCGTTTTGCGATCCGTGAGGGTGGCCGAACCGTAGGTTCTGGTGTTGTTTCAAAGATTATCGAATGACCCTTCAAGCATGCTTGAGGTCACCCTAAGGTAACACAGCAAGTGATTGAAATCATTTGCATGACCTGATGATTAAATAGTTATTAAATTATAAGCGAACTGAGTATAAGCAATGGCTGGACAGAGAATTCGTATCCGTCTCAAGGCGTTTGATTATCGCCTGATTGACCAATCAGCACGTGAAATCGCGCAGACGGCAAAGCGTACCGGGGCACAGGTCCGAGGACCGATCCCGCTACCCACAAAGAAAGAGCGCTTTACCGTTCTGATCTCCCCGCATGTCAACAAGGACGCGCGTGATCAGTATGAGCTGCGCACCCACAAGCGGATGATGGACATTGTTGATCCGACAGACAAGACGGTTGATGCATTGATGAAGCTGGATCTTGCTGCGGGCGTGGATGTACAGATCAAGCTTTCTTGATGGATAGAACAAGATAGAGAATAGAGGAATTAGAGATGTCAATCGGACTTGTAGGTCGAAAGGTCGGAATGAGCCGGGTGTTCACCGAAGAGGGTGCATCGGTTCCTGTGACCGTGATCCAGGTAGAGCCAAACCGGGTTACCCAGGTTAAAACAGATGAGACTGATGGGTACAATGCAATCCAGATTACTACTGGTGCTCGCAAGGCCTCCCGTGTATCCAAACCCATGGCAGGACACTACGCAAAGGCTGGTGTTGAGGCGGGTCGCGGTCTCTGGGAGTTCCGTCTGAGTGCAGACGAGGTTGCCGACTTTGAGGCTGGAAAAGAGGTCGAGTCCTCCATTTTCGAGGCTGGACAGAAAGTGGATGTGACCGGTATCAACCGCGGATTTGGTTTCCAGGGTGGTATCAAGCGTCACAACTTCAGTGGCCTGGATAACACGCATGGTAACTCCATTTCTCACCGCTCCAATGGATCCATTGGACAGTGTCAGACTCCAGGGCGTGTATTCAAGGGCAAGAAGATGTCCGGACAGATGGGTAACGTTCAGCGTACGGTACAGAACCTTGAGGTTGTTCGTGTCGATGCCGATCGTAACCTGATCCTTGTAAAGGGTGCGGTTCCAGGTGCAAAGGGTGGTGATCTTGTGATCCGCCCGGCGGTTAAGGGATAAGGAGAAGAGTCATGGAATTGAATGTACGTGATTTTCCTGCAGGAAATGAGCAATCGAAGGTCTCCGTTTCCGATGAGGCGTTCTCTGCAGACTACAATGAGGCGCTGATCCATCAGGTTGTGACTGCATACATGTCCGCTGCCCGTGCCGGAACAGCGGCTCAGAAGAATCGCTCCGATGTGAGCGGTGGTGGTGCAAAGCCCTGGCGCCAGAAGGGGACAGGCCGTGCCCGTGCCGGAACAAGCCGCAGCCCGATCTGGAGAAGCGGTGGTGTCACCTTTGCTGCACGTCCAAGAAACTATGAGCAGAAGGTTAATCGCAAGATGTATCGCGCAGCAATGCGCTCCATTCTCTCCGAGCTGATTCGTCAGGATCGCCTGACAGTGGTCTCTGACCTCGCGGTCGAGACCCCAAAGACCAAGGCGCTGAACAGTGCACTGGGTGGCATGGGTCTGGAAAATGTCCTGATCATCTCTGGTGAGGTGGATGAGAATCTATATCTTGCAGCACGCAACATTCCAAATGTTGGTGTTGTTGATGTCACTGCAATGGACCCTGTCAGCCTTGTCTCCTACGGCAATGTACTGATGACCGAGTCCGCACTGAAGCAGATTGAGGAGTCACTGGGATGAGCATGAATCAAGAGCGTTTGATGAAGGTCGTATTGGGGCCCCACATCACTGAGAAGAGTGCGATGGCCGCCGAGATGCGCAATCAGTATGTATTCAAGGTTGCCAAGGATGCCAAAAAGCCGGAGATCAAGCAGGCAATTGAGCTGATGTTTGATGTCAAGGTGGATGGGGTCTCTGTCAGCAACGTAAAGGGAAAGGTTAAGCGCAGTGGAATGAAGTTCGGCAGACGCGCCAGCTGGAAGAAGGCCTTCGTTACACTGAGCGAGGGGCAGGAAATCGAATTCATGGGTGCCGAGTAGGATCCAGTAAAGAAAGATTCTTTGAAGGAAGAGTAGAAAAATGGCAATCGTAAAATCAAAACCAACATCACCAGGACGTCGTTTTGTCGTCTCTGTGGTGAACCATGAGCTGCACAAGGGCAAGCCTCATGCGGCACTGATTGCAAAGAAATCCAAGAGTGGCGGCCGTAACAACAATGGTCGTATCACTACACGTCATCGTGGTGGTGGCCACAAGCAGCGCTATCGCATCATCGATTTCAAGCGCAACAAGGATGGGATTCCTGCTCGTGTAGAGCGCCTGGAATATGATCCAAATCGCACCGCAAACATTGCACTGGTGCTCTATGCGGATGGTGAGCGTCGCTACATCATTGCGGCAAAGGGTGTATCAGCTGGTGACCAGCTGATGTCAGGTAGCGGAGCAGAGATCAAGGTGGGCAACACCATGAGTCTGCGCGACATGCCACTGGGTACAACAGTGCACTGCATTGAGCTCAAGCCAGGCAAGGGCGCGCAGATTGCACGCTCTGCGGGAACCTCTGCACAGTACGTAGCGAAAGAGGGTGCATTTGCTACCCTGCGTCTGCGTTCTGGTGAGATGCGCAAGGTACTGCTCGACTGCCGTGCAACCATCGGAGAGGTGAGCAATGGTGAGCACTCCCTGCGCAAGCTCGGCAAGGCAGGTGCAACACGCTGGCGCGGTGTCCGCCCAACGGTTCGTGGTGTCGCAATGAACCCGGTAGATCACCCACATGGTGGTGGTGAGGGAAGAACCTCAGGCGGTCGTCACCCTGTCTCCCCATGGGGCATGCCAACCAAGGGCTACAAGACAAGGTCAAACAAGAGGACGAACCAGTACATTGTTCGTCACCGTAACAAGTAATAGTAACCAGAAACTGAGATAAGGAAACTAACGTGCCACGTTCAATCAAGAAAGGCCCTTTTATTGATGAGCATCTTCGCAAGAAGGTGAAGGATGCGGTTGAGACCAATAACCGTCGCCCCATCAAGACCTGGTCAAGAAGATCCATGATCATGCCACAGATGATTGGCCTGACCATCGCTGTACATAATGGTCGCCAGCATGTGCCGGTATTGATTAATGAGAATATGGTAGGCCACAAGCTTGGAGAGTTTGCCCTGACACGCACCTATCGCGGTCATGCAGCGGACAAGAAGGCCTCAAGGTAGGGTAAGAAACCATGGAAACTTACGCAAAACTTAGAAATGCAAAGATTTCTGCACAGAAGGTGCGTCTGGTTGTTGATCAGATCCGTGGCCTCCCTGTAGAGAGGGCGGTAGATCTGCTGCGCTTCAGCAACAAGAAGGCAGCACATATCGTCGGCAAGATCCTCAACTCTGCAATTGCCAATGCAGAGAATAACGAGGGTGCAGATATTGATGATTTGAAGGTCTCGACAGCATTTGTTGACGAGGGTCCAACTTACAAGCGGATTCAGCCTCGTGCGAAGGGACGCGCGAACCGAATTCTTAAACGCACCAGCCACATCAGTGTGGCTGTGTCTGATCGCTGAGGAATAGCGGAATGGGTCAAAAAGTACATCCGATTGGTTACCGTCTGGGTTATATCAAGGACTGGAACTCCACCTGGTATGCGGATAGCCGTAGTTATGCAGATCAGCTCCATGCCGATCTCACCATCAGGGACTTTCTGAAGAAGCGTCTCTCTCAGGCATCCGTCAGCCGGATCCAGATTGAGCGCCCCTCTGGTAATGCAAGAATCACCATCCACACTGCCCGTCCAGGAATCGTGATTGGCAAGAAGGGTGAGGATATCGAGAAGCTGCGCCGCGAGGTAACAGCCAGAATGGGGATTCCCGTACAGATCAACATTGAGGAGATCCGCAAGCCCGAGCTGGATGCACAGCTGGTTGCCGAGGGGATTGCCCAGCAGCTCGAGAAGCGAATCATGTTCCGTCGTGCGATGAAGCGCTCTGTGGGCAATACCATGAGGCTGGGTGGAAAGGGGATTCGTATCAATGTAGCCGGTCGACTCAATGGTGCAGAGATTGCCCGTACCGAGTGGTACCGAGAGGGGCGTGTACCTCTGCACACCCTGCGTGCCGATATCGACTATGGTTTTGCCGAGGCAAATACCACCTACGGGATCATCGGTATCAAGGTGTGGCTGTTCAAGGGTGAGGTCTTTGACTCCCCGGTAGCAGTAGAAGAGTCTGATTCGAAGAAAGACGCGAAATAGGCAAACTGGACAAATAATAGGGAAGAAGAGCAATGCTTCAGCCGAAAAGAACAAAATTCCGCAAGCAGATGAAGGGAAGAAACCGTGGTCTTGCGCAGAATGGCAACTCTGTCAGCTTTGGCGAGTACGGTCTCAAGGCGACAGGTCGCGGCAGAATTACTGCACGTCAGATTGAGGCGGCGCGACGCACAATTACTCGTCAGGTAAAGCGTGGTGGCAAGCTGACCATCCGGATCTTCCCTGACAAGCCTATTACCAAGAAGCCTCTTGAGGTTCGTCAGGGTAAGGGTAAGGGTAATGTTGAGTACTGGGTTGCGCAGATTCAGCCAGGAAAGATGCTGTATGAGATTGAGGGTGTTTCCGAGGAGCTTGCACGCGAGGCATTCAAGCTTGCAGCGGCAAAACTTCCGATTGCAACTACTTTTGTAACACGTACCCCGCTGTAGAAGGTGTCAGTGATGAATACAAGTGATTTGAGAAAAATGGACGAGGCAGCACTGCAGACAGAGCTGCAGAACATGTTGCGCGAACAGTTCAATCTGCGCATGCAGAAGGCAACCAACCAGCTTTCTGATAGCAGCCAGATGAAGAAGGTTCGCCAGAACATTGCCCGGGTCAAGACCATTATGAATGAGATGAAAGGTGCCGCATCATGAGTGAGCAGACTAGCAGTGCACGTACGATTACCGGACGTGTTGTCTCCAGCAAGGGGGACAAGAGCATTACCGTTATGGTACAGCGTCAGGTGAAGCATCCGATCTACAAGAAGTTCATCAAGCGTTCGACCAAGTTGCATGCGCATGATGAGAACAATCAGTGCAAAGAGGGTGATGTGGTGACGATTGAAGCGTGTCGCCCAATCTCGAAGAGCAAGTCATTCAGGCTGGTTGAAGTGGTTGAGAGTGCGGCTGCGGTATAGCGCGTAGCTGAAGAGAATCAGAAATTAGAGAAAGATTGGAGAAAACCAATGATTCAGATGCAATCCACATTGACTGTTGCCGACAACAGCGGCGCAAAAAAGGTTATGTGCATCAAGGTACTGGGTGGATCAAAGCGTCGTTATGCCGGGATTGGTGATGTCATCAAGGTCAGCGTAAAAGAGGCACTGCCACGTGGAAAGGTCAAGAAGGGTGATGTCTATAATGCAGTAGTAGTGCGTACCCGCAAGGGCGTACGTCGCAATGACGGTTCATTGATCCGTTTTGACGGCAATGCTGCGGTTATGCTGAACAGCAAGCATGAGCCGATTGGCACTCGTATCTTTGGCCCGGTAACTCGTGAGCTGAGAACCAAGAAGTTCATGAAGATTGTCTCTCTGGCACCAGAGGTCATCTGATTGGTTGGAATGGGTTATTCAACGGAATTAATTTAGAGATAGCAACATGCGCAGGATCAGAAAAGGTGATGAGGTTGTAGTCCTCGCCGGAAAAGATAAAGGACAGAGAGGTACCGTTGCACGCGTAATCCCTGAGAGGGATCGTGTTGTCGTGGATGGTATCAACATGGTGAAGAAGCACACCAAGCCAAACCCTAACCTGGGAGTTGCCGGAGGGATTGTAGAGAAGGAGATGCCCATTCACCTCTCCAACGTGGCGATCTTCAATAATGCTACCGGCAAGGCGGATCGTGTTGGGTTCAAGACACTGGATGATGGCCGCAAGGTTCGTTATTTCAAATCCAATGGCGAAGTCGTTGACGCATAAGGGACAAGATCATGAGTATTAGTAAAGATCACTACACAAGTACAGTCGTCGATCAGCTCAAGGAGCAGTTTGGCTACAGCAGTGTGATGGAGGTTCCAAAGGTCACCAAGATCACACTGAACATGGGTGTTGGCGAGGCTGTCGGTGACAAGAAGATCCTGGAGAATGCCCTGGCCGACATGGAGAAGATCTCCGGTCAGAAGCCGGTCAAGACACTGGCCCGACTCTCCATCGCAGGTTTCAAGATCCGTGACGGGTGGCCTATTGGCTGCAAGGTGACACTGCGTAGCGAGCGCATGTATGAGTTCCTGGATCGACTGATTACCATCGCCATTCCACGAATTCGTGACTTTCGTGGTCTGAATGGAAAGTCCTTTGATGGCCGTGGAAACTACAGCATGGGTGTTACCGAGCAGATCATCTTCCCTGAGATCGATTATGACAAGGTGGATGCACTGCGTGGTCTCGATATCAGTGTTGTAACCACTGCAAAAACAGACGAAGAGGGCAAGGCGTTGCTGGCGGCAATGAACTTCCCCTTCAAAAACTAGAGCAGCAGAATGAAACAGGAACAGGATAAGTAAGCATGGCAAAGACCTCAATGATCCAACGTGAGTTGCGCCGGGAGAAACTGGTCAAGAAGTATGCGGCAAAACGTGCCGAACTGAAGAGCAGAATGCATAACCAGGAGCTCTCTGCCGAGGAGCGTGCTGCGGCACGACGCAAGTTCAACATGTTGCCAAGAGACTCCAGCTCGGTTCGTCAGCATAACCGCTGCAGCCTGACCGGACGTCCTCACGGTTTCTACAGAAAGTTTGGGCTGAGCCGTAACAAGTTGAGAGAAGCTGCCATGCGTGGAGATGTCCCAGGGCTGAGAAAGGCAAGCTGGTAAAGATAATCAATCAGTAGTTATAGAGTTTGGAATAGAAAAAGATGAGTATGCAAGACCCTATCGCGGATATGTTGACCAGAATCCGCAACGCACTGGCAGTCGAGAAGAGAGTGGTATCGATGCCATCCTCAAAGATGAAGGCCTCAATTGCGAATGTAATGAAAGATGAAGGCTATATCTCTGATTACTCCGTTAATGAGGCGGATGGAAAGGGCGAGCTGAAGATCGAGCTCAAGTATTTTCAGGGCCGTCCGGTCATCGAGATGATGAAGAGAATCAGCCGTCCCGGACTGCGTACCTACAAGGGAAAGAACGAGCTTCCATCGGTCAATGGTGGGCTTGGAATTGCAATCATCTCCACCCCTGGTGGCTTGATGACTGATCGTGCTGCCAGAAAGGCTGGTCTTGGTGGTGAAGTGGTCTGCTTTGTCTATTAAGAAAATTAGTTAATCGAATTCAGGTAAACCAAGATGTCTAGAATCGCAAATGCTCCTGTCGATATCCCAACCGGTGTGGATGTCGCTGTAAGTGGACAGAAAATTCAGATCAAGGGTGCAAATGGCAACTTTGATTACGAGGTACATGAGACGGTCAATGTAGAGCACGGGGACAACCAGGTCCGAGTCTCTGCAAAGGACGGAAAAGAGAATGTTGCCATGGCGGGGACCATGCGTGCCCTGATCAACAACATGGTTGTCGGTGTCAGTGCAGGGTTTGAGAAGAGGCTGACCCTGATTGGTGTTGGATACCGTGCCAAGGCTGCAGGCAAGAACCTGGAGCTGACCCTCGGCTTCTCCCACCCGGTCAACTATGCGATTCCTGAGGGAATCACTATTGAGACACCCTCTGCCACAGAGGTTGTGGTCAAGGGCGCAGACAAGCAGAAGGTAGGGCAGGTTGCTGCTGAGATTCGTGCCTTCCGTCCACCAGAGCCCTACAAGGGGAAGGGTGTTCGCTATACGGATGAGTATGTCATTCGTAAGGAAGCGAAGAAGAAATAACAGTAATTAAATGGGCTAAATCACAGGATTTGTCAATGAACAAGAAACAGACTCGACTGCGTCGTGCAAGACGTACACGTGCAAAGATCAGAGAACTGGGCGTACCTCGTCTGACGATTCACCGTACCCCAAGGCATATCTATGCACAGGTGATCAATAGCGACTCAAAGGTGGTAGCCAGTGCCTCGACACTCCTCTCGGAGGTTCGTTCAGAGGCCGGTGCAACCGGTAATGTGGCCGCTGCGGTTGCTGTTGGAAAGATGATTGCAGAGCGCACAAAGGATGCGGGTGTTACCCGCGTTGCATTTGATCGCTCCGGCTTCAAATACCACGGTCGTGTCAAGGCGCTGGCAGATGCCGCGCGTGAGAATGGCCTCGACTTTTAATCGAACCCATTATCGGACAGGCAGGCTGATTTAGGAATTAGGAAAACGAAGATGGCAGAGAAACAGTTCAAGAAAGAGAATGACGATGACATGCTGGAGAAGCTGGTTGCCGTCAACCGAGTTGCGAAGACCGTAAAGGGTGGACGCATCTTCTCCTTCACCGCACTCACTGTGGTAGGGGATGGCAACGGCAAGATCGGATTCGGATACGGCAAGGCCCGTGAGGTACCTCTTGCGATCCAGAAGGCGATGGATCGTGCGCGTCGCAACATCCAGACCGTTGATCTGGATGGCGGCACTCTGCAGTACCCGATTCGGGCAACCCATGGTGCGGCTGACGTCTACATGCAGCCAGCCTCCGAGGGTACCGGCATTATTGCCGGTGGTGCCATGCGTGCCGTATTTGAGGTGGTTGGGGTGCACAATGTGCTGGCCAAGCGCAATGGCTCATCCAATCCAATCAATGTCGTTCGTGCAACCATCAAGGGGCTGACCGAGATGAACAGCCCGGCACAGATTGCTGCAAAGCGCGGCAAAACGGTTGAAGAGATTCTGGGGTAGGAACCATGGCAGAGAACAATACAATTACCGTGACCTTGGTCAAGAGCACAATCGGACGTCTTCCCGCGCATAAGGCCTGTGCGGCAGGATTGGGAATTCGCAAGATGCACCAGACGGTAACAGTCATAGACACTCCCGAGAACCGTGGGATGATCAATAAAATCAGTTATATGCTGAAGGTTGAGGATTAAATCATGCGTCTGAATACAATCAAGCCAGCTGATGGTGCCAAAAAAGATGCCAAACGCGTGGGTCGTGGCATCGGTTCCGGTCACGGAAAGACCTGTGGCCGTGGTCACAAGGGACAGAAGTCTCGCTCCGGTGGTTTCCACAAGGTAGGGTTCGAGGGTGGCCAGCAGCCACTGCAGCGTCGTCTGCCGAAGGTCGGATTTGCCTCTCGCAAGGCCCGTTACGTTGCCGAGGTTCGTCTCCATGAGCTGGAGAAGGCTGCAGTGGACAACCAGGTCGATCTGCTCGCGCTCAAGGCTGCCAATATTGTTGGGCAGGATATCAAGCGTGCCAAGATCATCGCCTCTGGCGAGATCAACAGTGCCGTAACCGTTACTGGCCTGGCGGCAACCCCAGGTGCTCGTGCAGCGATTGAGGCTGCCGGCGGAAAGATCGAAGAGTAGTTCCAGGACCGATCTGAATCATGGCACGGAAACAGGCAATGGGCGGTAACACCAACAAGCTGGCAGAGCTGAAGACTCGCCTGCTGTTTGTGCTGGGTGCCATTATTGTCTATCGCATGGGAGCCCATATTCCGGTTCCCGGCATCAACCCGGTTGCCCTGCAGGCAATGTTTGATCAGCAGTCCGGAACCATTCTGGACATGTTTAACATGTTCTCGGGTGGTGCACTGATGCGTCTCAGCCTCTTTGCACTCGGAATCATGCCCTATATTTCGGCATCGATCATCATGAACCTGCTGACCGTGACCTCTCCAAAGCTGGAACAGCTGAAGAAAGAGGGGCAGTCCGGACGCAGAAAGATTACCCAGTACACCCGTTATGGAACACTGGTTCTGGCCACCTTTCAGGCGCTGGGGATCTCCATTGCCCTGGAGTCGCAGTCCGCGGGCGGGATGGGTGTTGTGATTGATCCAGGGCTGGCTTTCCGTTTTGTTGCAGTGACCACACTGGTGACCGGAACCATGTTCCTGATGTGGCTGGGTGAGCAGATTACAGAGCGCGGGATTGGCAATGGCATCTCCCTGATCATCTTTGCAGGTATCGTTGCGGGCCTCCCCTCTGCAGTAGGCGGAACCATGGAGCTGGCACGCACCGGTGAGATGCACCCCATAACCGTTCTGGTTCTCTTCATTGGCGCCATTCTGGTCACCGCCTTTGTGGTCTTTGTCGAGAGGGGACAGCGCAGAATTACAGTGAATTATGCCAAGCAGCAGCGTGGCAACAAGATGTATGCTGGCCAGAGCAGCCACCTGCCACTGAAGGTCAACATGGCTGGCGTGATTCCACCCATCTTTGCCTCCAGTATCATCCTCTTCCCCGCAACAATGGGAAGCTGGTTTGGCAGTGGCGAGGGGATGGAGTGGATGAAGGATCTGGCTACCACGCTGTCACCAGGGCAGCCCCTCTATGTGGCCTTTTATGCTGTGGCGATCATATTTTTCTGCTTCTTCTACACGGCGTTGGTCTTCAACCCCAAGGAGACGGCAGATAACCTGAGAAGATCCGGTGCGTTTATCCCCGGAATTCGTCCAGGAGCACAGACAGCAAAGTATATCGATAAGGTTATGACGCGGCTGACACTGATTGGTGCTGGATACATCACCGCGGTAAGTCTGCTTCCCGAGTTCCTTATCATTAAGTGGAATGTACCATTCTATTTTGGCGGAACCTCTCTGTTGATCATCGTGGTTGTGATCATGGACTTCATCTCACAGGTTCAGTCACACCTGCTCTCTCATCAGTATGATGGGTTGATGAAGAAGGCAAACCTCAAGGGGTATGGCCGGAGTGGGATTTAGCACACAGATTGTCTGTGGTTGAGAAAAGTTCTGGAGTAACGAAATGAAAGTTCGCGCATCAGTAAAGAAAATGTGTCAGCACTGTAAGGTAATTCGCCGTAACGGTGTTGTCCGTGTGATTTGTAGTAAAGACCCGAAGCATAAGCAGCGTCAGGGCTGATTATGGTTTCTGTACAACAATCCCTGGAGGGGTGTTGTGCTGGGGTAGTGGTTGAATTTTATATGGAATGTAGGTATCCTTGCGCGCTTTCTGCGCGAAATGGGAACGTTTAGGAGAAGAGCCAGATGGCACGAATTGCGGGTGTAAATGTACCTGATAACAAACATGCTTGGGTTGCGTTGACCTCGATTTATGGAATCGGGAGAACACGTGCGTACGATATCTGTGCGGCAGCCGGAATTGACGCATCAACAAAAGTTCGCGACCTGGAAGAGAGTCAGCTTGAGACCCTTCGTGGGGTGGTTGGAAAGTTCACCGTTGAGGGTGACCTCCGCCGTGAAGTTTCCATGAATATCAAGCGCTTAATGGATCTTGGAACCAACCGTGGAATCCGCCATCGTCGCGGTCTTCCTGTGCGTGGGCAGAACACCAAGAACAATGCACGTACCCGCAAGGGTCCAAAGAAGCCAATCAAGAGATAACCACAACCGGTTTGATTGGATAGAGAGATTTCGTTTTTTTAGATAGGTTTTATCGTTTATGGCAAAGGCATCCGCTTCAAAGCGCAAAAAGGTGAAAAAGAATGTCCCTGAGGGGATCGTGCATGTACATGCAACATTCAACAACACCATCATTACCATTACTGACCGCAAGGGTGACACCCTCTGCTGGGCCACATCTGGAGGCAGCGGTTTCCGCGGCTCCAGAAAGAGTACTCCGTTTGCTGCACAGGTAGCGGCAGAGCGGGCTGGAACCCAGGCACAGGAGTATGGCGTGAAGTCGGTTGATGTTCGCATCAAGGGGCCGGGCCCAGGTCGTGAATCTTCTGTACGAGCCCTGAACAATATCGGGATTCGAATCAACAGTATTACAGATGTCACACCATTGCCGCACAATGGTTGCCGCCCACCCAAGAAACGCCGCGTATAACGGTATTGCACGATAGGAGATTGTACTGTGGCAAAATATACTGGACCCAAATGTAAGCTATCCCGCCGAGAGGGAACCGACCTCGGCCTCAAGAGTGGCCTGCGTGCACTGGAGACAAAGTGCAAGCCGGATCAGCTGCCTGGTCAGCATGGTGCTGGTGCTCGTCGCCCGCGCATGTCGGACTATGCACTTCAGCTGCGTGAGAAGCAGAAGGTACGTCGTATCTATGGCCTGCTCGAGAAGCAGTTCCGTAGCTACTACAAGGAGGCTGCACGTCGCAAGGGCTCAACGGGTGAGAACCTGTTGCAGATCCTGGAGGCTCGTCTGGATAATGTTGTCTACCGTATGGGTTTTGGTTCCACCCGTTCCGAGGCACGCCAGCTGGTCAACCACAAGTCCATTCTGGTCAATGGCAAGGTACTGAATATCCCTTCCTATCAGTTGCAGCCCAATGATGTGGTCTCTATTCGTGAGAAGGCGAAGAAGCAGGATCGAATCAAGATGGCACTGCAGCTGGCTCCGCAGACCCGCGAAGAGGCTGAGTGGATTGATGTCAACACAGAGAAGATGGAAGGTACGTTCAAGAATGCACCTGAACGCTCTGATCTCTCTGCAGAAATTAATGAACACCTGATCGTCGAGCTCTACTCCAAGTAGTAGCGTCAAGCAGTAGTGGTGATTTGAAGCGTAGTTGTTGAAACAAGGGGTACGATTAGAGATGCAAGGTTCGATTAAGGAATTTTTAAAGCCAAAGCTGGCGAACATCAAGAATATAGAGACCAACCATATCCAGGTGGCCATTGAACCACTGGAGCGTGGTTTTGGCCATACACTGGGAAATGCGCTGCGTCGAATTCTCCTCTCCTCCATGCACGGCAGTGCAATCACCGAGGTCGTGATTGAGGGGGTGAGCCATGAGTACTCCGCCATTGAGGGTGTACAGGAGGATGTGATTGACATCCTTCTCAATCTCAAGGGTGTCGCGATCAAGCTACATGCCCACTCCGAGGCTGAACTCTCTCTGAAGAGCAGTGGAGCAGGCCCGATTGTTGCCGGTGACATCACTGGTGATGATGTTGAGATTATCAATCCCGATCATGTCATTGCCAACGTCAATGATGCGGATGTTGCCCTGAACATGACCCTGAAGGTTACAACAGGCCGTGGATATCAGCCCGCTACCGAGCGTTCCAGCGAGGATGAGGGTACAACCATTGGAAACCTGAAGCTGGATGCCTCCTATAGCCCGATTGATCGTGTCAGCTACAGTGTTGAGGCTGCACGTCTCAAGCAGCGTACCGACCTCGATCGTCTGGTGATTGATCTGCAGACGGATGGCACGATTGATCCGGAGGAGGCCATTCGTCGTGCCGCAACCATCCTGCAGACTCAGCTGGAATCTTTCGTTGAGCTCCACACTGAGGATGAGGAAGAGGCACAGGCCGATGCAGAGCCAGAGGTGGATCCAATTCTGCTGCGTCCGGTAGACGACCTTGAGCTGACAGTACGTTCTGCAAATTGTCTCAAGGCCGAGGCCATCTTCTATATCGGTGACCTGATTCAGCGTACCGAGACTGAGCTGCTGAGAACGCCAAACCTTGGCAAGAAGTCACTCAACGAGATCAAGGATGTACTGGCATCACGCGGTCTCTCACTGGGTGTGCGTCTCGAGAACTGGCCACCTGCCAGCCTCAAGGAAGAGAGCGAGACAGCAGCGTAACTACATTATTTGATATTCGCCGAAAGGCGGCTAAAAGAAGATAAACGGAAAAGATCATGCGTCATCGTCATAGTGGTAGACAACTAAACAGAAACAGTAGCCATCGCAAGGCTATGTTCCGCAACATGAGCAACTCACTGATTCAGCATGAGTTGATCCGCACCACCCTGCCCAAGGCCAAGGAGCTGCGTCGGGTTGTGGAGCCACTGATCACCCTCTCCAAGAAGGACAGTGTGGCCAACCGTCGTCTTGCCTTCAATCGCATGCGTGATCGTGACATGGTCACCAAGCTCTTCACAGAGCTGGGTCCGCGTTACAGTGATCGTCCGGGTGGTTATGTGCGTATCCTCAAGGCTGGATTCCGTGCCGGTGACAAGGCTCCAATGGCACTGGTTGAGCTGGTGGATCGCCCCCTGCCAGAGTTTGATGAGGATGAGTTCGAGGAAGATTCTGAAGATTAATCCTTAGAGCATCATCAATAGAGAGAAAGCCGGACACTGTCCGGCTTTCTCTTTTTCTGGAGAAAGGGGCGGGAAAAGCGCTATCATCAAACAACGATGATTCTTCTGTTTACAGATTTTGGAACAGGAAGCCCCTACCTGGCCCAGATGCGGGCTGCACTGCGGATGCATGGTGCAGAGGGGGAGGTCGTTGAGCTGCTTTCCGATGTCGCCCCCTATAATATCAGGGCGGCCTCACACCTTCTTGCCAGCCAGATCCCCTGGTTTCCGTCAGGTACCCTCTTTCTCTGTGTGGTAGATCCAGGGGTAGGGGGAGCGCGCAACCCCGTGGCCCTGAAGGCCGACGGCAACTGGTTCGTCGGTCCGGAGAATGGGCTCTTTGATGTGGTTGTGGCCAGGTCTGAAGAGGTCTCCTGGTTTCAGATCCAGTGGCGGCCGGAACAGCTGTCGGCCTCCTTCCACGGGCGAGATCTTTTTGCCCCGATTGCCGCCAGAATTGCAACGGACCGGATCGCAGAGGGTGATCTCATGAAGGTGTCGCCACCCCCATCCATTGACGCCGGAAGTGACCTCCAGGAGGTGATCTATCTGGATCGCTACGGCAATGCGATGACAGGGGTCAGGGCCACCTCCATGGATGCGAGGGAGAGGCTGCAGATTAATGGGGTGGCTCTGGAGAACAGCAATACATTTTCGGATGTTCCGACAGGTGAGCCCTTCTGGTATGAAAACTCGGCAGGGCTGGTGGAGATTGCAGTCAACCAGGGGAGTGCCGAAGAGCAGCTACAGATCCGTGTGGGTTCCGGGTTCTCGGTAGTGCCCGGTTAATGTGTGTTTGGCTTTGTGGCCTTCGGTTGATTGGATCATGCCAGTGACCTGGAAAACCAGGCAGCGTTATTGAAGAGGTGGGGATCCGGGGCCCTGGAAACCGATTAAGGCGTGTGAGGTATCATCCACAGCATAGCCAGAATAAGGGCAATGACCACTATCACGGTGTAGAGAGCCCTCTCCAGTAGCCGGTATTTCCGTTCTCTTTTCATCCGGGGCGACTTTACAGAA
>CAYFMF010000008.1:0-3362 GCA_964344135.1 uncultured Piscirickettsiaceae bacterium
GCTACCGCGTCATGCCCGGCGCCAGATTGTCCCCTCGGCACTGTCCTCCAGCACAATCCCCTCTTCGGCAAAGAGGTCGCGAATGCGGTCGGATTCCGTCCAATCCTTGTTGGCACGGGCGGTGGCACGGGCCTCGATCAGCTGCTCAATCTCCCGATCACTGAGCCCACCCTCGGAGCTGCCGCCCTGCAGGAACTGCTCCGGATCCTGCTGCAGCAGGCCGAGAATATCCGATAGCCTCAACAGCAGCGCTGCATGGGAGGCCGCAACATCCGCCTCGCCGGCACCACTCAGACGGTTGATCTCACGCACCAGGTCAAACAGTACCGAGAGCGCCTCCGGGGTGTTGAAGTCATCATCCATCGCCGTGTTGAAACGGCTCTCCCACGCACTCTCCTCAATCGCTGCCACCCCATCCGTCTCAACGCCACGCAGTGCGGTATAGAAGCGGGTCAGCGCCGCCTGGGCGTTCTGCAGATTCTCTTCGGTGTAGTTGAGGGGGCTGCGGTAGTGGCTGGTCAGCAGGAAGTAGCGGATCACCTCTGCCGGATACTTCTGCAACACCTCGCGGATGGTGAAGAAGTTGCCCAGTGACTTCGACATCTTCTCATCATCCACCCGCACAAAACCGGCATGCATCCAGTAGTTGACGAAGGTCTCGCAGGTTGCCCCCTCGGCCTGGGCAATCTCGTTCTCATGGTGCGGGAAGATCAGGTCCATCCCTCCGCCATGGATATCGAAGTGGTTGCCGAGACACTGGGTCGACATCGCAGAGCACTCAATATGCCAGCCAGGACGCCCCTTGCCCCAGGGCGAATCCCAGCTCGGCTCATCCGGCTTGGCCGACTTCCAGAGTGCAAAGTCCATCGGGCTGCGCTTGAGGTCACCCACCTCGACTCGCGCCCCCGCCTGCAGATCCTCCAGCTTCTTGCCGGAGAGTTTGCCATACTCCTCGATCGCAGCGACCTCACAGTAGACATCCCCATTCTCCACCACGTAGGCCTTGCCGTTGGCGATCAACTGCTCGATCATCGAGAGGATCTCGTCCATCGAGTGGGTGGCACGCGGCTCCTGGGTGGGTGGCTCAATCCCCAGTGCCGCGGCATCCTCATGGAGCGCTCCAATGAAGCGCTCGACCAGGTCATTGAACTCCTCACCATTCTCGTTGGCCCGGTTGATGATCTTGTCATCAATATCGGTGATGTTGCGGACGTAGTTGACCTCATACCCGCGGGAGCGGAGATAGCGGACCACCACATCAAAGAAGACCATGACCCGGGCATGGCCGACATGACAGAAGTCATAGACGGTCATCCCGCAGACATACATATTCACCTCTCCCTCATGGATCGGCTTGAACAGCTCCTTGGTACGGCTCTGGGTATTGTAGATCTGCAACATCGCTCTTCTCTTTCCTGAATCCATCAAAACAGCGCGTGATTATACCTCACCGCCATTGGTGGTATGATTTGCACCCCACTCAATTGATGCGATAGACCGTAATGAAAAAGAACCTCACCATCTTTGGCTCTGTGGTTGCCCTGCTGGGTGCCATCCTCTTTGCCGTTGTCCCCACCCCCCCTGCCGCAGCAACCGGGAAGAATCCGGTGATTGCCGCCGATGCCCCCGTTGTGGAACTCAGGACCAGCCACGGGGTGATCAAGATACAGCTCGATGCGGCCCGTGCACCATTTACCGTGACCAACTTCATCCACTACGTGGAGAAGGGGCACTACAACGGCACCATCTTCCACCGTGTCATCCCCAGCTTCATGATACAGGGGGGCGGCTTCACAACCGATTACGAGAAGAGGCCAACCGATGACATGATCCCCAACGAGGCGGACAATGGACTGAAGAATCTGCCCGGCACCATCGCCATGGCACGCACCGGCAACCCCCACTCCGCAACTGCGCAGTTCTTTATCAATACCGCCAACAACCGTTTCCTCAACCACACCAGAAAGTCTCAGCGCGGCTGGGGCTATACCGTCTTTGGTCAGGTCACCGAGGGGATGGAGGTGGTGCGCAGGATCGAACAGAGCGAGACCGGCCCCGGCGGCCCGTTCCAGAAGGATGCACCGCAACAGCAGGTTGTGATTGAGTCGGCAACCATGATTTCAAAATAACTTACAGACAGAAGGATGAACCCGTTATGACCATTAAAATGAAAACCTCCCTCGGTGAGATCACGATTGAACTGGATGGCGACAAGGCCCCTCAGACCGCCGAGAACTTTCTCGACTACTGCCGTAGCGGTTTCTACGACGGCACCATTTTTCACCGCGTCATTCCCGGATTCATGATCCAGGGCGGCGGCATGGAGCCCGGCATGGCCGAGAAGCCCACCAACGCACCGATCGAGAATGAGGCAAACTGCGGCCTGACCAATGATGTAGGGACCATTGCCATGGCACGCACCATGGATCCCCACTCTGCAACTGCACAGTTCTTCATCAACACCAACAGCAACAGCTTCCTCAACTATCCGGGACAGGATGGCTGGGGATACTGTGTTTTCGGGAAGGTGACCGATGGCATGGATGTGGTACGGGAGATCGAGAAGGTGGAGACCGGAAGCCACGGCTTCCACGATGATGTCCCCAAGGAGGATGTCGTGATCGAGCAGGTTACTGTAGAGGAGTAGCCTGCAGGAGATGTCGACCTGCTTCATCGCCGATCTCCACCTCTCTGCCGACGAGCCGGAGACGGTAGAGCGCTTTCTCCACTTTCTGGGTGGAGAGGCGGGTCAACACAGGGCACTCTATATCCTGGGGGACCTGTTTGAGGTCTGGCTGGGAGACACGCTGCCCGCCCCCGGCTCCGGACCAATACTGGAGGCGCTCCGCACCCTGACCCGGCGGGGAACTTCCATCTATCTTCAGCACGGAAACCGCGACTTCCTGCTGGGGCCCGGGTTTGAGAAAGAGAGTGGTGGCAGACTGATCCCGGACCCCTGGCTGATTGAGCTGGACGGTACCCGTATCCTGCTTATGCACGGTGACCAGCTCTGCACCGATGACATCAGCTATCAGCGCTTTCGAAAGCTGATCCGCAATCCACTGGTACGCTGGCTTCTGCTCCACCTCCCCCGCTCGACACGGGTCGGGATTGGGGAGCGGCTACGCCAGCGCAGCAACTACGACAAGGCCAACAAACAGAGCGAGATCATGGATGTAACCCAGTCCGAGGTGGAGCGGGTGATGAGAGAGAACCGTGCAGAGGTGCTGATCCACGGCCACACCCACCGCCCGGCGATCCACCCCCTTATGGTCGGTGGAAAGAGTGCGCAGCGAATTGTTGTTGGGGACTGGGAGTCAGAAAACAACGTGGTGATCTACCGGGATGGGGTGTTTTCCCGG
>CAYFMF010000008.1:3462-50663 GCA_964344135.1 uncultured Piscirickettsiaceae bacterium
GTTTCAGATCCTCAATCTCCTCCAGGCCGACGGAGAGACGAACCAGGCCATCCGAGATTCCCGCCTCCTCCTTCTCCTCCGGGGTCAGGCGGCCGTGGGTGGTGGTTGCCGGATGGGTAATGGTGGTCTTGGTGTCCCCCAGGTTGGCGGTAATCGAGACCATCTGCGTTGCATTGATCAGCCTCCAGGCGGCCTCCTGCCCCCCCTCCAGCTCAAAGGAGAGGATCCCTCCGGCACCACGCTGCTGACTGGCCGCCAGTCCATGCTGGGCGTGACTCTCAAGCCCTGGATAGTGAACCCTGGAGACCGCCGGCTGCTGCTCCAGCCATTCGGCCAGTGCTGTTGCGTTGCCGGTATGTCCCTCCATCCTCAGCTTCAGGGTCTCCAGCCCCTTGAGGAAGATCCAGGCATTGAAGGGGCTCATGGTTGGACCGGCGGTACGCAGAAAACCATAGACATCGGTCCCAACCAGATCTTCGGAACCGACCACTGCACCACCGACCGCGCGCCCCTGTCCATCAATATACTTGGTTGCCGAGTGGATGACGATATCGGCCCCCAGCGCCAGCGGCTGCTGGAGCGCCGGGGTGCAGAAGACGTTATCGACCGCCAGCAGTGCACCGTTGCTGTGGGCCAGCTCGGCCAGCGCCCCAATATCCCCAATCTGGGTCAGGGGATTGGCGGGGGTCTCAAGAAAGAGGAGCCGGGTATTGGGGCGGATCGCCTGCTCCCACTCCGAGAGTTCCGTAAGCGAGACATAACTCACCTCGACACCAAACTTCGCCATGAACTGGTTGAAGAGGATCACCGTACTGCCAAAGATACTGCGCGAGACCACCATATGGTCCCCCGCCTTCAGTATCCCCATGCAGGTTGAGAGGATGGCCGCCATTCCGGAGGCGGTCGCAACACAGCGCTCTCCCCCCTCCAGTGCGGCCAGCCGCTGCTCGAAGGCCCGCACGGTTGGGTTGGTGAAGCGGGAGTAGATGTTTCCCGGCTCCTCTCCGGAGAAACGGGCCGCGGCCTGTTCGGCAGAATCAAATACATAGCTGGAGGTTGGAAAGATCGGCTCCCCATGCTCCCCCTCACTGGTTCTCTGGTGTCCGGCGCGGATGGCCAGTGTGGAGAAACCAAACGTCTCTGAATCACTCATCTCTGCCCCCTCTCCCTCTCAAATTGAGTTGTGAACACCAATCACCTCATCCTCCAGTTCATCACGCTTCTCCTTTGCGGAGTCACAGCGAACCGCCTCCAGGTCCTGAAGATACTGGTCATCAATCCCGCCTGTCACATAGTTGGCATCAAACACGGAGGTGTCAAACTGACGGATCTGCAGATTGCCCTCCTGCACCGCATCGACAAGATCCTGCAGATCCTGGTAGATCAGGCGGTCCGCACCGATCAGCTCCGCAACCTCCCCCTCGGTACGACCATGGGCAATCAGCTCGGATGCGACCGGCATGTCGATTCCATAGACATTGGGGTAGCGGACCGGTGGTGCCGCAGATGCGAAATAGACCTTCTTTGCACCCGCAGAACGTGCCATCTCGATAATCTGGGCAGAGGTGGTACCCCGTACAATCGAATCATCCACCAGCAGAACACTCTTCCCCTTGAACTCCAGCCCCAGTGGGTTGAGTTTCTGGCGTACCGATTTCTTGCGCTGCTTCTGCCCCGGCATGATAAAGGTACGACCAATATAGCGATTCTTGATAAACCCCTCACGATAGACAATATCGAGGGTGTAGGCGAGCTGCGAGGCCGCTGTTCTGCTGGTGTCCGGTATCGGGATCACCACATCGATATCATGCTCCGGCCACTCGCGAAGAATCTTGGTCGCCAGCTTCTCTCCCATCCGCAGACGCGCCTTGTGGACATGGACCCCATCAAGGATGGTATCGGGACGGGCAAAATAGACATGCTCAAAGATACAGGGAGAGAGGAGCGGGCTCTCCGCACACTGTTTTGTGAAGAGCTCCCCATGGGCGTTGATAAAGACCGCCTCTCCCGGATCGAGCTCACGCACCAGCCTGTAGCCCAGTGTATCGACCGCCACGCTCTCGGAGGCGACCATATGCTCCTTGCGCCCCCCCTCCACGGTGCGCTCACCGATACAGAGCGGACGGATTCCGAATGGATCACGGAAGGCAACCACACCATAGCCGGTAATCATTGCAACTGCACTGTACCCCCCCTCACACCGCTGGTGCACGCCAGAGACCGCCTTGAAGATATCCTCAACCTCAAGACGAAGCCTCCCCTGGTGCTGCAGCTCATGGGCAAAGACGTTGAGCAGGATCTCCGAGTCGGACTCGGTATTGATATGGCGAAGGTCCTCCAGGTAGAGATCCCGCTTGATCGTGGCGGCGTTGGTGAGGTTGCCATTGTGTGCCAACGCAATCCCGTAGGGGGAGTTGACATAGAACGGCTGTGCCTCGGCAGAGGAGGAGCAGCCCGCTGTGGGGTAGCGAACATGTCCAATCCCCATGTTTCCCTGGAGGCGAATCATGTGGCGGGTATGGAAGACATCCTTCACCAGGCCATTGGCCTTTCTCAGGAACACCTTGCCACTGTCACAGGTCATGATTCCGGCAGCATCCTGACCACGGTGCTGCAGCACGGTCAGCCCATCATAGAGCGCCTGGTTAACGGGCAGACTTGAGACAATTCCAATGATTCCACACATAGATGATTGCTCTTGGTTGAATAGAGGTGGTTACAGTAATGGAGTATACGAGAAATAGCTGCGCAGATGGTCAGGCAGTTGCTCCCTCAGCCACTCCGAGACCTCCTGGAAATGGCCCATCAGCAGGGACTCCTGCCACCATCCATCCTGTGGCAGTGGGGTCAGTCCGGCCATCAATACCAGCAGCGATACGATCAGGATGCCACGGGCTGCACCAAACACCATCCCCATCAGGTGGTCCATTCCACCGAAGCCGGAGAAGTCGATCAGACGCTGCATTGCACGATTGATCAGCGAACCGAGAATCAGTGTAACCAGAAACAGAATACCAAAGGAGGTCCCTGCACGAATGGATGGCGTATCGATCAATGACTCCAGCAGATGGGTCTGATCGGATGAGAAGTTGAGGGCAACCCAGAAGGCGGCCACCCAGGTGGCCAGCGAGATCGCCTCCCTGAAGAATCCGCGTAGCAGGCTGATTCCGGTGGAGATCAGGATGACTCCAAGAATGACCAGATCGGCCCAGTTCAGGCCACTTTGTTCTACAACTGGAGGCATCAAACTAACTCTCGACAGGTCTCATATGGGGAAACAGTAACACATCGCGGATCGATGGCGAATCGGTAAAGAGCATCACCAGGCGGTCGATTCCGATCCCCTCCCCTGCGGTCGGCGGCATCCCGTGCTCCAGTGCAGTCACGTAATCCTCATCAAAGTGCATCGCCTCGTCATCTCCCGCCTCCTTCTCCTCCACCTGGGCACGGAAGCGCTCGGCCTGATCCTCATAGTCGTTCAGCTCGGAGAAGCCGTTGGCAATCTCGCGCCCCCCCACAAAGAACTCAAAACGGTCAGTCACAAAGGGATCCTCGTCATTGCGACGCGCCAGTGGGGAGACCTCGGTTGGGTAGGCAGTGATAAAGGTGGGGTGCATCAGACGGTGCTCCACCGTCTTCTCGAAGATCTCGATCTGCACCTTGCCCAGTCCATAACTGTCCTTGAGCGGGATCTCCAGCCGCTCGGCCACCGCACGGGCTCGATCCAGAGCGTCCAGATCGGCCCCGGTCAGATCCGGGTTGAAGTGGAGGATCGACTCCTTGACCGTCATCCGGGCAAAGGGCTTGCCGAAATCATAGCGCTCCCCCTGGTAGCTGACCTGACTGGACCCCAGAACCTCTTCCGTCACCCCACGCAGCATCGCCTCGGTGATATCCATCAGATCCCGATAGTCGGCGTAGGCCTCATAGAACTCGATCATGGTGAACTCCGGATTGTGGCGGGTCGAGAGCCCCTCATTGCGGAAGTTGCGATTGATCTCGTAGACCTTCTCGAAACCGCCCACCACCAGCCGCTTGAGGTAGAGCTCCGGTGCAATACGCAGGAACAGGTCCATATCAAGTGCATTGTGGTAGGTGCTGAAGGGTCGTGCCGTTGCCCCCCCGGGGATCGCCTGCATCATCGGGGTCTCCACCTCGAGGAAGCCGCGCCCATTGAGGTAGTTGCGGATATACTGAATCACCTGAACACGCGTCCTGAAGACCTCGCGCGAGGCGTCATTCATGATCAGATCGATATAGCGCTGGCGGTAGCGTGCCTCGGTATCGGTCAGGCCGTGAAACTTCTCCGGCAGTGGACGTACCGACTTGGTGAGGAGCCGAAGCTGGTCCACCTTGACCGAGAGCTCCCCGGTCCTGGTCTTGAACATCACCCCCTCGGCACCGAGGATATCCCCGATATCCCACTTCTTGAAGGCGGCATAGAGCCCCTCCGGCAGGGAGTCCCGCTGGATGAAGAGCTGGATCTTTCCGCTCATGTCCTTGAGGTGGGTGAAGGCGGCCTTGCCCATGATCCGCTTGGCCATCATCCGCCCGGCGACGGCCACGCGGATCCCCTGCGCCTCCAGCGCCTCGGCCTCCACCTCGCCATACTCGGCATGGAGCTCACCGGCGACCACGTTTCTGCGGAAGTCGTTGGGGAAGGCGTTCCCCTCCTCGCGCAGAAGATCGAGCTTCTGGCGCCGCTCGGCAATCAGCCGGTTTTCATCCACTTCAACACTATTCTCTTTTGACATCTATTGCACTCTGTTTAGCGAGGAGATTCTGTTGGCTCGATCCGGAAATTTCGACAGCAGGGATGCTGTCGTAAAGCCCCCATGGAAGGGTTTACGGCGTTTTTCGGAGCGAGCTAACGGAAGCTCCCTATTGATATTCTCTACAATCCTGACTTCAGACTCTCTTCGATGAATGGATCGAGATCCCCATCCAGCACCGCCTGGGTGTTGCCGGTCTCATGACCGGTTCGCAGATCCTTGATCCGTGACTGATCCAGCACATAGGAGCGGATCTGGCTGCCCCATCCAATATCCGACTTGGCATCCTCGGCCGCCTGCTTCTCCTCATTCTGTTTCATCAGCTCCATCTCGTAGAGCTTGGCCCTCAGCATGCTCATCGCAGTGGCCTTGTTCTTGTGCTGGGAACGTTCGTTCTGACACTGCACCACAATCCCGCTCGGCTCATGGGTGATGCGGACCGCAGAGTCGGTGGTGTTCACATGCTGACCACCCGCCCCCTGGGCACGGTAGGTATCCACCCGGAGATCGGCCGGGTTAATCTCAACCTCGATATCCTCATTCACCTCCGGATAGATGAAGACCGAAGAGAAGGAGGTGTGGCGACGGTTTCCGGAATCAAATGGGGACTTGCGCACCAGGCGGTGTACCCCGGTCTCGGTCCGCAGCCAGCCAAAGGCGTACTCCCCCCTCACCTGCACCGTGGCCGACTTGATTCCCGCCACCTCACCGGGTGAGACCTCCATCAGCTCCACATCAAAGCCACGCCGATCCCCCCAGCGCAGATACATCCGCAGCAGCATCTCGGCCCAATCCTGCGCCTCGGTTCCCCCCGAGCCGGACTGAATATCGATAAAGGCATTGGAACTGTCCTGTTTCCCGGAGAACATGCGCTGGAACTCCAGCGCCTCAATCTCACGGGTCAGTGCCTGCAGATCGGAGAGCACCTCCTCAACCGTCTCCTCGTCATCCTCGGCCTCCGCCATCTGCAGCAGCTCCGCTGCATCCTCTGCCCCGCTGGCAAGCCGGTCGATCCCTGCGACTATCTTCTCCAGACGGGCACGCTCCCTGCCCAGCTCCTGGGCACGCTGCGGATCATTCCAGACCTCTGGAGACTCCAGCTCGCGATTGACCTCGACTAACTGCTCCGCCTTCTCGGCATAGTCAAAGGTACCCCCTCAGGGCCTCGGTACGCCCCTGCAGCTCTTTGATCTCGTTGTAGATTGGGTTGAACTCAATCATCTCGTTACAGTCCTGACTACTGCGAAAAAAACAGGGGGAGATTATACCTGTGGGCAGAGTGAATTCGGGGCTTTCCGCAACAAAAAGTCACACAATCGACTCCACCACAAGCTGCAGCGTCTCCTGTCCCCGCCAGCGGTTGACATCGAGCCGGTAGACAACCTCCAGCGCCTCACCGCGAACAGGGAGTGACTCCTCACTCTGGAAAAAGGCGATCGCATCCAGAACCTCCCCGGAACCCCCGTCCAGCAGACGGAGCTTGAGGTGCTTCTCCCCCACAACCCGCCACCCTTCCAGAACAAAGGTGTCGTGGAACAGCGGCTCCGGGAAACCCTGGCCCCAGGGGCCGGCGTTGCGCAGCTCTGCCGCACTCTCCAGGGTACGCTCCTCGCTGCAGAGGCTGCCATCCGTATGGAGCGCCCCATCCAGTATCTCCTCATCCGCCCACTCCGAGGCGAGCTCGCGAAAGCGTTGGTGGAAGGGTTCAAAATTGTGTTCATCGATCGAGAGCCCGGCCGCCATGGCGTGCCCCCCAAAGCTGGCGATCAGCCCGGGAGAGGATCTGGAGAGGGCGTCCAGCAGATCCCGTATATGGAGCCCGGGAATGGAGCGTGCAGAGCCCTTCAACATCCCCCCCTCACCACGGGCAAAGACAACCACCGGGCGGTGGAGCCTCTCCTTGATCCTCCCGGCAACAATCCCGATCACCCCCTCATGCCAGTGGGGCTGGTAGAGGGCCAGCCCCGCTGCCGGCTGCTCTTCCCCGAGATGGAGGGAGTGGATGATCTGCTCGGCCTCCTGGCGGATCCCCTCCTCCACCTCACGCCGCTCCCGGTTGATCCCATCCAGCCTCTCGGCCTGAGGCAGCGCCTGCGCTCTGCTCTCCGCCAGCAGGCAGTCGATTCCCGCCCCCATCTCCGCCATGCGGCCCGCCGCATTGATTCTCGGTGCCACGGCAAAACCCAGATCCGAGGCCACGATCCGTTGGGAATCCCTTCCTGCCACCTCCAGCAGTGCCGAGATACCGGGAACAGTGGCGCCACGCCTGATCCGTTCCATCCCCCTCTCAACCAGAATCCTGTTGTTTCGGTCCAGCACAACCACATCGGCAACCGTCCCGACAGCCACCAGATCGAGCAGGCTGGCGGGGTTGAATGGGGCCCCCAGATTCTTCTGAACCGCGCAGACCAGATAGAAGGCGACCCCCACCCCGGCAAGATGGGGGCTGGAAAAACTCTCCCCCTCCTGGTTTGGGTTCACGATCACATCGGCCCGTGGCAGCTCTGCTCCGGGGAGGTGGTGGTCGGTCACCACCACAGCCATTCCCGCCTCTCTGGCCGCCTCTACCCCCTCAATGCTCGAGATTCCATTATCAACCGTTATCAGCAGCGCAGGATCATATTGTAATGTCTTCTCCACAATCAGACTGGAGAGCCCATAGCCATGTTTCTTGCGATCCGGAACAACATAGTTGATCTCCGCCCCCATTGCACCCAACCCACGCATGCAGACACTGCAGGCCGTTGCACCATCCGCATCATAGTCCCCGACCACCACGATGGAGTCTCCGCGACGAATTGCATTGGCAACCAGCTCAGCGGCCTGCTCCACATTCCCCAGCGAGGAGATGGGCAGCAGCTGGCCCAGGGAGTGGTCCAGTTCGTCGGATTCACTGATCCCGCGCGAGCGATAGATTCGATCCAGCAGCGGGGAGAGCCCCTGCAGTGGCTGGCCATCGGGAACGGGGCGTTGAGTGACCCTCATCGTCGCCGAAGGAGTACCCGCCCCCAGTCGACAACCCGACCGGCAAGCGATGCCTCTCTCCAGATCCAGACCCCATTCACCCTCATCTCTCTGGGGGGGAGGGTAATCTGTTGCTGCTGGGGATCGATCCCGGAGCTGTGGAGTGCCATCTGCACCTCATTGAGCAGCTGTTTCCAGAAGAGCGCCCCCTCTCCCCGAGGCATGAAGTCGTGAATATTGGCACCGGCCACCCGCTGCAGTGGGGTTGTGCTGACTGCCCGCCTCACAATGGGGGTCCGCTTCCCAGCGGTGGATTCACGATCATGATGCAATCTCCAGTCGAGATCATCGTGGTAGCGGAGTGCCATCCCCCGCTCTGCAAACAGCGGGGAGAGCCGATCAATCAACCGGTGCTGATCGGCGACCGAGAGCTCACCGGGCTCAACCTCAAACAGCCGCAGCACATCCCAGTCTGCAACCAGGCGTACGGGGGCGACGTAATAGAGAGACTGGTTAACAAGTCCGTTCACATCATTTTCAGGGTACGCTATGCGACATCCCTGTCCGCCCGACAGCAGCCATCCCTGGCTGCTGACGCCCCCGAAAACAGTGTCAACGCCCTTTTGAGACTGTCGTCAGCCTCTGTCATCACATATTATCCAGGATCGCCCCTTTCACCTTATCCAGTGTCGCATCAACCGTGATCAGGGGTCGGGTACTCTGCTTGATGGCGGTATCCGGATCCTTCAGACCATGACCGGTCAGGGTACAGACCACACTGCTTCCCGCTGGGATCTTCCCGCTCTTGAGGTCCCGCAATGCACCCGCTACCGAGGTTGCCGATGCGGGTTCGCAGAAGACCCCCTCCTTCTCAGCCAGCAGTTTCTGTGCTGCGAGAATCTCCTCATCGGTGCACTCGTCAAACCAGCCTCCGGACTCCTTCTGTACGTTCCACGCCTTCTCCCAGCTCTGGGGGTGGCCAATGCGGATCGCGGTTGCCACCGTCTCCGGCTCGTCCACCATCTCGCCACGCAGGAAGGGGGCCGCGCCTGCAGCCTGATACCCAACCATCTTCGGGCGACTGGAGGCCACACCATCCTCTGCATACTCCACATACCCCATCCAGTGGGCGGAGATGTTTCCTGCATTGCCGACCGGCAGGCAGTGGAAGTCCGGTGCACCACCCAGCTCCTCAACAATCTCGAAGGCGGCGGTCTTCTGACCCTGCAGGCGGAACGGGTTGATGGAGTTCACAATGGTGACCGGAGCCTCTTCCCCAACCTCTTTCACCAGCTGCATCCCGTCATCAAAATTCCCCTTGATCTGGATCACCACGGCACCGTGCATCATCGCCTGCGCCAGCTTGCCCAGTGCAATCTTGCCATCCGGGATCAGCACAAAGGCGGTGATCCCCGCCCGCGCTGCATAGGCGGCGGCGGCGGCCGAGGTGTTTCCGGTGGAGGCACAGATAATCGCCTTGCTCCCCTCCTCCACCGCCTTGGTCACCGCCATGCACATGCCGCGATCCTTGAAGGAGCCGGTCGGGTTGAGCCCCTCGTATTTCACATAGAGCTCCACATCCAGCCCCATCTCCCGAGGGATGTTGTGCAGCTTGATCAATGGCGTATTGCCCTCCCCAAGATCGATGATCCTGGTCTCTTCACTGATGGGAAGGCGGTCACGGTAGCGGTTCAGCAGTCCTGTATAGCGTTCTCTAAATGGCACGACTATTCTCCAATATTTAGCATCTCGTAAATTATATCAGTGCGCTCAAACGTATTGGCAGCTCCTGTCTGCGGCACGCTCAAGCATATCCCTATGTCGCTCGGCTGTGGGCATCCTTGCCCACAGACGGCCGCAGGCCAGGACTACCAACACATTTGAAAAATTGACAACTGCTTGCCCATATAACCGGGTTATATGGAAGCGCTGACACGATATCGTTAATCCAGTGTCTCCATCCGGATCCGCATCACCGTTCCATAGACACAATCGAGCGCCTCAATGGCGGCAATGGCGCGGTTCATCCGCCCCTCCTCGGTACGGTGGGTCAACAGCACGATGGGGGCCTGCGTCCCCTCCTCGATAATATCCTTCTGCATAAAGGCCTCGATACTGATCTCCTCCTCTCCGAGGATACGGGTAATCTCTGCCAATACACCCGAGCGATCCTCCACCTCCATCCGCAGATAGTAGGCGGTCTCTACCTCGTCAATTGGCAGGATCGGGAGATCCTCCAGCGCATCCGGCTGGAAGGCGAGATGGGGCACCCGGTTCTCCGGATCCGCGGTCATGGCACGAACCACATCAACCGTATCGGCAACCACGGCGGAGGCCGTCGGCTCATCACCGGCACCAGCGCCGTAGTAGAGGGTCGGCCCAACCGCATCCCCCATCACCAGTACCGCATTCATCACCCCATCCACATTGGCAATCAGCTGCCGCTCCGGGATCAGGGTCGGATGGACGCGCAGCTCCACCCCCCGCTCACTCTTTCTCGCTACCCCCAGATGCTTGATTCGGTACCCCAGCTCCTCCGCATAGGAGACATCCTCGGCGGTCACCTGCGTAATCCCCTCGGTCATCGCCTTGTCAAACTGCAGTGGAATCCCGAAGGCAATGGAGGCGAGAATGGTCAGCTTGTGTGCGGCGTCGATCCCCTCCACATCAAAGGTGGGGTCCGCCTCCGCATAACCGAGCTGCTGCGCCTCCTTCAGTACATCCTCAAAGGCACGTCCCTTGTCGCGCATCTCGGTGAGAATGAAGTTTCCGGTTCCGTTGATGATCCCTGCAAGCCACTGAATCTGGTTGGCTGCCAGCCCCTCCCGAATCGCCTTGATGATCGGGATTCCACCGGCCACGGCGGCCTCAAAGGCGACCATCACCCCCTTCTCCTGGGCAAGGGTGAAGAGCTCATTGCCGTGGGTTGCGATCAGGGCCTTGTTGGCGGTCACCACATGCTTTCCCTGGGCAATGGCCTGGACGACTACCTCTCGTGAGAGTTCCGTCCCCCCCATCAACTCCAGAACAATATCGATCTCCGGATCATTGGCCACCGCAAAGGGGTCGGTTGTCAGTCGCACCCCCTCGGTACCACAGATTCTGGGGCGCTCGAGATCACGCACGGCCGCCATATCAACCTCAATCTGACGCCCTGCACGACGTGCAATCTCCTCGGCATTACGGGTCAGTACATTGACGCTTCCGCACCCAACAGTCCCCAGCCCGAGGACTCCTACTTTTACCGGTTTCATCTTCTCTATTACTTCCCTGTTATTCAATTACAAGAACGCCATCGTTCTTGAACATCTCCCGGATTCCACGAACCGCCTGCCGGGTACGGTGCTCATTCTCAATCAGTCCGAAACGGACATACTCGTCTCCATACTCCCCAAATCCAATTCCTGGCGAGACCGCAACCCTTGCATCCCTCAACAGCTTCTTGGAGAACTCCAGAGAGCCCATCTCCCTGTAGGGCTCGGGAATGGGGGCCCAGACAAACATCGTTGCCCTGGGTGGCTCTACCACCCAGCCGACAGAGTTGAGCCCACTACAGAGCGCATCACGACGCTTCAGGTACATGTCACAGATCTCATGGACGCACTCCTGTGGCCCCTCCAGGGCCGCGATGGCCGCCACCTGAATGGGGGTAAACATTCCATAATCGAGATAGGATTTCATCCGTGCCAGTGCGGCCACCAGTGTCGGATTGCCCACCATGAACCCCACACGCCAGCCCGGCATGTTGTAGCTCTTGGAGAGGGTGAAGAACTCAACCGCAATATCCTTTGCCCCCTCTACCTGAAGAATCGATGGCGAGCGGTAGCCGTCAAAGACAATATCGGCATAGGCAAGATCGTGGATCACCCAGATCTGGTGCTCCTTGGCCAGCGCCACCACCTTCTCGAAGAAATCGAGCTCCACGCAGTGGGTGGTGGGGTTGCCAGGAAAATTGAGGACCAGCATCTTGGGACGGGGCCAGGAGTCCTTGATCGCCTTCTCCAGCTCGGCAAAGAAGTCACCGTCCGGGGTCAACGGAACGTGGCGAATATCGGCGCCGGCAATAATGAACCCATAGGGGTGGATCGGATAGGCGGGGTTGGGGACCAGTACGGTATCTCCGGGCCCCACGGTGGCCAGCGCCAGATGGGCCAGCCCCTCCTTGGATCCGATGGTGACAATTGCCTCGCTATCCGGATCCAGATCGACCTCGTAGCGCTCCTGGTACCAGTTGCAGATCGCCCTGCGCAGCCGCGGAATTCCCTTGGACATGGAGTAGCGGTGGGTATCCGGGCGCTGCGCCGCCTCCGTCAGCTTGTCGACAATATGCTGTGGAGTCGGCTGGTCTGGGTTACCCATCCCAAAATCGATAATATCCTCGCCCCGCTGCCGCGCCTTCGCCTTCAACTCGTTAACGATATTGAACACATAGGGTGGCAGCCGTTTGATTCTCTGGAAGTCCTCAATCAAGAGTTTTACTCCTCTCTTTTGCAGTGCGAAAGTATACCCAGAAAAACGCTTCGGGGCATCAGGTGAGGCACCTCAAACAGCAGAAAAATCATCCGGGAGCAGGCAGCACAAGGCGCATAAAACCACTCCGTGAACCGCTGCTACTGGGCAGTCTCAGGGTGCTGACCCTGAGTGTTACAACAGCGTATCCTCGGAGTAACCGGCCCGCCGCAGAATGAGATAGAGGTGATGCAACGCATCCAGCTGGATCTGTCGCACCCGCTCCCGGGTCACGCCAATCTCCCTGCCCAGTGCCTCCAGTGTCATCTCCTCCTCCTCCAGCAGACCAAAGCGGTGGACAATCACCTTGCGCTCGCGCTCACTCAGCGCATCAAGCCACTCACTGAGGTGGGAGAAGACCTCCTCTTGCAGAAAGAGATCTCCATGATCATGGAGTGAGGTGTCCTCAATTCCGTCACCAACCGTCCGACTTGACCCCTTGGTGATCGGGAGCTCGGTCGAGGTTGGCAGATCCTTGAGCCCAAGAACCCGATCCACCTCCTGCTCCGGACTCTCGAGATAACGGGCAATCTCTGCCGTTGAGGGTTCATGGTTTTCAGCCTGGGAGAGCTTGCGCGAGGCTCGCACAAACCGCCCCATCTCCCGCATTACATGGACCGGCAGCCGCACGGTGCGCGCCTGGTTCATCACTGCACGATCAATACTCTGGCGGATCCACCAGGTGGCATAGGTTGAGAAACGGAAGCCACGCTCCGGATCAAACTTCTCAACCGCCCGCATCAGCCCGAGATTCCCCTCCTCAACCAGATCCATGAAGGAGACCCCGCGATGCTGGTAGCGTCTTGCGATACTGACCACCAGGCGCAGGTTGGACTCAATCAGATGGTTTCTCGCCTCCTGGTCCCCCTGCTGCACCTTGCGTGCACAGGCGCGCTCCTCCTCGGCCCCAAGCAGTGGGTATTCACGAATCTCCTGCATATAGAGATGCATGGCGTCATGATCCTTGCCCTTCAGCTTTCCGGATGCGAACTCTTTCTGATCGGATTTGCCCATTACGGTTCTATTTTTTCAGCCTGGGGAGGTATCTCATCGGGTCCACCGGCTTCCCGTTTCTCCTCACCTCAAAATGGAGTTTCACCCGGTCGGCTCCACTGCTGCCCATTGTTGCAATCTGCTGCCCCGCCTTGACCAGATCCCCCTCCCGAACCTGCAGTTGATGGTTATGTGCATAGGCACTCAACAGATTATTGTCATGCTTCACAATCAACAATTTGCCATAGCGTACCAGACCCGTGCCGCTGTAGACCACCCTGCCATCCCCCGCTGCAACCACAGGGTCCCCCTGCCTGCCACCAAACTCAACCCCTGTCATCCCCCGCTTGCTGGAGAAATGTTTTGCAATCCTGCCAGACGAGGGCCACCGCATGGTGGAGCTGGTCGCCCTCTTTGCGGAGGGTTTTGCCCTGGTGGAGGCTGGCGCTCTCTTTGGGGCTGTCACCCCCTTTTGGCTGTTCTGGACCACCTTTTTCGTGACAACCTTTCCTGCTCCGGAAGAGGGCGTCACGCTCAACTTCTGGCCCACATGGATCGTATAGGGAGATCTCAACCCGTTCCAGGATGCCAGATCTCTCATCGGGAGATTCAGCTTCTCGGCAATCCCGCTCAATGAATCCCCGGACTGAACAATATAGTACCCCCCGGCTGCCCGTTGGGAGGTGACTGCTCTCTTCCCGGGTTTCAGACGCAGCCTCTCCCCTCGATGGATGGTGTAGGGGGCAGTGATCCCGTTCCAGCGCGCCAGGTCGAGGTAGTCGAGATCAAACTCCATCGCGATCATGTAGAGGCTGTCGCCGGTACGGACGGTATAGCTATCGGGAATCTCCCCCGCAATGTGGGTCTGGTTGGAGACCGGAGAGAGTGATGGACGATTGCTACTGCACCCCGCCAACAATAGTGAAACAAGCAGTAACCAGAAGAGTCGCTGTTTCAGTCTCGATTTCAGATCGAAGAACCTCATTGGAGTAATTATCAAATTTTAGCCCTTCGTGCTCTTCGTGACCTTCGTGGTTCAATCCCGCCCAGCTCGATATTTTCCAGTCAACTCCGCAGGAAAATATAGATCGCCGCCAGCAGCACCGCAATCCACCCCATTCGGGTCATCCAGCCACGCTCCATCTTCAGGAACCGCTCACCACCCCAGATCACAAAGGCGGCCACCAGATAGAAACGTGCTCCCCGTCCCACCAGTGAGGCAAGCAGGAAAAGCGGCAGTGACATGGTGAGTGCACCCGCGCTGATGGTAAAGAGCTTGTAGGGTATCGGAGAGAAGCCGGCAAGGAAGACGATCCAGATCCCATACTCGTCAAACAGTGCCTTGGCATTCTCATAAGAGGGGTGCAATCCCCACTGCACAATCAGGGGCTCCACCAGCTCCATCGCGTAGAGCCCAATCAGATACCCGAAGAGCCCCCCCAGTACGGAGGTGATGGTGACCAGTGTTGCATATCGCCAACCCCGATCCGGGTGGGCCAGTGTCATCGGTGCCAGCAGCACATCCGGAGGAACCGGGAAGAAGCTGGACTCGGCAAAACTGAGTCCTCCCAGTATCCGCTCGGCATGGGGGCGGTCCGCCCAGTGGGCCACCCGCTCATTCATTCGATTCAACCAGTTCATCGTGTTCCGGAGCGCATCGGGACAAAGCGGACCTGCTCCAGCACCTCCTGCTCATAGCCATCCTCAGTACGCACCAGCTCAATCAGCTGCTGCTCCTGGGCCTCCGGACCCACCGGCACAATCATCCTCCCCCCAATCTCCAGCTGGTTGAAGAGGCGGGTGGGAATCCCGGAGGGTGCCGCAGTAATCAGGATCGCATCAAACGGGGCCTTCTCCTCCCACCCCACATGGCCATCATCCAGCTTCATCTCCACATTGAGAACGCCCATCTCGGCAAAGCGCTCGCGCGCCTTCATGATCAGTGCACTGATCCGCTCCACGGTATAGACCTGAGAGACCATCTGGGCCAGAATCGCCGTCTGGTACCCGGATCCGGTTCCGATCTCGAGGACCCGCCTGGGGCGACCGTGACGCATCAGGGCCTGAGTCATCAGCGCCACAATATAGGGCTGCGAGATGGTCTGGTCATGCCCGATGGGGAGCACCACATCATCATAGGCGCGATGGGCCAGCGCCTCATCCACGAAGAGGTGACGTGGAACGGTACGGATCGCATTCAGCACCTCCAGATTGGTGATCCCCTG
Source organism: uncultured Piscirickettsiaceae bacterium (assembly GCA_964344135.1). Classification (GTDB taxonomy): domain Bacteria; phylum Pseudomonadota; class Gammaproteobacteria; genus Thiopontia. The sequence goes on from CAYFMF010000008.1 coordinate 18,926, forward strand.
CTGCTCCAGCCGGCTGATCAGCCGCTCCCTCACCCTTGAGGAGCGAAACCCGACGTTATAGCCGTTCATGAGAGCCACTGCTCCATCCCCTCGATCATCGAGCGCTGTGTCAGATCGGTATGGATCGGAGTTACCGATACCCAGCCACCCTCCACGGCGTGAAAATCGGTCCCCTCCTCACTGTCCTCCGCCTTGCCGGCGGCACCCACCCAGTAGATATCCTTGCCGCGTGGATCCCTGCCCTTGATCACCGGTTCAGAGCGGTGTCTGCGCCCAAGGCGCGTCACCCTGAGGCCCCGAATCTCCTCCCAGGGGAGGTCCGGCACATTGATGTTCAGGATCGTATCCCGTGCCAGCGGATGCTGCTCCAGTCGCTCCAGAATCTCCGCCACGGCAATGGCTGCAGAGCGGAAGTGGTGACACTGCCCCTCCCTGCAGACCAGTGAGACAGCAAGCGCAGGCAGACCGAGAAAACGCCCCTCCATCGCCGCCGCAACGGTTCCCGAGTAGAGCACATCATCAGCCATGTTGGCGCCGGCATTGATTCCGGAGATCACAATCTCCGGATCCTCCTCAAGCAGCCCGGTGAGCGCCAGATGGACACAATCCGTTGGTGTCCCATCGACAGAGTACTCTCCATCCCCATGGGTGAAGAGGTGGAGTGGGTGGTCCAGTGTCAGTGAGTTACTGGCCCCGCTGCGGTTGCGATCCGGTGCCACAACCACCACCTCAGCCTGCTGCTGCAACTGCTTTCGAAGCACCTGCAGCCCTGCCGCACGCACTCCGTCATCATTGCTCAATAGAATTCTCATCAGCCGAAGATTCTACAAAAAAAGGGACCCTTCCGGGTCCCTTTTTTCGATCGATTGTTCCGAGAGGAGCAACCCGATCACTCTCCTGCAGCTACGGCCTTCATGCTGAGACGAATTCGTCCCTGACGATCAACCTCAAGCACCTTGACCTGAATGACATCCCCCTCGCTCAGGTGGTCACCCACCCGCTCGACACGCTCCTCGGAGATCTGGGAGATATGGACCAGGCCATCCTTGCCAGGAAGGATATTGACAAAGGCACCGAAGTCCATCAGCTTGACCACCTTGCCCTCATAGATCTTGTTGACCTCAACATCGGCAACGATATCGTCGATACGGCGCTTCGCCTCACTGGCCGCCTCGCCATCGGTTGCAGCAATCTTGACGTTACCGTCATCATCGAGATCGATCTTGACGCCGGTCTCCTCCTGAATGGAGCGAATCACCACCCCACCCTTGCCGATCACGTCACGGATCTTGTCCGGATCGATCTTCATCGTCAGGTAACGTGGCGCAAACTCGGAGACCTCATCACGTGGAGCAGAGATTGCCGCGGACATCTCACCCAGAATATGGAGACGGGCATCACGTGCCTGGTCCAGCGCAATCTCCATGATCTCACGGGTGATTCCGGTAATCTTGATATCCATCTGCAGTGCAGTGATACCCTCCTCGGTACCGGCCACCTTGAAGTCCATGTCGCCCAGATGGTCCTCATCACCGAGGATATCGGTCAGTACCGCAAACTCATCCCCCTCCTTGATCAGACCCATCGCAATTCCGGCAACCGGTGCCTTCAGTGGAACGCCCGCATCCATCATCGAGAGGCTGCTGCCACAGACCGAGGCCATGGAGCTGGAGCCATTCGACTCGGTAATCTCGGAGACCACACGCAGGGTGTATGGGAACTCGTCTGTGGTTGGAACCACCGCCTGTACACCGCGCTTGGCGAGCTTGCCGTGACCCACCTCACGGCGACCCGGGCTGCCAACACGGCCCGTCTCACCCACCGAGAATGGAGGGAAGTTGTACTGCAGCATGAAGGGGTCCTTGAAGCTCCCCTCCAGCGCATCAATAATCTGTGCATCACGCTCGGTCCCCAGCGTGGTGACCACCAGTGCCTGGGTCTCGCCACGGGTAAAGAGTGCCGATCCATGGGCACGGGGGAGAACACCGGTCTTCACATAGATGGGACGAACAGTCCTGGTATCACGACCATCAATTCGTGGGTGCCCCTCAAGAATTCGGCTACGGACCGTCTTCTTCTCCAGCTTGCTTACTGCTCCCTTGACGGTATCGACATCCCACTCGCCCTCTTCAGTGGCCAGTGTCTCGACAATCCGGTCACGTACCTCGCCCATGCGGCCATAACGCTCCATCTTGTCCGCAATCTGGTAGGCCTCGGTAACCGCCTCGGAACCCTCTGCGGCGACCGCCTCTGCCAGCGCACTATCCTCTTCGGCAGGCTCCCACTCCCACTGCTGAACATCCAGCTCTGCAACCATCTCATTGATGGCGTTGATCACCACCTGCATCTGCTCGTGACCAAACAGCACCGCACCCAGCATCACCTCCTCGGAGAGGACGTTGGCCTCGGACTCAACCATCAGTACCGCGTCTGCAGTACCTGCAACACTCAGCTCCAGATCAGAACTCCCTTTCGCACTGATCGGCGGATTGAGGATATATTCACCATGGCTGTAACCCACACGGGCGGCACCAATCGGCCCCTGGAATGGGACACCAGAGATGGCCAGCGCCGCCGAGGTACCGATCATCGCCGGGATCTCGGTATCGGTATCCTTGTCTGAGGAGATCACGGTTGCGATCACCTGCACCTCATTCATGAAACCCTTGGGGAAGAGTGGACGAATGGGGCGATCAATCAGTCGTGAGGTGAGGGTCTCCTTCTCGGTAGGACGCCCCTCTCTGCGGAAGAAGCCGCCCGGAATGATTCCGGCAGCATAGAATTTTTCCTGATAGTTGACGGTCAGTGGGAAGAAATCGCGCCCCTCACGAGCCTCCTTCTCGGCAACCACAGTCACCAGAAGAACGGTGTCCCCCATGCTGACCTTGACTGCACCCGATGCCTGGCGGGCAACCTCGCCGGTCTCCAGTGTGACCGTCTGATTTCCATACTCGAAACTCTTGATAATTGGCTTCACGTCTTCTCTTCCCTGACAATAAACATGGAGCAGGGCCCATCCCCACTCCTAACTAGATTGAATAAGTCTGAAACGATACCTCTTTCGATTGCCTCGACAGCCTCCCGGAAACGGGGTCTGCAGAGACAGGAGAAACAGTGATTAACGGCGCAGGCCGAGATCTGCAATCAGCTGCGAGTAACGACTGCTGTCGCTCTTCTTCAGATAATCCAGCAACTTGCGGCGCTTGTTGACCATCTTCAACAGCCCCTGACGGGAGTGATGATCCTTGTTGTGCTCCTTGAAATGGCCGGTCAGATCCTGAATGCGTGCGGTAAGCAGCGCAACCTGAACCTCCGGGGAGCCTGTATCACTCTCTCCACGTTGATATTTCTGAACAATCTCACTCTTCTGTTCTGCACTCACTGACATAACTCTATAACTCCAAAACGCCACCCAATCGGGTGACTCAATAAAAACTTCTCTGACCCAAAAACTGAAGGGGCCATATTTTACTCGTTGCGGCCGCAACTCCACAAGAACTATCTGATATTAAAACCCCCAAAACCCCTTTAAACCGAGACCAGTCTGCGCGGGGCGACGCGGCCGTCATCCATGATCTCGCCAACCCCCATAAAGGCCTCCGCCTCGTCATAGAGCCGCACCCACCCCTCCTCCGGAGCACCGGAGATCTGGACCGGCTGCCCCTGACGGATGTAGTAGCTGCTGTCTGGATCCAGTGCTACCGAATCATAATCCTCCACCGCGCTATCGAGTGGCAGCAGTTTCTCATCCAGTCCCCGGTTTCCACCACGCTCGCGGATCGCCTCCAGCTCCTCCAGGGTGAGCAGATCGCTCTCCTCATAGGGGCCGAGTGTGGTCCTGCGTAGTGCAGAGACATGGGCGCCACACCCCAGTACCTCACCAATATCCTCTACCAGGGTACGCACATAGGTCCCCTTGGAACAGTGGACACGCAGTGTCATCTTCTCATCCTGAGGATCCAGGCTGACAAACTCCAGTTCGTAGATTGTCACCTGACGCGGCTCGCGCTCAATCTCAACCCCCTGGTGAGCCAGCTTGTAGAGGGGCTGCCCATTCACCTTGATCGCCGAGTGCATCGGCGGGATCTGCTCAATCTCCCCCTTGAACTGCTCCAGTGCCTGACGGATCCGCTCCTCGGTCACCCCCTCAACGGGGCGCTCACTCACCACCTCCCCCTCGGAGTCACCGGAGCGGGTCACGATACCGAGCTGACACTCCGCCAGATAGCTCTTGTCGGCGTTCAGCAGAAATCCGGAAAACTTGGTCGCCTCTCCGAGGCAGATAGGCAGAATCCCGGTTGCGATCGGATCCAGACTCCCGGTATGGCCCGCCTTTTTGGCGAAAAAGAGCTGCTTGACCCGCTGCAGCGCACCGTTGGAGGTGACTCCACCGGGCTTGTCCAGCAGAAGGATCCCGGAGACGTTGCGCCCTTTTCGATTTCTTCTACCCATTACCCCTCTTCTCCACCACTGGAATGGTTGTCCAGCTGGCTCCTGGAAATATCCTCAGCCACAACCTGATCAATCAGCTCCTCCATATGGCTGCCGCGCTCAACCGACTCATCATGCCTGAAGTGGAGCTGTGGAACGGTTCTCAGGTTCAGACTCTTGCTGAGCCGGGAACGGAGAAATCCGGCCGAGTGCTCCAGCGCCTTCAGCGTCTGCTCAACCGAACTGCCCTCACCAAAGAGGGTGAAGTAGACGGTCGCATGAGAAAAGTCGGGGGTCGGCTGCACCGCAGTGATCGTCACCCACCCTACACGTGGATCACGCACCTCCCGCTGGATGATCTCACCCAGATCCCGCTTGATCTGCTCGCCAACCCGGCGCGTACGCTCTGATATCATTTCTGTTACTGCCTGTTTATTAAAACGTTTCTCACCACGAAGAGCACAAAGGAGACGCAGGGTCTACAGAACAAACCTCTTAATACCATCCTTCAACCTTGTTACATTGAAATTCATCAACAGGCCAACCTTGATATTTGCCAACCTCATATAGGTTAAGAGCTGTGCCTCATGAATTGGAAGCATCCTCTCAACACTCTTTAACCCAATAATCAATTGATCTTCAACAAGCAGGTCAACCCTGTAGCCGCAATCCAGTTTTACGCCTTTGTACTCAACAGGTAACGGATACTGCCGTCGAAGTGAAATCCCCGAAAGAGCCATCTCCCTCACAAGACACTGTTCATAGGTAGATTCAAGCAAACCAGGCCCAAGAGTCTTGTGTACCTCAATGGCACATCCAATGACTCGGCTGGAGAGCTCATCGAATTTCATACCCTCCGTGCCCTTCGTGCCCTTCGTGGTTACTCTCTACAATTTCCTGGAGACCTCAACCCGCTCGAAGACCTCGATCTGATCCCCTTCGCGGACATCGTTGTAGTTCTTCACGCCAATGCCGCACTCGGTACCGGCACGAACCTCGCTGACATCATCCTTGAAGCGACGCAGGGATTCGAGCTCACCCTCATAGATCACCACGTTGTCACGCAGTACACGGATCGGGTTGTTTCTCTTGACGATGCCCTCAGAGACCATACAGCCTGCAATGGCGCCAAGCTTGGGCGAGCGGAATACATCGCGCACCTCTGCAAGGCCGATGATCTCCTCCTTGAAGTCTGGAGCGAGCATCCCCTCCATCGCACGTGTCACCTCCTCGATCGCATCGTAGATCACACTGTAGTAGTGAAGGTCGATTCCCTCGGATTCAATCAGCTTCTTGGAGGCGGCATCGGCACGCACATTGAAGCCGATCACAATCGCATTGGAGGCGATCGCAAGGTTGGCATCCGACTCATTGATTCCACCCACACCGGAGGAGACCACATTGACCTTCACCTCGTCGGTGGAGAGCTTGTTCATCGCATCACTCAGCGCCTCGGCAGAACCATGTACATCGGCCTTGATCAGGATGTTGATGGTAGAGACCTCTCCATCCTGCATCTGCTCAAACATCCGGTCGAGACTCGCCTGCTTCTGTTGCGCCAGACGGACATCGCGGTATTTGCCCTGACGGAAGTTGGCCACCTCACGCGCCTTGCGCTCATTCGGGACCACAATCGCCTCCTCACCCGCCTCTGGCACACCAGAGAGGCCGAGGATCTCCACCGGGGTTGAGGGGCCCGCTTCGGTGAGTTGCGCCCCAAACTCATTCATCATCGCACGCACACGACCATACTCACGGCCGGCAAGCAGGATATCCCCCTTGTGGAGGGTGCCGCTCTGGATCATGACTGTGGCCACGGCGCCACGCCCCTTGTCGACCCTGGACTCCACTACATTGCCCTTGGCTGGTGCATCACTAACCGCCGTCAGCTCCATCATCTCGGACTGCAGGATAATGGCATCCAGCAGCTCATTAACACCCTCTCCGGTGTGGGCCGAGACATTGACAAACATCACATCGCCACCCCAATCATCGGGGACCACATCCTTGCTGGCGAGCTCATTCTTCACCCGGTCCGGATCCGCCTCCGGCTTGTCGATCTTGTTGACAGCAATAATCAGCGGTGCCTCTGCGGCACGCGCATGCTGGATCGCCTCCTCGGTCTGGGGCATCACCCCATCATCCGCAGCCACCACCAGGATGACAATATCGGTCACCTTGGCACCACGAGCACGCATGGCAGTAAACGCCGCATGTCCCGGCGTATCCAGGAATGCAATCTCCCCCTTGGGGGTGGTGACCCGATAGGCACCAATATGCTGGGTAATGCCGCCGGCCTCGCCCTTGGTCACCTGGGACTCACGGATATAGTCGAGCAGTGAGGTCTTGCCGTGATCGACATGACCCATGATGGTGACCACAGGGGCACGCTGCTCCCCCTCATCCTCATCCAGATGGGAGGCCATCAGCTCCTCCTCAATCGCATCCTCTTTCATCAGGACCGCCTTGTGGCCCATCTCCTCCACCAGCAGCTCAGCCGTCTCCTGATCGATCATCTGGTTGATGGTGGCCATCGTACCCAGATTCATCATCGCCTTGATCAGCTCTGCCGCCTTGATTGACATCTTCTGTGCCAACTCACCAATGGTAATGGTCTCCGGAATCTGTACCTCCAGTACAACCGGTGCCGTTGGCTTGGTAAAGCCGTGCTCCGTCTCAATCTCGACCCTGGCAGCACGTCTCGCCTTGGCAGACCGCTTTGGCTTTCTGCGCCCGGACTTGCCCTCCGCAACATGGAGCTCCTTGCGCCCATAGCGGGTTGGCTGTTTCTTTCCGGAACGCTTCTTGTCCGTTGCGCTCTTCTCCTCCTCACGCTTCCTGGTTGCCGCCTTCTCTGCAACCAGACGCGCCTGCTCATCAAGGATTCTCTTCTCCTCCGCCTCACGCGCCTTGCGCTCCGCCTCCTCTTTCTGGCGACGTTCCGCCTCCTCGCGTGCACGCTCCTCCTCCTCGCGTTTCTGGATCTGGTGCTTGCGTCGCTCCTCATCCTGCTGCAGACGCTGAAGATCCTCTTCGGCACGCCGCTCCCGTTCCGCCCTCAGCTTCTCCTCAGCCTCCTTGCTCTGGGCCTCAACCGTGGCCGGATCCAGTGGCTTGTTGATGGTGCGCTTCTTGCGTACCTCGACGTTGACACTCTTGCTCCCTGTAGAGCGTGCACCACCCCCAACCTTGAGTGTGGCGGTTGATCTCCTCTTGAGCGTAACCTTCCCCTTTGTGCCGGCCGACTTCCCCTCACCATGTGACTGACGCAGGAAGCCAAGCAGCTTCATCTTCTCATCATCAGAGATCTCATCATCGATACTGCTCTTGGAAACCCCTGCATTGGCAAGCTGTTCAAGCAGGCGATCGGCCGGGATCTTTACGACCTCGGCAAACTGGGCGATTGTAACCTTAGACATGCTCTTCTCTCCTTACTGCTATCCTTGCTGCTATGCCTGATCCTGTGCGACTTCCGCACTCTCACTATCTTCATCGGCAAACCAGGGTTCTCTCGCCTTCATGATCAGCTCGGAGGCACGCTCTGAGCTGATCCCAAGCTCCTCCATATCCATCAGGTCATCCACCGCCTGCTCGGCCAGATCCTCAGCGGTTACAACCCCCTCGGCAGCAAGCCTGTAGGCCAGCTGCTCATCCATTCCCTCAAGATCAAGCAGATCCTCTGCAGGTGCCCTTCCCTCAAGTACCTCCTCCTGAGAGATCGCCTGTGTCAGCAGGTAGTCGCGCGCACGGTTACGAAGCTCGGCCACAATCTCCTCATCAAACTCCTCGATGGCGGCCATCTCCGCCTCATCCACATAGGCAATCTCCTCGACACCACTGAACCCCTCCTGGACCAGGATTGCCGCCACATCCTCATCCACATCAAGTTGGCCCATCAGCCTCTTCTGGATCTCGACCGCCTCGGACTCCGCCTTGGCATCAAACTCCTCCTCACTCATCACATTGAGTGTCCAGCCGGTGAGCTCACTGGCCAGACGGATATTCTGCCCACCACGCCCAATCGCCTGGGAGAGGTTCTCCTCCTCCACCGCAATATCCATCGAGTGCTTGTCCTCGTCCACCACGATGGAGACCACCTCGGCAGGGGACATCGCATTGATCACGAACTGGGCGGGATTCTCGTCCCACGGCACAATATCAACACGCTCCCCGGCCAGCTCATTGGAGACCGCCTGCACACGGGAGCCACGGATACCAACACAGGCACCCACCGGGTCGACCCGGCGATCCAGGCTGTGGACCGCAATCTTGGCACGGGAGCCGGGGTCACGCGCCGCCCCCTTGAGCTCGATCAGGCCATCGCTGATCTCCGGAACCTCCAGGGTGAAGAGTGCCACCAGCACCTCTGGCGCCACCCGGCTCATCACCAGCTGTGGGCCTCGCTGCTCCTGCTGGATCTCCATCAGACAGCCACGCAGACGGTCACCGGGGCGAACCGGATCACGCGGAATCTGCTGCTCTCTTGGGATCACCGCCTCGGCGTTGCCCCCCAGATCGATAATCGCATTGCCGCGATCCATCCGCTTGACGATTCCGCCCAGCAGCTCACCGACCCGATCCCGATACTCGGCGGCCACCTTCTCCCGCTCCGCCTCGCGCACCTTCTGGAAGATCACCTGCTTGGCCGCCTGGGCCGCGATACGGCCAAACTCGACCGACTCAGTCGGCTCCTCAATGAATTCGCCGGGCTTGATGTTGGGGTCAATCTCAACCGCATCGATCAGCCAGAGCTGTGCATCCGGATACTCCATCTCGATGCCGGGCTCGTCCCCATCCAGCACCTCCCAGGTCTGAAAGGTCTCGTACTCTCCGGTCTCGCGGTCAATCGCAACCCGAACACCGATCTCCTCATTGTGCTTCTTCTTGGTTGCCATCGCCAGCGCCGACTCCAGCGCCTGAAAAATCACCTCTCTGCTGACATCCTTCTCGTTGGATACCACCTCCACAACCTGCAGAATTTCCTTGCTCATAACACGACTCTCTAATTGATAAACCTTAACTGTTAAATGGTTAGAAATGGTTGCTATCTACTGATCAAACTCCGGAACCAGATGTGCCTTGTCGATCTGCACCAGAGGAAGACGAAAGATCTCCTCTCCAATTTCAACCACCACATCCTCACCATCAACCCCTTTCAGGATCCCCTCAAACTTGCGCCTTCCATCCAGTGGAAACGAGGTCCGTACAAATACCCGACTCCCTGCAAAACGGAGATAGTGCTCCTCAACAAAGAGTGGGCGCTCCAGCCCCGGAGAGGAGATCTCCAGATTGTAGTGGCCACTGAGCGGATCCTCCACATCCAGCACCGCACTAATCTGACGGCTCACCTTCTCGCAGTCATCCAGGGTAATCCCCTCTTCCTGATCAATATAGATCCGCAGCAGGGAGTGCTTGCCCTGTGGCAGGTACTCAATCCCAACCAGCTCATAGCCCAGCCCCTCCACTACAGGGGCAATGAGCGCATCCAGTTTTTCGCGAATTGTCGCCATTCCTTTCCGAAATCTCTCAACAATACTGTTCAACTCACTCCATTTCTCAGGGAAACGGAGATAAAAAAAGGCCGATCTCATCAAAAAGATCGGCCTTTTTGTGATTTGGTAGCGGGGGCCGGATTTGAACCAACGACCTTCGGGTTATGAGCCCGACGAGCTACCAGACTGCTCCACCCCGCATCAAAGTGGTGCGTATACTACATAGAGGAGTCTAAAGTTGCAATGCGTTTTTTACATATCAGCCAATCGCGTTCTGGCAAATCAGCATCAGCTGACCTGGGAAAATTCCCAGGGCAAGAACAATCAGCGCATTGACTGAAAGTGTCACCCCGGCTGGATCGAGGCCAAACTGGGGGGAACTCGTACTGTTCTCATCTCCCACATCAAAGTAGATCATCTTGATCACCCTGAGGTAGTAGAAGGCGCCGATCACGGAGAAGGCGACTGCTGCCACTGCCAGCCATACCAGATCAACCGTAACCACCTGTTGCAGCACGGCGAGCTTGGCGTAGAAGCCAACGGTGGGGGGTACACCCGCCATTGAGAACATCAGGATCATCATCATCAGTGCAAACCAGGGGCTGCGCCTGGCCAGCCCCTTGTAGTCGCTGAGCTCCTCCGCCTCAAACCCCTTGCTGCTCATCAGCAGGATCATCCCAAAGCCACCAGCGGAGGTGAGTGCATAGGTGATGGCGTAGAACATCGCAGACTCGAACCCGGCCTCGGTACCACTCAGTATACCCAGCAGCAGGAAACCGATATGGGAGATGCCCGAGTAGGCGAGCATCCGCTTGAGGTTGGTCTGTGCAATCGCAATCATATTACCAAAGGCCATGGAGAGGAGCGCCAGGATGATCAGCATCGGCTGCCAGTCTACAGCCAGACCGTTGAGGCCATCCACCAGCAGACGCATCACCATCGCAAAGGCGGCAATCTTGGGGGCACTGGCAATATAGGTGGTGACGGATGTTGGCGCACCATGGTAGACATCGGGCACCCACATGTGGAACGGCACAGCACCCAGCTTGAAGGCGATACCGGAGACCATGAATACGAGGCCGAAGACCAGCACCAGGTTGAGATCACTGTTGCTGCCCTGCTGCTGGATAGCCTGGGCCACCTCACCGATATTGAGGGTACCGGTGGCGCCATAGATCATCGAGATGCCATAGAGGAGCATCCCGGAGGCGAGTGCACCCAGTACAAAGTATTTCATCGCCGCCTCGGAGGCACGCGCCTCATCCCGCTGCAGTGCGACCATCGCATACATGGAGAGGGACATCAGCTCCAGCCCGAGATAGAGGGTAAGGAAGGAGTGCGAGGAGACAAGGATCATCATCCCCAGCACACCAAAGAGGCCCAGCACAAAGTATTCGCCGCGATAGAGGCCGCGCTCCTGCTGGTACTCCTTCGAATAGAGGAAGACCATGGTGGTGATCAGCAGCATGGCGATCTTCAGTACATCGCCCATCCCGTCACGGACGATGGAGCCACTGAAGAGGATCTGGGACTCTCCGCCCATCCCCATCGCAACCACTGCGGCGGTGAGCAGTAGTGAGCCCAGTGTCAGCAGCCAGGTGATAATGCGACAGCTGTCGCAGATGAAGAGGTCCACCAGCAGGACCAGACAGGCCATGCTCAACAGGGTGATCTCTGGTGCTACCGCGATGAGTTCTGCTATCTCAAAATTCATAATTGTTCTTCACTTCTGCTATCTGACTGAGACCAGGAAGCTTCTCCATACCCTTTTACGGGTACGCTGGAGACATCCCTGTCCGCTCGACAGTGGCCCTCCCTGGCTACTGACGCCCCGTAAAAGGGGATAAACAATCTTCCAGTAAGATCACATTTCATAACATCTTATAGCTTGGAAACCGTAATCTGCTGCAACAGGTGATCCACCGAGGCGTGCATGATGTCGATAATCGGCGCCGGGTAGAGCCCCATTCCCAGGACGGCCGCTGCCAGTATGGCCATCATCAGGAACTCTCTCAGGGTGATATCACTCAGCCCCGCAACCCCCTTGTTGGCCACCTTTCCATAGACCACCCGCTTGTACATCCAGAGGGTGTAGGCGGCACCGAGGATCAGGGTGGTGGCGGCGAGGAAAGCGATCCAGAAGTTGGCACGGAAGGAGCCAAGAATCACCATGAACTCACCAACAAACCCGGAGGTACCCGGAAGCCCTGCATTGGCCATCGAGAAGAAGAGCATGAATGCGGCAAAGGCCGGCATGGTGTTGGCAACACCACCGTAATCATTGATCTGGCGGGAGTGGAGGCGGTCATAGAGTACGCCGACGCTGAGGAACATCGCACCAGAGATAAATCCGTGGGAGATCATCTGTGCCAGTCCACCCTCAACACCGATGGCTGCCCCCTCCATCGATCCGCTCTGCTTGAAGATCAGGAACGGGATAAAGAAGCCGAGGGTGACAAATCCCATGTGTGAGATCGACGAGTAGGCGATCAGCTTCTTCATGTCCTGCTGCACCAGCGCCACAAAGCCGATATAGACCACCGCAATCAGCGACAGGGTGATCATGAAGGTATCGAGCTCACTGCTCGCATCGGGGACAATCGGCAGACTGAAGCGGAGGAAACCGTAGGCACCCATCTTCAGCATGATCGCCGCCAGCACCACGGAACCACCGGTTGGGGCCTCCACGTGAGCATCCGGCAACCAGGTGTGGACCGGCCACATCGGTACCTTGACCGCAAAGGCGAGGAGGAAGGCAAAGAAGATCAGCATCTGCGCCGTCATCCCGATCGGCAGATCATGATAGGCGAGGATGGAGAATGTGCCACTCTCGCTGTAGAGCCAGAGCAGGGAGATCAGCATGAAGACCGACCCCAGGAAGGTGTAGAGGAAGAACTTGATGGTGGCGTAGACCCGGTTCGGTCCGCCCCAGACACCGATGATGATAAACATCGGGATCAGCATCGCCTCCCAGAAGATGTAGAAGAGGATCGCATCCAGCGCCGCAAAGACACCGTTCATCAGACCGGTCATGATCAGGAAGGCGGCCATGTACTGGGCGTTTCTGTCCTGGATCACCTCCCACCCGGCAATCACCACAATCACGGTGATAAAGCTGGTCAGCACAATAAACGGCATCGAGATGCCATCCACCCCCAGGTGGTAGTTGATATTGAATGGCTCAATCCATGGGGCCATCTCCACAAACTGCATCAGGTGGGTGGAGCGGTCGAAATCGGTCAGCAGGACGAGCGAGATCACAAAGGTGATGATGGAGAACGCCAGCGCATTGACCCGTCCGAAAACACCACTGCGGTCACCAATCGCGAGGGTCAGCAATCCACCCAGGACCGGAACCCAGACCAGTAAACTCAGTATGTTGCTACTTGAATCCATTGCTATCTTCCGTCGTCCCTATCAGTAGATGACCCAGGCCAGCATCACCAGCAGACCGATAATCATTGCAAATGCGTAGTGGTAGAGGTATCCGCTCTGCAGATGGCGAATAAAGGCGGCTATCTTCCCCACCCCAAAGGCGGAGCCGTTGACCATCAGGCCATCAATCAATTTCATGTCACCCACCTTCCAGAGCAGACCACCGATCCCGCGTGAACCACCGGCAAAGAAGGCCTCATTGAAGCTGTCAAATCCATACTTGTTCTCAAGCAGGCGGTGCAGTGGAGAGAAGCGTGCCCTGATCTGCTCGGGGAGATCGGTCCGTACCATATAGAGATAGTAGGCGGTCCCGACACCAGCCATCGCGAGCCAGAATGGGGGGGCCATCATCCCGTGGAGGACAAATCCGAAAACACCGTGGAAACCTTCACCCAGCTGTGCCAATACATCGTGCTCCGGCCTGACCTGGATTGCATCACCGAAGAAACCGGCAAACAGCATCGGCTCCACATAGAGTGCACCGATAATGACCGATGGAATCGCCAGTGCAATCAACGGGCCGGTCACCACCCATGGGGTTTCGTGTGGCTCATGGGCACCATGGTGGCCATGGTCGTCATCCTCATCGCCGTGGTGCGCTGCAGCGTCGCGGAAACGCTCTGGACCATGGAAGGTGAGGAAGAACATCCGGAAACTGTAGAGTGCGGTGACAAAGACACCGGAGAGCACCGCAATATAGGCAAAGCTGGAGCCGGCAATGGTCGAGGCATGGACTGCCTCGATGATCGCATCCTTGGAGAAGAAGCCGGCAAATCCAGGGAAGCCGATCAGTGCCAGGGATCCCACAAGCGAGGTCCAGTAGGTGATCGGCATATATTTTTTCAGGCCACCCATATTGCGCATATCCTGCTCATGGTGCATTGCAATGATGACGGAGCCAGCCGCAAGGAAGAGCAGTGCCTTGAAGAAGGCGTGGGTCATCAGATGGAAGACACCGGCGGCATAGGCCGAGGCACCAAGTGCCACCGTCATGTAGCCGAGCTGCGAGAGGGTCGAGTAGGCGACCACACGCTTGATATCGTGCTGCACCAGACCGAGGAAACCCATGAAGAGGGCGGTAATCGCACCGATCACCAGCACCACGGAGAGCGCCGTCTCGGAGAGCTCAAACAGTGGCGACATCCGCGCCACCATGAAGATACCGGCGGTCACCATGGTTGCAGCGTGGATCAGTGCAGAGATCGGGGTTGGGCCCTCCATCGAGTCGGGAAGCCAGACATGGAGTGGCACCTGCGCCGATTTGCCCATTGCACCGATAAAGAGGAGGATGCAGATCACGCTCATCACCGACCACTCGCTATCACCCCAGATATTGATGGTCTGCCCCACCACACTGTCGGTACGGGAGAATACCTCTGCATAGTCCATCGAACCAAAGTAGAGCAGTACCGCTGCAATCCCCAGCAGGAAGCCGAAGTCACCCACACGGTTGACCAGGAAAGCCTTGAGGTTGGCATAGATCGCCGTCTCCTTCTGGAACCAGAATCCAATCAGCAGATAGGAGACCAGTCCCACCGCCTCCCAGCCGAAGAAGAGCTGCATGAAGTTATTGGACATCACCAGCATGAACATGGAGAAGGTAAAGAGGGAGATGTAGCTGAAGAAGCGCTTGTAGCCCGGGTCCTCCTGCATGTAGCCAATGGTATAGATATGGACCATCAGGGAGACGAAGCTCACCACCACCAGCATCATTGCAGTCAGTTGATCGATCAGAAAGCCGACATTGAACTGGATGCCGTCACTCACCAGCCAGGTATAGACGTTGCCATTGAAGGTGTTGCCATCGATTGCCGTATCCTTGAAGACAATCAGGGAGAGGATGAAGGAGATCGCGACACCGCCAATGGTGACAATGTGTGCAACCCTGCGCTCCATCCAGTGGCCAAAGAGGCCGGCCAGCATGCTACCGAGGAGTGGTGCAAGAACAATAGCGAGGTAGATTGATTTCATGATACGCCCCTACCCCCTTAACTCATCCAGATCATCAACATTGATGGTTCTGCGATTGCGGAACAGCAGTACCAGAATCGCCAGCCCGATCGCCGCCTCTGCCGCTGCCACCGTCAGGATAAAGAATACAAAGACCTGCCCTGCGGTATCACCCAGATAGTGTGAGAAAGCGACAAAATTCATGTTCACCGAGAGCAGCATCAACTCAATCGCCATCAGCAGGATGATGACATTCTTCCGGTTGAGGAAGATCCCGGCCATGCTGATGGTGAAGAGCAGCGCCCCGAGGATCAGAAAATCAGAGAGCTCAATCATGACTCCTCCCCCTCACGAATATCCAGCATCCGCACCCGGTCATTGCGATCCACTCTGTGCTGATGTGGAATATCCTGCTTCTTGCTCTCCACCCGGCGACGGAAGGTGAGACCGATCGCTGCAACGATGGCGATCAGCAGGATCGCTGCGGCCACCTCGAATGAGAAGAGATGGGTGGTATAGAGCTGCTCGCCCAGCTCCTTGGTATTGCTGTAGTCGGCACCATGGGGAACCGGTGCAGGGAAGTTCTCACTGCTGAAGTAGCGCCCCCCCAGCACAACACTCATCTCGAAGACGATGGTCAGGGCAACCAGTGCGCCCGCCGGGAAGTAGCGGGTAAAGCCCTCGCGCAGCGGCTCCATATTGACATCGAGCATCATCACCACAAACAGGAAGAGCACCATGACCGCCCCCACATAGACCAGTACCAGGGTGATGGCGAGGAACTCGGCCTCCAGTAGCAGCCAGATCGCAGAGGTGGTAAAGAATGCCAGAATCAGGAAGATCGCCGCATGAACCGCACTCTTCGCGGTGATGACGCGGAAGGCGGCGAAGAGCAGAATTGCGCTAAACAGATAAAATAATATATTGGTCATTATCTGTATCTCCCATCCACTTCCAGGTCAGCAGCGAGTTGCGGCTCCTGCTCATCTCCAATTCTCAACAGCGCCTCCTTGGTGAGGATATTCTCTCCCCGCTCCTCAAAGGTGTACTCGTAAATCCGGGTCTCCACAATCGCCTCCACCGGACAGGCCTCCTCACAGTAGCCACAGAAGATGCACTTGAAGAGGTCAATCTCATACCTTGTCGTTCTGCGGTTGCCGTAGTTTCTTGATCTGCCGGCAGCGTTGATCTGCGGGGCATCCTCATCACACAAGGTGAATTCCTCCGCAGGAGGAAGAGAGGGCGCCCTGGGGTGTGGTGCCGCCTCAATGGTGATCGCCATCGCCGGACAGACCGCCTCGCAGAGCTTGCAGGCGATGCAGCGCTCCTCCCCGTCAGGGTAGCGGCGCAGTGCATGGAGCCCGCGGAAACGGGGAGACTGGGGCGCCTTCTCCTCGGGGTAGTTGAGGGTGAATTTCTTCCGGAACAGATAGCGTCCGGTCACACTCAGCCCCTTGAAGAGCTCAGAGAGGGTCCAGGTTCTGAGAATTTTCCTGATCAGTTTCATCGGTCAGCCTCCCAGAACACCGTCAAACCAGGGGCCAATCTCCGCATAGATTGCGACCCCCTCGACAAAGAGCCAGAGAATGGTGACCGGCAGGAAGGCCTTCCACCCCAGACGCATGATCTGGTCATAGCGGTAGCGGGGGAAGGTTGCACGGAACCAGAGAAAGAAGAAGAGGAAGATCGACATCTTCATCAGCAGCCAGAACAGCCCCGGAACCCACGCCGTCAGCTCGCCCAGAACCGGAACCCCGGCAAATGGCGAGAGCCACCCCCCAAGGAAGAGGACACTGGAGAGCGCCGCAATCAGGATCATGTTGGCATACTCGGCCAGGAAGAAGATCGCAAAGGTCATGCCGGAGTACTCGACATGGAAGCCGGCGACGATCTCGGACTCACCCTCTGCCACATCAAACGGGGCACGGTTGGTCTCCGCAACACCGGAGAGGAAATAGACCACAAAGAGCGGCAGCAGTGGCAGCCAGTACCAGTGGAGAACCCCCCCCTCCTGGGCACGAACAATATCACCCAGATTGAGGCTTCCGGCCGCCATCAATACTCCCACCAGGGCAAAGCCCATCGCGATCTCGTAGGAGACCACCTGTGCCGCAGAGCGCAGCGCACCGAGGAATGCATACTTGGAGTTGGAGGCCCAGCCGGCAATGATGACACCGTAGACCCCCACCGAGGTGAGTGCCAGGATATAGAGCAGCCCAGCATCCAGATTGGAGAGTACCATCCCATCATCAAACGGAATCACTGCCCAGGCGGCCAGCGCCGGCGCGATCGAGAGGATCGGTGCCACCACAAAGAGAACCTTGTTTGCACCGGTGGGGAGGATGATCTCCTTGAACATCAATTTCAGGGCATCGGCAATCGGCTGCAGCCACCCCTTGGGGCCGACCCGATTGGGGCCGATACGGATCTGCATATAGCCGATGATCTTGCGCTCTGCATAGGTGAGATAGGCAACACCGAGCATCAATGGTGCCACAATGGCAACAATCTTGATCAGGGTCCAGAGCAGGGTGATCACCTCTTCCGGCAGTCCAAACATTATGCCGTCTCCTCTGTTGTCTCGTGCGGATTACCCGCCGCCAGCGGGGTCTTCTGCAGTGGCTCGGAGCGGCGGACCAGGGAGTCCACCGAATAGATCGGTCTCGCTGTCACAGCCGGTGATGCTGCGTTACCCAGATCGGCAGGAGCCTGCCAGGACCAGGATTTCGTCTCACCCCCTTCAACTGCACCCCTGACCTCTGCCACCACCTCCTCTGAGCTGTCATGGTCAAAGCCGTCGATGTTGGCCAGGGTCCCCAGCACCCGCAGGATCTTCCATCCGGGTCGGGATTCACCCTTCGGTGCCACGGCACCAGCAAAGCTCTGCCACCGCCCCTCTCCATTGACGAAGGTGCCGGAGGTCTCAGTGAAGGCGGCCAGTGGCAGTACCACATCCGCCTTCTCGCTGGAGATTCGGTCTCCAAACGAGGCGATCGAGACGACAAACTCGCTCCGCGCAATGATTGCATCCGTTGCTGCAGCTCCAGCAGCAAGGTCGTGATCTGTCTCAACCCCCATCAGCAGCAGCCCCCTGGGTGGCTCTGTCGCCATCGCAGCGGCTGTGGCGCCGATCGACTCAACTGCCGCACCGGCAGCCTCGTGGTGGGGAACGGCACCGGCAAGGTCACCACCCAGCGCATTGGCACCCTCGGTAACCACACTGAGTGTGGCGCCCGACATCGCTGCAATTGCAGACGCGAGGGCGTGGACCACGGCCTGATTTCCATCACGATAGGCCGACTCGCCCATCAGTACCATCGCCTGCTCTCCATTGAGCAGTGACTCTGCCATGGCACGGTGGGCATCCCCCACTGCTGCATCTGCAACCAGTGCAGAGAGCCCAGCGAGATCACCTCCCTTGCCGGACTCCACCAGCGCCCCGGCGATGGAGGCGAGTGCAGGGATCAGTCGATCGACCCCAATATTCTGTGAGAGCGGGAAGTTGAACTCAATCCCCTCTGGATTGACGGCAGAGACCGTGGCACCGGCAAGTGCCGCCTTGCGGATCCGGTGCGAGAGCAGTGGCTGCTCACGCTGGATGTCGGAGCCGACAATCAGTACCGCATTCTGCCTCTCGATCTCCTCGATCGAGCAGCCCAGCTGAGGGGCGCCCTGGGCAGACTGCCCCGAGAAGTCCTGCTGCAGGAGACGATGGTCGATATTGTTTGAGCCCAATCCGCGCATCAGCTTCTGCAGCAGATAGAGCTCCTCAACGGTTCTGCTGGGTGAGGCGAGGGCACCAACGGCATCACCACCCTCTCCCTCTGCAATCTTGCTGAGCCCGGTGACCGCCTGCTCAAGTGCACCCTGCCAGTCGCTCTCAACCAGCGTGCCCTCGCTGTTACGCACCATCGGCTGGGTGATGCGGTCACTGCTATCGAGACCGAGATAGCTGAAACGGTCACGGTCCGAGATCCAGATCTCATTGACCGCCTCATTCTCCTGCGGGATGACACGCATCACCTTGCCGTTTCGGGTCTGAATCTGAATATTCGATCCCACCGCATCATGCGGTGCGACTCCCGGAACACTCTTCAGCTCCCAGGAGCGGGCGCTGAAGAGGAAGGGTTTGGAGAGCAGAGCACCAACCGGACAGAGATCAATGATGTTTCCGGAGAGCTCCGAACTCAATGCCTTGCGCACATAGGTGCCGATCTCCATATGGTCGCCACGGCCGGTGCCACCAATCTCGGCAATCCCGGCAATCTCGGTACCAAAACGGACACAGCGGGTACAGTGGATACAGCGGGTCATCTCGGTGGAGACCAGCGGGCCGTAATCCTTGTCCTTTACAATGCGCTTCTTCTCGGAGTAACGGCTCTGATCACCACCATATCCCAGTGCCATCTCCTGCAGATCACACTCTCCACCCTGATCACAGACCGGGCAGTCGAGTGGGTGGTTGATCAGCAGAAACTCCATCACGCTCTTCTGGCTTGCAATCGCCCGGGGTGATTTTGTCCATGCCTTCATCCCGTCGGTTACCGGGGTTGCGCAGGCGGGGAGTGGCTTGGGTGCCTTCTCCACCTCAACCAGGCACATCCTGCAGTTGGCCGATACAGAGAGCTTCTTGTGGTAGCAGAAACGGGGGATGGAGATACCATTTGCATCGGCAACCTCGATCAACATCTGCCCCTGCCGCGCCTGCAGCGGGGTATCGTTGATCTCAATCGTGACCTGATCTTTCTGCGTATCCATTTCAGATCACCCCTGCGCGAATCCATCTCTGCGTTTCAAAATGGTCATTTACACTCGTAAACTCACATTTTGTGCCTTGACCTCTATCCGCGCAGAAGCGATCTGAACGGATATGGATGATTGGTAAACAGTCAGTTCTTTTCATTGTGTTCTACCAGTCCGATCTCACCATGCACTGCTTGTGGTCAATGTGGTGCTGGAACTCATCACGGTAGTGCTTGAGGAAGCTGCGCACCGGCATCGCGGCTGCATCCCCGAGGGCACAGATGGTGTTCCCCTCAATATTTCCGGCCACATTGTCGAGCAGGTCGAGATCCTCATCTCGCCCCTCTCCATCCTCAATTCTCTGCAGCATCCGATAGAGCCAGCCAGTCCCCTCGCGACAGGGGGTACACTGCCCACAGGACTCCTCATAATAGAAGTAGGAGAGACGGGCCAGTACGCGCGGCATGCAGGTGGTCTCATCCATCACGATCACGGAGCCGGCACCGAGCATCGATCCCGCTGAGGCGATGGAGTCGTAATCCATGTTGACCTCCATCATCTGCTCGCCAGGGACCACTGGTGTCGAGGATCCGCCGGGGATGACCGCCTTCAGCTGGTGTCCCTCCCGGACGCCACCCGCCATCTCCAGCAGCTCGGAGAACGGGGTACCGATTGGCACCTCATAGTTTCCGGGCCTGTTGACATGACCGGAGACGGAGAAGAGCTTCTCACCCCCGGCATTGGGCACGCCCAGATCGGCAAACCACTGCCCGCCATTGGCAAGAATGACAGGAATCGAGGCGAGGCTCTCGGTATTGTTGATTGTTGTCGGACGTCCATAGAGTCCAAATCCGGCAGGGAATGGTGGCTTGAAGCGGGGCTGCCCCTTCTTCCCCTCAATGGAGTTGAGGAGTGCAGTCTCCTCTCCACAGACATAGGCCCCTGCCCCGAGGTGGGAGTGGAGCTGGAAATCGAAGCCGCTGCCGAGGATATTCTCTCCCAGCAGTCCGGCGGCACGCGCCTCCTCCAGTGCCCCCTCGAAACGGCTGTAGGGCTCCCAGAACTCACCACGAATATAGTTGTAGCCGGCCGATGCGCCGATGCAGTAGCCGGCAATGATCATCCCCTCAATCAGCTGGTGGGGGTTGTAGCGCAGAATGTCGCGATCCTTGCAGGTTCCCGGCTCCCCCTCATCCGAGTTGCAGACAATATACTTCTGCCCGGGGGCATTGCGCGGCATGAAGCTCCACTTCAGCCCGGTCGGAAAGCCCGCTCCACCACGTCCACGCAGTGCAGAGATCTTGATCTCCTCAATCAGATCCTCGGGTGGGCTCTTTTCGGAGAGTATCCTTTTCAGAACCTCATAGCCACCGTTGCTCTGGTAGGCAGCAAGGGTCCATGAGCTCTCGAGATGGTTGTTTCTGAAACAGACCTGATTTGCCACGGCTAGCGCTCCTGTCTCAGTTCGTCGAGCAGACGGTCGATCTTCTCGGGGTTGAGGTGCTCATGGTAGTGCTCGCCGATCTGCATTACCGGTGCATTGACACAGGCACCAAGGCACTCCACCTCCTTGAGCGAGAACATTCCATCCTCGGTCACCTCGCCAAGGCCGATCCCCAGCCTCTCCTCAAGGTGGTCTACCACCCCTTTGGAGTTCTTCAGCATGCAGGAGATGTTGGTGCAGACACAGAGCTTGTGTCTGCCCACCGGCTCTCTCTCATACATCGAGTAGAAGGTGGCCACCTCGTAGACACTGATCGGCGGCATATCGAGATAGGCCGCAACCTCATCCATCAGATCGGTGGTGATGGAGCCGTCATTCTCATCCTGCACGATGCGCAGTGCGGCCATCACTGCAGACTGCTTCTGATCCTCCGGATACTTCTCGATCCAGCGGTCAATATCTGCACGTGCCACATCGGAGATCAGGCTACTCATGCTTTGCGCTCCCCACTGCATTGCAACAGCCACTGTAGCGATAATCATTCATCGGTCAATCTCTCCAAATACAACATCCATGCTACCGATCACCGCCACCACATCGGCCAGCATGTGCCCCTTCACCATATCGTCCATTGCGGAGAGGTGGGCAAAGCCGGGGGCACGAATCTTCAGGCGGTAGGGCTTGTTGGCCCCATCGGAGAGGATATAGGTTCCAAACTCCCCCTTCGGATGCTCGACAGCAGCGTATGCCTCTCCCGCAGGGATGCTGTACCCCTCGGTAAAGTACTTGAAGTGGTGGATCAGGGACTCCATCCCCTCCTTCATCTCCGTCCGTGGCGGCGGTGCCATCTTCTGGTTCTCCGCCATCACCGGGCCGGAGTTGTTTCTCAGCCACTCCACGCACTGCCTGATGATGCGGTTGGATTCACGCATCTCGGCCACCCGCACCAGATAGCGGTCATAGCAGTCGCCATTGACCCCGATGGGAATGTCAAAATCGAGTCGGTCATAGACCTCATAGGGCTGCTTGCGTCGCAGATCCCAGGCAACCCCGGAGCCCCGAATCATCGGACCGGTAAAGCCCAGCTGCTTGGCCAGATCGGGTGGAATCACACCGATATCGACCGTACGCTGCTTCCAGATCCGGTTGTCGGTCAGCAGGGTCTCGTACTCGTCCACCAGCCCGGGGAAGCGGTCGGTGAAGTCCTCGATAAAGTCGAGCACGGATCCCTCGCGCGCCGCATTGAGACGCTTCAGCTCCTTCTCGCTGCGCCAGCGGTTGGCCTCATGTTTTGGCATCTCCTCCGGGAGGTCGCGATAGACACCACCGGGACGATAGTAGGCGGCGTGCATGCGGGCACCGGAGACCGCCTCGTAGAGATCCATCAGATCCTCACGCTCACGGAAGCAGTAGAGGAAGACAGTCATCGCACCCACATCGAGCGCATGGGTGCCGAGCCACATCAGGTGGTTGAGGATGCGGGTGATCTCGTCAAACATCACCCGGATATATTGTGCACGCTCCGGAACCTCCAGCTGCAGCATCTTCTCGATGGTCATCACATAGGCGTGCTCGTTGCACATCATCGAGACATAATCCAGACGATCCATATAGGGGATGCTCTGGTTATAGATGCGCTGCTCGGCCAGCTTTTCGGTTGCGCGGTGGAGCAGACCAATATGGGGATCGGCCCGCTCGATGGTCTCGCCATCCATCTCCAGGATCAGGCGCAGTACACCATGGGCCGCTGGGTGCTGGGGGCCGAAGTTGAGCGTAAAGTTCTTGATCTCAGACATAGCGGTTGTCCTTGCGGATCACACGCGGCGTATTGACCCGCTCCTCAATCGAGACCGGCTCGTAGACCACACGCTGTTGAAGCTCGTCATAGCGCATCTCGACATGACCCACCATCGGGAAATCCTTGCGGAAGGGGTGCCCCATAAAGCCGTAGTCGGTCAGGATCCTTCTCAGGTCGGGATGTTCGTCAAATACAATCCCGTAGAGATCAAAGGCCTCGCGCTCATACCAGTTGACCGATTTCCAGATCTCCACCACCGAGGGGACCACAGGGAACTCATCATCCTCTGCAAAGACACGGACCCGCAACCGCTCATTGAGTCTTACCGACAAGAGATGGAGAACCGCTGCATAGCGCTTTCCGCTCCATGACGCCCCCGCCTCCTCTCCATACCCGGAGTAGTCGACCCCACAGAGGTCGATCAGCTGCTCCATCTGAAAATGGGGCCTCTCTCTGAGCCCCTGGCAGAGCTCCAGGTAGTCACCACTGCCGACCTCGACCGTGAGCTCGCCATGCGCCTCACTGAAGGAGAGCTCCATCTCCTCAAACTGCTCCTCAATCCGCTCCTGCAGCGTGTCGTCAGTCAGTGCCATAATCGTTAACGTGCGATGGTGTTGGTACGACGGATCTTGTCGTGGAGTTGAAGGATTCCGTAGAAGAGCGCCTCTGCAGTGGGAGGGCAGCCCGGCACATAGATATCCACCGGGACCACGCGATCACAGCCACGAACCACCGAGTAGGAGTAGTGGTAATATCCGCCGCCATTGGCACAGGAGCCCATGGAGATCACCCAG
This sequence comes from uncultured Piscirickettsiaceae bacterium, assembly GCA_964344135.1. Lineage (GTDB taxonomy): Bacteria > Pseudomonadota > Gammaproteobacteria > Thiopontia. The sequence continues at coordinate 43,013 of CAYFMF010000008.1, forward strand.
CGCGGCTCTGACATCTGATCATAGACCTTGCGCAGTGCCGGGGCCATCTTGTTGACCAGGGTACCGGCCACAATCATCACATCGGATTGTCGTGGACTGGGCCGGAAGATCATGCCGAAACGGTCCAGATCATAACGGGCGGCCGCAGAGTGCATCATCTCGACCGCACAGCAGGCGAGACCAAAGGTCATCGGCCACATCGAGCCGGTGCGTGCCCAGTTGATCAGCTTGTCGGCGGTGGTGGTAACCACCCCCTCTTCCAGCAGCCCCTCTATTCCCATTCCAGAGCCCCCTTCTTCCACTCGTAGATAAAGCCGATCACCAGAATCACCAGGAAGATCCCCATTGCGGCAAGCCCAACCACACCAATCCTGTCGAGCACAACGGCCCACGGGAAGAGGAATGCAATTTCCAGGTCAAAGATGATAAAGAGGATGGCGACCAGGTAGAAACGGACATCAAACTTCATGCGCGAGTCCTCGAAGGCCTCAAAACCGCACTCATAGGGGGAGTTCTTTTCACGATCCGGGCGATGCTCACCCAGCAGAAAACCGATGGCAATGGGGCCGACCCCAACAGCCAGACCAACGATGATAAAGAGTAAAACTGGTAGGTAGTTTTCTAACATTATTATTGTCTACACCCTGCTTCAACCAGGATTCTAACCAACATCCCCTTGCATCAGATTCCGTTCCGGAGCAGGCTCCGCAGAGAAAACTGAGATTTCACGGAAATCCTTCCCGGAATTCCCAGTGTACCCTCTCCATGATGGAGGAGACAAATCATTTCGACCGTTGACCCCTTCCACCTCTTATATGGTGCCGAAGGCCGGACTTGAACCGGCACGGCTTACGCCACTACCCCCTCAAGATAGCGTGTCTACCAATTCCACCACTTCGGCAATTACTTTTTACTTCTCTTCACCCCTCTCTGCAGGAAGGGGAATTCCGGCAGGAGCCGCAGCCTCCTGCTCAAAAATCTTCTCCTCAACCGGAGGCGGAATCTCCGCCTCCACCCGATCCACTACACTGGCTGCAGTGTCGTCAGTCTGGCCGGCAAAGTAGGCCAGTGAGAGGCTGGTGATAAAAAAGATCGTTGCGAGTCCTGCAGTCAGGCGTGTCATGAATGAGGCGGAGCCCTGAGAGCCAAAAACGGTTGCAGAGGCTCCACTGCCGAATGCGGCACCGGCATCGGCCCCCTTTCCCTGCTGTATCAGGATCAGACCGACCATCGCAACAGCGGCGAACACATGAACCAATAGAAGTACTGTCTGCATCTGAAATACTCTGAATAAAACGCTATTCTGCTGCGCGGCCGATCGCCAAAAAATCTTCCGCCTTCAGTGAGGCCCCGCCAATCAGGCCACCATCAATATCAGGCTGTGCCAGCAGCTCGGCGGCATTGCCTGCATTCATGCTGCCTCCGTACTGAATTCGCAGCCCATCGGCAACCGCCTGGTCCTGGCGGGCAATATGGTTGCGGATAAAGGCATGCACCTCCTGCGCCTGCTCAGGGGTAGCGGTCTTGCCGGTACCGATCGCCCAGACCGGCTCATAGGCGATGATGGAGTTCTCAAAAGCCGACACGCCACAGCTACTGATTACAGCGTCAATCTGACGCGCACAGACCGCCTCGGTGACACCCTCTTCGCGCTCCTCCAGCAGCTCCCCCACACAGAGAATTGGGGTCAGCCCCGCATCCTGTGCGGCCTTGAACTTCTCTGCCACCAGCTCATCACTCTCGCCACGGATGTTGCGGCGCTCGGAGTGGCCAACAATGACATATTTGCAGCCAAAATCGTTGAGCATGGATCCAGCAATCTCACCGGTGTAGGCACCGGATGCCGCATTGCTCAAGTCCTGCGCCCCCAGTGCGATCGCTGATCCCTCAATCAGGGAGGAGACCTCGGCAAGATAGGCCGCTGGTGGGCAGACCGCCATCTCTGCACGGGTAACCTCGCCAATCCCCTCATTCAGACCCGCAACGAGGGTACGGATACTCTCCAGAGATCCATTCATCTTCCAGTTTCCGGCAATAATCGGCTGTCTCATTGGCAACTCCCTTCCATCCATTCCTTTCAATATCATCTGGCAACTCCTCTGGCATCCATGGCCGGAGAAACACCAAAATTGCAGGCGCGAATCTTATCGACTCACCCCCAATAAATCAATCGAAATCGTAACGATCCAGCGGCTACTTCCCAACCTCCTGGCGAACCACCTGTGCCAGCGTCTCAACCTCAGCAGCCACCTCTGCCGCATCCTGCCCCTCTACCATGACGCGCACCACCGGTTCGGTACCCGATGGTCTCAGCAGCACCCGTCCACGGTCGGCCAGACGCGCCTCGGCATCCATGACCGCCTGCTGGACCACCGCACTATCAACCACACCCCTCTGGCGCAGTGGTACATTGATCATCTCCTGGGGGTAGAGGGTTACATCACGGGTCAGTTGCGAAAGGGTCGAGCCACTCTCAACGATCTCGAACAACACCTGAAGGGCGCTGACAATTCCGTCCCCGGTTGTTGTACGGTCGAGGCAGAGCAGATGGCCCGAGGACTCGCCGCCAATCATCCCGCCATGCTCCTGCAGCATCTCCAGAACATAGCGGTCCCCCACTGCGGAGCGGAGGAGTGGAATCTGCTGGGCAGCAAGTGCGTGCTCCACCCCAAGGTTGGTCATCAGCGTGCCCACCACCGGTCCGATCAGCTCCTCCGACTGCTGGCGGGAGCATGCAATCACATAGAGCATCAGGTCTCCATCAATCAGCGCACCGTCACTATCCACCATCAGGCAACGGTCCCCATCCCCATCCAGCGCAATTCCAAGGTCGGCCTCATAGTGCTTGACCATTCCAGAGAGGACCTGCATATGGGTCGACCCCGCCTGGCGGTTGATATTGAGTCCATCGGGCCGGTCCCCGATGGTCACCACATCGGCACCCAGCTCGGCAAAGACGTGGGGGGCGGTCGCATAGGCGGCACCATTGGCACAGTCAACCACCAGCTTCATCCCCTTCAGGGAGAAGCCACTAGGTACCGATCTCTTGCAGAACTCAATATAGCGACCCGGGGCATCATCGACACGCCACGCCTTGCCGAGATGTGATGACTCCACCGTTGATATCGGTTTCTCCAGCAACGCCTCCACCTCCAGCTCCCAGCGGTCCGGGAGTTTGGCCCCCTCGGAAGAGAAGAACTTGAAGCCATTATCCTCAAACGGATTGTGCGAGGCGCTGATCACCAGCCCTGCACCCGCCTGCAGGGTGCGGGTCAGATAGGCGACCGCCGGGGTGGGCATCGGACCGAGCAGCCCGATATTGATCCCGGCAGCAGAGAAGCCGGCCTCCAGGGCCGACTCGAACATGTAGCCGGAGATCCGTGTATCCTTGCCGATCAGCACCTTGTCATGCCCCTCTCTGGCCAGCACCTGGCCCGCAGCATAGCCGAGCCGCATCGCAAAGTCGGGGGTAATGGGTGGCTCCCCTACCCTGCCGCGAATTCCATCGGTACCAAAATATCTTCTACTCATTAAATCCTCTGTGCATAACTAATGCATTACATTCTATCAACACCCATTATCTGAGATACTTTTCTCCCCTCAGAGACACGCTCCTCCCCGATTTTCAGCCATCTACAGTAACCCGGCACCCTGGAGTGCCTCACGGGTCTCACGCACATCATGCACCCGGACAATATCTGCTCCGCGCTCCACCGCAACCACCGCGGCCCCAACACTTCCGAAGAGTCGCTCTTCAACCGGCAGATCGCCCAGCAGCGCACCGATCATCGATTTCCTCGAGATCCCCACCAGCAGTGGAACCTGCAGTGACCTGAGTCGATCCAGCCCCCTCAGCAGCTGAAGATTGTGCTCCAGCCTCTTTCCAAAGCCGAACCCGGGATCAACCAGAAGCCTGGAGCGCGAAATACCGGCCAGCTCACAATCTGCGATTCTCCCTCTGAGAAAGGCGACCACCTCCTCCACAACATCCTCATAGTGCGGATCACTCTGCATGGTCCGCGGCTCCCCCTGCATATGCATCAGGCAGACCGGAACCTCGAGTGCAGCAGCCATCTCCGGCGCCCCCTCCTGCTGAAGGGCACGAACATCATTGATCAACCCTGCACCGGCGGCGACTGCCGCCTCCATTACCTCGGGCTTGCTGGTGTCGACAGAGACAAGAACATCGCACTCCCGGTGGATCGCCTCAATAACCGGGACAACTCGCTCCAGCTCCTCCTCAACCGATACTGCCGCTGCACCGGGGCGGGTGGACTCCCCGCCAATATCGATAATGGATGCCCCTTGCTCCACCATCGCAAGTGCCTGTGCGAGCGCCCGCTCAAGGGTGTTGTAGGCACCCCCATCCGAGAAGGAGTCCGGGGTCACGTTGAGAATCCCCATGATCCGGGGAGGGCGTTCACTCAAGGTTGTACTTTATCAGTGCTGGTTGGCAGGTCCACCAATGGATGAGTCGGAGCCCTTGTCTGCAGAGGTGTTCTCTACCGCAGCAGGCTGCCCTGCTCCACCATCCTCATCCGAGTCGCTCCAGTCCTCCGGAGGGGATGGGGTCCGCCCCTCCATGATCTCCCTGATCTGCTCCTCACCAATGGTCTCGTAGCGAATCAGGGCATCAGCCATCACGTCCAGCTTCTCCCTGTTTGCACTCAGGATCTTCTCGGCACGTTCATAGTTGCGATCCACAACCGAGCGGATCTCCTCGTCAATCAGGTGGGCCGTCTCGTCAGAGACCTCCTTGTGCTTGGTGACCGAGCGCCCCAGAAAGACCTCTCCCTCCTCCTCAGCATAGGTCAGCGGCCCCAGCTTCTCCGAGAGCCCCCACTTGGTGACCATGTTGCGTGCAATATCGGTGGCACGCTCAATATCGTTGGATGCGCCCGTGGTTACCGCATCCTTGCCAAAGACCATCTCCTCGGCAATCCGGCCACCAAAGAGGCTGGAGATCTGACTCTCCAGTCTTCTCTTGCTGTGGCTGTAGCGATCCTCCTCGGGGAGAAACATGGTGACCCCCAGTGCTCGCCCACGGGGAATGATGGTCACCTTGTAGACCGGATCATGGTCCGGAACAGAGAGACCGACAATGGCGTGTCCCGCCTCATGGAAGGCGGTCAGTGCCTTCTCGTCATCACTCATCACCATGGAGCGGCGCTCCGCCCCCATCATGATCTTGTCCTTGGCCTTCTCAAACTCCACCATGTTGACCAGACGCTTCCCCGCCTTGGCGGCAAACAGGGCCGCCTCATTGACCAGATTGGCCAGATCCGCACCCGAGAATCCGGGGGTACCACGCGCCAGCAGTTTCGGTTTCACATTCTTCGCCACCGGCACCTTGTTCATGTGGACCTTGAGAATCTGCTCCCTTCCACGCACATCGGGCAGCGGCACCACCACCTGGCGATCAAAACGGCCCGGACGCAGCAGCGCAGGATCGAGAACATCGGGACGGTTGGTTGCCGCAATCACAATCACTCCGTCGTTGGGCTCAAAGCCATCCATCTCCACCAGCAGCTGGTTGAGGGTCTGCTCACGCTCATCATGGCCACCACCCAGGCCAGCACCACGATGGCGCCCCACCGCGTCGATCTCATCAATAAAGATGATACAGGGGGAGTTCTTCTTGGCCTGCTCAAACATGTCCCGCACACGGGAGGCACCGACACCGACAAACATCTCCACAAAGTCGGAGCCCGAAATCGTGAAGAAAGGGACCTTGGCCTCTCCTGCAATCGCCTTGGCGAGCAGGGTCTTGCCGGTACCGGGAGAGCCGGTCAGCAGTACACCACGCGGGATCTTGCCACCCAGCTTCTGGAACTTGCCCGGATCCTGCAGGAAATCGACCAGTTCGGAGACCTCCTCCTTCGCCTCCTCCACACCGGCAACATCGGCAAAGGTGACCTGCACCTGATCCTCATTGAGCAGGCGCGCCTTGCTCTTTCCAAAGGACATCGGCCCCCCCTTGCCGCCCATGCCCCCCTGCATCTGACGCATGAAGAAGACCCAGACCGCAATCAGCAGCAGCATCGGGAACCAGGAGATGAAGATCTGCATCAATACCCCCTGCTGCTCGGGTGGTTCCGCCTTGATCACAACACCATTCTCGATCAGATCACCGATCATTCCACGATCACCGGGATCGTAGGTGGTGAAGGACTGTCCGGAGGTGGTCACCCCCTTCACCACGCGCCCCTCAATATCAACACTACTGACACGCCCCTGGCGGACATCGGTAATGAACTGGGAATACTCCACACTCTGGGAGGTGGCGTTGCGTGGAGCGAAGCTGTTGAAGACGGACATCAAGACCATCGCAATCACGACCCAGAGAAGAATGTTTTTGATCATATCGTTCAAGATTGATTTCCTGTTGTTATTGTCTGTATCTATTACTGTATGGGGCCGATTATACCCAAAATCAACCCATTCTCTGTTGAATATTAAACATCTCGACGGTTTGTCCAGGACAAAACTTCGGGATCATCAACCAGAGGAAGGATCACCCTTTAAACCCTTTTGCCAGCAGATAAACCTCACGGCTGCGCCCCCTGGAGGCCTTCGGTTTTCTGGTAATGACAACCTGAAAATCGGCACGCAGTCCCTGCAGCAGCTGGTCGAATCCCTCCCCCTGGAACACCTTCATCAGCAGACCCCCCCCTTTTCTGAGGGTCTGGCGGGCAAAATCGTGTGCCATCTCAACCAGAACCATCGCCTTCGGGATATCCACGGCGGGAACACCGCTCATGTTGGGGGCCATGTCGGAGAGAACCAGATCGATCTCCTCACCCCCTACTCTGGAGAGCAGCTGCTCCAGCAGCGCATCCTCCCTGAAATCCCCCCGCAGAAAGATTGCGCCGGGAACGGGCTCCATCTCCAGCAGGTCGGTCGCAATCACAACCCCCCGCTCTCCCACCTTCTGGACCGCAACCTGGGTCCACCCCCCGGGGGCCGCCCCCAGATCCACAACCCGCAGTCCGGGACGCAGGAGGTGGTCCTTCTCATCAATCTCCAGCAGCTTGTAGACTGCACGCGAGCGGTACCCGTCACTCTGCGCCCTTTTGACAAACTCGTCATCAAAGTGCTCTTTCAGCCAGCGGCCACTGCTTTTACTTCTTGCCACAACGCCCTCTCGAACTTACCATACGCCCCCTTTCTCCAGAGTGGACAGGGAACGATGAATCTTACAGGAAAACAGAAACGGCATCTGCGCGGGCTCGGCCATGACCTCCATCCACTGGTCACGGTGGGTGACAAGGGACTCTCCGAGAACCTGCTGGCAGAGCTGGATCAGACGCTGGAGCACCATGAGCTGATCAAGGTGCGTGTCAATGCGGGAGATCGGGAGGAGCGCAAGCTACTGATTGATCAACTCATAGAGAAGAGTGGATCGGAGCTGATACAGACCATCGGCCATATTGCCCTGCTCTATCGCAAGGCCAAAAAGCCCTCACTGCAACTTCCACAATAAGATCAATATGCTGTTACGCTGAACCGTAACTTCTCAAAAAGTCCATATATCACTCAGACGCCATGCAGGGTTGCGCTCTGCTTTTTGGGGACGCCGTGAATGCATCCATGCAGGCTTGACGGCGGCATCCATGCCGCCAACACCCCAACAAGCAGCCCCCAACCCTGC
>CAYFMF010000009.1:0-49245 GCA_964344135.1 uncultured Piscirickettsiaceae bacterium
TGGCTCGGGCGCATGGATTCGAACCACGATTAAAGGAGTCAGAGTCCTTTGTCCTGCCGTTAGACGACGCCCGAATAGAGGGTAGTTCGAGGCAATCGCCTCGAAGCGGTTAACGCTTGGAGTACTGGGTCGCCTTGCGCGCCTTGTGGAGACCAACCTTCTTGCGCTCGACCTTACGGGAGTCACGGGTAACGAAGCCCGCTTCACGCAGGGTTGGGCGCAGTGCCTCGTCGTACTGCATCAGCGCACGGGTGATGCCGTGGCGGATCGCGCCGGACTGGCCGGTAATGCCACCACCGGCAACATTGACGGTAACGTCAAACTTGTCGGCCATGTCGACCGCCGCCAGCGCCTGGTTGACCACCATGCGGGAGGTGGGGCGGCCGAAGAAGTCGTCCAGGCTCTTGCCGTTGATGGTGATTGCACCGGTTCCGGGGCGCAGGTAGACACGCGCGGTTGAGGTCTTGCGGCGTCCGGTTCCGTAATACTGTTCTGTCATTGCCATAATAATCTGTCTCTGGTTCTCAATTACGCAATTCGGTTATGCGATATCAAGGGGTTGGGGCTGCTGTGCGGTATGGGGGTGCTCTGCACCGGCATAGACCTTGAGCTTGCCGATCATCGCACGGCCCAGTGGGTTGCGTGGCAGCATCCCCTTGACCGCCAGCTGGATGATACGCTCCGGCGCCTTCTGGTTGAGCTTGTCAAAGTTGGTGGACTTGAGATTACCGACATAGCCGGTGTAGCGGTGGTACATCTTGTCCTGACGCTTGTTTCCGGTTACCGCAACCTTCTCGGCATTGATGACCACAATGTAGTCGCCGGTATCCACGTGCGGGGTGTACTCCGCCTTGTGCTTGCCGCGCAGACGGTGGGCGACCTCGGAGGCGAGACGTCCCAGTGTCTTGCCATCGGCATCCACCACGTACCAGTCACGTTTGACCTCATGGGGCTTGGCGCTGAAGGTTTTCATCAACTGTACTCCAGAATTTGTTTCATTCATCACGGTCGAGACGCCCCCAAAGCGGAGCCCTCGGAAAAGAGCGCAGATTTTACAGAATGGTTTTCGGTGCCGCAAGGGAAATTAACAGAGAAACCGGCAGCTCTTTGAACAGACCCTCCTCATCATTGACACAATGGTCTATATGGTATATTTTTTATACCATGGATTTTGAGTTTAATGAAAAAAAGAGCCTCCGCAACAGAGAGAAGCATGGCATCGATTTCATTGAGGCTCAAAAACTGTGGAACGATCCCGATCTGATTGAAATTGCCGCAAAAACAGAGGATGAAAAGAGGTTTCTGGTTATCGGCAAGATCGAGAAGAGGCACTGGTCCGGGGTGATCACCTATCGCCAGGAGAACACCAGAATCATCTCTGTCCGCAGATCACGAAAAAAGGAGATCATGCTTTATGAAAGCGAAAGATTTTGATGAAAAATTTGATTCTGGTGAGGATATTCTGGAACACCTTGACCTGGACAAAATCAGAAGGCCAGAGCAGGAGCAGAGAAGGGTCAATGTTGACTTCCCTCTCTGGATGATCCATTCGCTGGACAGAGAGGCAAAACGTCTTGGAGTGCCACGTCAATCGGTCATCAAGGTGTGGCTGGCCGAACGACTGGATCAGGGACACCCTGCCTGATATCCATTTCCAGAACCTGCTCTACACTCCCCCGCAGCTCCACCAGCCTGCGGTGAAAAAAGTGGCTGGCGCCGGGAAAGACCCGGAAGTCGGGCGGGATCTCCTGCCGCTCCACCCATTGGGCAACCTCACCGAAGGGGACCACCTCGTCACGATCCCCCATCAACACGGAACAGGGAGTCTCTATCCTGTTGATACTGTTCAGGTCGGGGTAGAGATTGAGTGGAGGTGCCACCAATAGAAGTCGCTCTGCCCCCGCCTCACCGGCGCTCAGCAGTGCGATCCGCGCCCCGAAGGAGAAGCCGGCCAGCCAGAGCGGTATCCCCGGAAGTCGCGCCCGCGCCCACTCGACCACCGCCAGCAGATCCCGCTGCTCTCCATCCCCCTGATCATGCCTCCCCGCACTCTGCCCCACTCCACGAAAGTTGAACCGCAGCGCGGCCACTCCGACATTGAGTGCCGCCCGCGCCAGGGTGTGGACCACCTTGTTCTCCATCGTGCCACCGTAGAGGGGGTGCGGGTGAGCGATCAGCAGAAGCGCCCGAGGGGGCTCCTTCGGGCACTCCAGCCAGATCTCCAGTTTTCCGGCGGGGCCGGCGATGGTGGCTCTATTCGGGCTACAGGTCACAGTATCAACGGCCTTGATCATTCCTTGCCAAGCTTACTATCTGGTGGACGACTCGGCCACAGCCCTCAAAGAGAGGCCGCAACCCCCCTATAAAGATCCCGACAGCACCCCGTTGCTACCCATATCCTTTTCTGGGATGTCGGTAGCCAGGGAGGGCTACCGACGAGCGAACATGAAGTTGAACAGCGTACCCAGAAAAGGGGGTGGACAGACAATCGAGAGCCCTCACAGCCTCAAACGATCAACAATCTCCCCCTGCAGCAGGTGGCGATCGATTATCTCGTCAATATCCTCACGATCCACATAGCTGTACCAGACATTGTCGGGGTAGACCGCAACCACCGGCCCCTCGCCACAACGCCCCATGCAGCCCGCCTTGTTGGCCCGAAAGTCGCCCGGCTGATGCAGCCCCAGTGCCTTGAGCCGCTGCTTGGCATGTTTGTGCATCTTTTTTGCCCCATGCCGGTTACAGCAGGGTTTCCCCTCCTCCGTCTGGTGGGTACAGAAGAAGAGGTGACGCCGGTAGTATCCATGGTTACGACAGTTCTCGTCTCTCATGGGTTGCAGTATACAATAGCCGACATATGTCCGAGAGAGATCTCCAATCCCTGATCAGTGCAGCCGACCGCTGTGTCCTCTGCGGCCTCTGCAGCAGCCACTGTCCCACCTACCGCCTGCACCGCGAGGAGGGGGAGTCGCCGCGCGGACGGGTGATGATGAGCATTGCACTGCTGAAGGGGGAGATGGAACCCTCGGAGGGGATGGAGTCCCACCTCAACCACTGCCTGTTGTGCCGTGCCTGTGAACGGGCCTGTCCCTCAGAGGTCCCCTATGGGGAGATACTCGACCGGGCCCGCACCCGGCTGGCGCCACCGACCGGTTTGGCAAAACTGCTGGAGCGTGCTGTTCTGCATCCAAGGCTGTTACGGGGCATGGCAACGGCCGCATCCCTGTGGGGAGGAGCACGCCTCCCCCTCCCCGCCATTGGCAGGGCCGCACTGCGCACACAGTCCGGGCACCCCGCCAGACCAATGGCGGAACACCACCCTGCTGCAGGTGAACCAGTCGGGCGGGTGGGGCTCTTTCTTGGCTGCGTGGCCACCCCCCTTGACCGACAGACCCACAGGGATGCCACCACCCTGCTGACCCACCTCGGTTACGAGGTGGTGATCCCCAGGGGGCAGCAGTGCTGTGGTGCCGTGTCGCAACACCACGGCAACCCGGAGCAGGCAGAGGTGCTGGCCGAGGCAAACCGTGAGGCCTTTGGCGGGGAACCGCTGGACGCGATCCTCTTCACCTCCTCCGGCTGCGGGGTGCAGCTGATCGAACATGGGAAGCTGCCGGTACCCTGCTTCGAAATCTGCGATTTTCTGCTCCAGAGCCCGCGAATCGACCAGCTAGCACTCCAGCCTGTCGCAGAGAGGGTCTCGCTCCACCACCCCTGCTCCCTGACCAATGTGCTGAAAGGGGGTCAGTCTGTGGAGAGAGTGCTGCAACTGATCCCCGAGCTCGAGATTCTGCCACTGGGGCCGGAGAGCAGCTGCTGCGGGGCGGCCGGAAGCCATCGTCTGCGTGAACCGGAGAGCGCCGACCGCCTGCGACGGCCGAAGATGGAGGCACTGCATGCCGCCGGGACCGCTCTGCTGGTAACCACCAACTACGGCTGCGCCCTCCATCTGGCCGAGGGGATGGAGAGAGAAGGCACACCGATTGAGGTGATCCACCCGGTGACCCTGCTTGCCCGGCAACTAGGGTAGGGGGTCAGGTCTTTACTTTTGCATTGCGCGGGAACGCCCGCGCAACGCAAAAGTAAAGACCTGACCCCCGATCACATAGACGAAAGAGAGAACTCCCGGTAGAATTGGCTGATCTTATTTGTACACAGGGAGGTGTGCAGCGGCATCCCTTCCTCTATTGATTTCAGGAGTAGAGAGACATGTCAGCAAAACATCCCGTTGTTGCGATCACCGGATCCTCCGGCGCCGGCACCACCACCGTCAAGCGTGCCTTTGAGCACATCTTCCAGCGTGAGAGTCTTAACGCTCTGGTGGTCGAGGGAGACAGCTACCACCGCTATGACCGTGCCGCGATGAAGGAGAAGGTTGCCGCGGAGGAGGCGAAGGGAAACCACTCCTTCAGCCACTTTGGCCCGGAGGCCAACCACTTCGATCTGCTGGCAGAGAACTTCAAGGCCTACGGCGAGAACGGCGAGTGTGACCGCCGCTACTATCTCCACAGCGACGAGGAGGCGGCAGAGCACAACGGTCGCCTCGACACCGATCTGACCCCTGGACAGTTCACCCCCTGGGAGAAGGTGGGTGCAGGGACCGATCTGCTCTTCTATGAGGGGCTGCATGGCCTGGTCAACACCCCGGAGGCCAATGTGGCCGAACAGGTTGATCTCGGTGTGGGTGTGGTACCGATCGTCAATCTGGAGTGGATCCAGAAGATCCACCGCGACAACGCCGAGCGTGGCTACTCCGAGGAGGTGATCGTCGACACCATCCTGCGCCGCATGCCGGATTATGTGAACTACATCACCCCGCAGTTCTCCGAGACCGATATCAACTTCCAGCGCATCTCCACGGTGGATACCTCCAACCCCTTCATTGCACGTGACATCCCAACCCCGGACGAGAGCTTTATCGTGATCCGCTTCAAGAATCCGGAGAAGTACAACATCGACTTCCCCTATCTACTGGATATGCTGAGTGGCTCCTTCATGTCCCGTCGCAATACCATTGTGGTGCCCGGTGGCAAGATGGGATTTGCGATGGAGATCATCCTCGCCCCAATCATCCATGACCTGATGGCCAGGCGCGGATAGTAGTGGGTAGTGGGTAGTGGTTGGTGAGCAACATCTGTGGCTGCTCACCAACCACTATCCACCACTCACCAGAGTTACGCCAACCAGGATCGTAATCATCTCGTAGACCCGCTTGATCCAGCGGTTGCCCTTGAGGATCGCCAGATGGGCACCCGCATAACCACCCAGCAGTGACCCTGCCAGCAGTACCGGCAGCCACCCCCACTCGATCTCCCCCAGTATCCCCAGGGTAACCGCCCCGGAACCGTTCCAGAACATCCCCACCAGAATCAGCGTATAGGCGACCGCCCGCCTGTAGTCGAGGCCGAACCAGCGCACCAGCCAGAGGGTGACAAAGAGGCCGGTCCCCGAGGTGAGGGAGCCATTGAGAATGCCGATCCCGAAGAGCACGCCCCCTCCCAGCAGCCGGCCGGTACCGTGGCGGTTCCTCTCCTCCACACTCAGCCCAAGATTGTGGTTGAAGATGGAGTAGAGCCCGAGACCAATGGTCAACACCCCGAGTGCAATCTCGGCAGCCCGGTCGGGTACCGTCAGGATAATGGTCGCCCCCAGCACAACACCGGGAAGCCCCGTTACCAGAATAAGGAGAGCGAAGCGGCGCTCCAGTGCATCCTCCCTGAGGTGACGCAGGGTGGCGCCCACCCCCAGCGCAACGCTGGCCACCTTGTGGGTTGCCAGGGCGATGGAGAAGGGGAGTCCGAGGAAGATCAGGGCCGGGAGCTGAATCAGCCCCGCCCCACCACCGGCAAAGGCGGAGAAGAGGTTGGCCACAAAGGAGATGACAAAAAGAAGGAGCTGATCAATAAACATGTTTTCGATGATCTTCTCTAGCCCTGAAGATCAGGTTCAGGATCTGAGAGCGGCCTCTGAGGAGAAAAAAGCGGATCGGTCAGGAGTGGATAACCACTGCTATTGGATCAGTGTTCCGATCCCCTGATCGGAGAAGATCTCCAGCATCACCGCATGCTCGAGCCGGCCATCAATGATATGGGAGCTGGCCACCCCGTTCTCAACCGCCTCCAGTGCGGTACGGATCTTGGGCAGCATCCCGCCATGGATGGTTCCATCCTCGATCAGTGAGGCCACCTGGCCACTATCGAGTCCGGTCATCAGCTCCCCGTCTCCATCCAGCAGCCCCGGGGTATTGGTGAGCAGGATCAGCTTCTCCGCCCGCAGCGCCTCGGCCACCCTGCCGGCCACCAGGTCGGCATTGATGTTGTAGGAGGCACCATCCTCCCCCACCCCGATCGGTGCGATGACCGGGATGAACTCATCACTGTCGAGCATCTCCACCACTGCGGTATTGATTTCAGCCACCTCGCCGACATGGCCCAGATCGATAATCTCCGGCGCGGCAAGTTCCGGGTTGTCCCGGGTCATCTCCAGCTTTCTGGCCTTGATCAGCTGGCCATCCTTGCCGGTCAGCCCCACTGCATTCCCGCCATGGCTGTGGATCAGGTTGACGATCTCCTTGTTGACCAGCCCACCCAGCACCATCTCCACCACATCCATGGTCTCGCGGTCGGTGACCCGCATCCCCTCGATAAACCGGCTCTCCTTGCCAATCTGCTCCAGCAGACGGCCAATCTGTGGCCCCCCGCCATGGACAATCACCGGGTTGATTCCCACCAGCTTCAGCAGTACCACATCACGCGCAAAGCCGCGCTTGAGGTGCTCCTCGGTCATCGCATTGCCACCATACTTGATCACTACCGTCTTCCCGCGGAAGCGCTGGATATAGGGGAGCGCCTCGGAGAGAACCCGGGCAAACTCACGACTGGTCTGTTGATCTAGTGGCATATGGTTTCCAAACAGTAGTGGTAATCACGCGCCGGCTTTGCAGTGGATTACAGGCCGACTTGAAGTTGCGCGCTGTAATTGACTGGCACAACAGGATGGTGCATCTGAGTGTCTGAGCGAAGCGAGTTGTCAGATGCGCTGTTGGGTTAGTCGATTACAGAGATTCGAGCAACCTGGAGGCGCGTGATCTACTGTAAAGCCGTTAAAATGGCAGTTCAAGATCCGATTGTACGTTCAGAAGCTGCTGACGGAAAGCCTGCTGTACCTGCTGCAGCGCCGCCTCACTCTCCGCCTCAAACCGGAGCACCAGCACCGGGGTGGTATTGGAGGGGCGGACCAGCCCCCAGCCGTGCGGATAGTCCACTCGCAGCCCGTCAATGGCATTGACCTCCGCACCACTGAAATCGGCCTGCTGTTTGAGCCGCTCCATGAACGCATAGTGCTCCCCCTCAGAAAACTGGATATTGAGCTCCGGGGTATTGACCGTATCGGGCAGTTCGCCAAAGATCTCTGCCGTTGGTCGGCTCTCTGCAGATATGATCTCCAGCAGCCGTGCCGCGGTATAGAGGGCATCGTCAAAGCCGTACCAGCGCTCCCTGAAGAAGATATGGCCGCTCATCTCCCCAGCCAGCAGGGCACCACTCTCCCTCAGCTTCTTCTTGATAAAGGAGTGGCCGGTCTTCCACATCGTCGCCACCCCCCCGGCCTGGCGGATGATCTGCGGCAGATTGCGGGTACACTTGACGTCGTAGATGATCTCTCCACCCGGGTTTCTGGAGAGGATATCCCGGGCATAGAGCATCATCTGTCGATCCGGGAAGATGAGATTGCCAGCCGAGTCGATCACCCCCAGTCGATCGCCGTCCCCATCAAAGGCGAGCCCCAGATCGGCCCCGCTCTCCACCACTTTCTGTCTCAGCTCTGCAACATTCTCCGGTTTGCTGGGGTCGGGGTGGTGGTTGGGAAAGGTTCCATCCACCTCGCAGTAGAGCTCCGTGACCTCACACCCCAGTGCACGCAGCAACTCCGGTGCAAAGCCACCGGCCACCCCATTTCCACAATCCACAATGACCTCGAGTGGGCGATGGATCTCGACACCGGAGACGATACGCTCAATGTAGTCACCCCTGATCTCCTGCCGGCGTATTGACCCCTCACCCGTCACCAGATCATCCTCCATAATGCGGCGCCGCAACTCCTGAATGGCATCGGCGGAGAGGGTCTCCCCTGCGGCCACGATCTTGAGTCCGTTGTAGTTGGGGGGGTTGTGGCTCCCGGTCACCGCCACACAGGAGGAGGCCTGCAGGTGGACGGCAGCAAAGTAGATGGCCGGGGTTGGGGCCTGGCCAATATCGATCACCTCCATCCCGGAGTGGTGCAGCCCACGCATCAGCGCCTCCTGCAGTGATGGGCCCGAGAGGCGGCCATCACGCCCCACCACAATGGTGCTGGCACCCCGGGCCTGGCTCTCGCTGCCCACCGCCCTGCCGATCTGCTCCACCACCTCCTCGGTCAGGGTCTCACCAACAATGCCGCGGATGTCATAGGCACGAAAGATTGATTCCGGAAGTTCGATCATCTGCTACCCCCTTCCGGTATGGCCAAAACCACCGGCACCACGCTCCGAGACATCAAACGCCTCCACCACCTCGAACTCGGCCTGAATCACCGGAACAAAGACCATCTGTGCAATCCGCTCCCCCGGCTCCACGGTAAAGGTTCTGTTGCCGCGGTTCCAGCAGGAGACAAAAACCTGCCCCTGGTAGTCGGAGTCGATCAGCCCCACCAGATTGCCCAACACCACCCCATGCTTGTGTCCCAGTCCGGAGCGGGGAAGCAGGGTGGCCGCCATCTTCGCATCCTGCATATGGATCGCAATTCCGGTCGGGATCAGCTCGGTCTGCCCGGGCTCGAGTTCCAGCGGTCCATCGATACAGGCCCGCAGATCCATCCCTGCGGAGCCCTCGGTTGCATAGTGTGGCAGCGGGTACTCCGTCCCGATGCGCGCGTCCAGAATCTTCAGCTCAACCTTTTTCATCCATCCTCTCCCGTGCCGTTAACTTGGCAGAACGGCTTTTGGCATCCTCTCTGCAATAATTGTAATCAGTTGTCTCGCCAACTGCTGCTTGGTGGCTTGTGGCAGCACCTGCTCACCCCCCTCCCAGAAGAGGGTCAGGACATTCTCATCGGCATCAAATCCGGTACCGGGCTCACCCACATGGTTGGCAGCGATGATATCCACCCCCTTCGCCTCCCGCTTCTGTCGTGCATGGCGCTCAAGGTGTTCCGTCTCCGCGGCAAACCCCACGGTAAAGGGTGGGTCCAGGCGCACCGCGACCTCGGCGAGAATATCACGATTCCTCACCATCCTGAGGGTCATCTCCTCTCCTCTGGAACCACCCTTCTTGATCTTCTGATCGGCAACCTCGGCAGGCCGATAGTCGGCAACGGCGGCCGTTGCTATAAAGAGTGTTGCCGTGGCCACCTCCTGCTCCACAACGGTTGCCATCTCCTCCGCCTGCTCCACATCGATCCGGCGCACACTGCGCGGAGTCTCCAGTGCAACCGGACCGGCCACCAGGGTCACCGTAGCACCCGCTTCCATCGCTGCGCGGGCGATGGCAAACCCCATCTTCCCCGAGCTGCGGTTGGTGATGAAACGGACCGGGTCCAGTGGCTCCCGGGTGGGGCCTGCGGTAATCAGCACGCGTTGGCCCTGCAGTATTCCGGACTCAAACTGTGCGGCTGCCGCCTTCAGAATCTCTGCGGGTTCGGCCATGCGGCCCGGCCCCACCTCGCCACAGGCCTGCTCCCCCAGCGTGGGCCCCACCATCTCAATACCGCCTGCCTCGAGTTGTGCGACATTTTTCTCTGTTGCCGGATCCCGCCACATCTGCCGGTTCATGGCGGGAGCCAGCAGCTGGGGAGCGGTTGTTGCACGGCAGATCGCCGTCAGAAGATCATCGGCACGACCCGCGACATGGCGTGCCAGAAAGTCGGCCGTTGCCGGGGCCACCAGCAGCAGATCGGCCCAGCGGGCCAGCTCGATATGGCCCATCCCCGCCTCTGCCTCGGGGTCGAGAAGGGTGGTATGGACCGGGTTTCCCGAGAGTGCCTGAAAGGTGAGTGGACCCACGAACTGCTGTGCCGCATCGGTCATCACCACGCGCACCTCGGCACCCGCCTTGACCAGAAGACGCAGCAGCTCGGCACTCTTGTAGGCGGCAATCCCGCCCGTAACCCCCAACAGGATCCTGCGATTCTGCAGTGTTGCACTATCACTCATGGGGGTGAAGTATACAGCACTCCCCCTCCCACTCCTGTTACATAGTGTGGTGCCCGAGACTGTACCGCTTCACTGTTCATGCTGGCCAGGAACGGGAAGCTACAGGGTGATCAGTAACATTTTGTAACCCAACAGCGCGCTCTGGAGGCAATCCTCTGATCTGTCACCAACCAGACCACGATATAGGGAGGACCCATGGCCATTACCGACTGGCCCGAGGGTGAACGGCCACGGGAGAAGCTGCTGGAGCGGGGGGCGGAGAGCCTCTCCGACGCCGAGTTGCTGGCCATCTTCCTGCGCACCGGGGTCAAGGGGAAGTCCGCCGTTGATCTGGCACGTGATCTGCTTCATGAGTTTGGCGGGCTACGCCCACTGCTGGAGGCGAGCCGGGAGCAGTTCTGCGCCGCCCGGGGGCTGGGAGATGCAAAATTTGTCCAGCTCCAGGCTACACTGGAGATCTCCTCCCGGCATCTCAGAGCCGAGTTGCAGAGAGGGGATGCAGTCACCAGCCCGGAGCTGACCCGAAGCTATCTTAGCGCCCGTCTGCGGGGGTTTCCCCATGAGGCCTTTGGCGCACTCTTCCTCGACAACCGCCACCGTGTCATCACATTCGAGGTCCTCTTTACCGGCACCATTGATGGCGCCTCTGTCCACCCCCGTGAGGTGATCCGGCGGGCACTGCACCACAATGCCGCGGCCATCATCTTCGCCCACAACCACCCATCGGGGGTGGCCGAACCGAGCCGTGCGGATCACGCCATCACCCGACAACTGCGCGGGGCACTGGAGCAGGTCGATATACGGGTACTGGATCACATTATCATTGGGGATGGAGCGCTCACCACCTCACTGGCTGAGTGCGGAATGCTCTGATGCGCGGCTTCACCCTTCCGGAGCTGCTGATCACCCTGGCACTGCTTGCAATCCTGGTTGCAGAGCTCACCCCCGACCTCTCCTCCATACTCCGGCACAACCGGCTCCATGCAGTCGCTACAGGGGTCAGCCACGACCTGCAACTGGCCCGCAGTGAGGCGATCCAGAGAAACCGCAAGGTCACCCTCTGCAAGAGTGACAACAACTCCCAGTGCAACAGCTCGGCGGAGTGGGAGTCCGGCTGGATCCTGTTTGAAAACCTGGATGGTGACGGCAGGATTGACGCTGGAGATACGATTCTCCAGGTCGGTGAACCACTCCCGAGTGGCATCACGATGCGCGGAGCGGGCAATTTCAGAAACCGTATCACCTACAAGCCAACCGGGGACTCTACCAGCTTCAGCCGCCTGACACTCTGCGGCGGAAACCAGCTGGAGGGGGCACAGGTGATCTATATCAACAGCACGGGACGGATCCGTATTGGCGAGGACAGTGATGGGGACAATATCCCGGAGGATGGCAGTGGTGACAACATCACCAGCTGCGGGTAGGCAAACTTTCAGTGGCCTCACCCTGCTGGAGCTACTGGTCTCACTGGCTGTTATCGCGATACTGGCTACCATCGCCATCCCCGCCTATGAGGAGCAGCTGGTTCAGGGGCGGCGCAGTGATGCCACCACCGCACTGACCACCTTCTCCCAGCGGGTTGAGCGCCATTTTCTGGAGAATGGGAGCTATGGCGGGGCATCCACCGCACTCTACAGGGAGCGTTCAACGGAGGGCCACTATCTGCTCTCCATTACGGTCGTTGGCAGCGGTTACCGGCTGGAGGCGACCCCGGAGGGGGTGCAGTCTGCCGATACCCTCTGCGCAGGGTATACCCTGAACGAGAAGGGGGAGCGCGGGGTCACCGGATCCGGCACTCTCTCGGAGTGTTGGTGATTATCCGCCCCCTATCTCAGCTCGGCCGGTAGCGGGAAAAAGACCTCCTCACGCTCCACAACCGGTTCACCACCCCACTCTGCCCCCAGCTGCTTCAACCGCTCGATCACCCCCTGCACCAGGATCTCCGGTGCCGATGCCCCCGCCGAGACTCCGACACACCCTGTCTCATCACCAAACCATGCGGACTGAATCTCATCCGCCTGATCAATCAGATAGGCCCTTGCCCCGGAGGTTTCCGCAATCTCCCGCAGGCGGTTGGAGTTTGAGCTGTTGGCCGACCCCACAACCAGCACCACCTCACAGCGGGAGGCGAGCCGCTTGATCGCATTCTGCCGGTTCTGTGTTGCATAGCAGATGTCATCCCGCTTCGGGCCCTGAAGTGAGGAGAAACGCTCTCTCAGCGCATCCACCACAACCGAGGCATCATCCACCGACAGCGTGGTCTGGGTGGCGTAGGCCAGGGATTGCGGGCGGGCAATCTCCAGCTGTGCCGCCGCCTCTGCACTCTCCACCAGGTGGATCGCCGCTCCCGAGCTCTCTGGATAGCGCCCCAGTGTCCCCTCAACCTCCGGGTGGCCCGCATGTCCGATCAGTACAACATCGCGCCCCTCCCGGGCATGCCGTGCAACCTGAAGATGGACCTTGGTTACCAGAGGGCAGGTTGCATCAAACACCTGAAGCCCCCGCTGCCCCGCCTCCCTCTCCACCGCAGAGGAGACGCCATGGGCACTGAAGATCACCCGCGCCCCCTCCGGGACCTCATCCAGATCCTGTACAAAGATGGCACCACGGGAGCGGAGCTGGTCAACAACATAGCGGTTATGGACCACCTCGTGACGCACATAGATGGGGGCGCCAAAACGCTCCAGCACCCGCTCCACAATCGCAATGGCACGCTCCACACCGGCACAGAACCCCCGGGGGCTGGCCAACTCAATTCGCATGGTCACCCTCCCCAACGGAAACAATTTCGATCTCAAACTGCAGATCCCGACCCGCCAGTGGATGGTTGAAATCAACCAGGACCTCCTGCTCGCGGATCTCGACCACGGTTGCGGGGATCTGCTCACCGGAAGGGGTCTCAAAGGAGAGGACCACCCCCGGCTCCAGCTCCTGTGAAGCATCAAAAGAGTCACGCGCAAGCGTATGGATCTGGTCGGGCTCCCGCACCCCAAACGCATCCTCAGCGGCCACCAGAAAGTGCTCCCTGGCACCGGCCGATAGCCCCATCAGCAGCCCCTCCAGCCCGGCGATCAGGGAGCCATCTCCCACACTGAAGAGGAAGGGCTCCTCTCGAGAGGCAGTGTCGATCTCGACACCATCCGTCATCGAGAGGCTGTAGGCGAGCTCAACCCTCGAGCCTGCCCGGACCACTCTGCCGTTTTTTTCCTGATCAACCATCCGCATAGTATACTCGCTACATTCATGGGCCGCCTGGAGCAAACGCAGTGACACTCTACTACTGGCGCGGGGTTCACCGTTCCGGGAGAAGTGTGCGTGGACATCTTCACGCAGTTGATCGCAGAGGGGCTGCCAGCCAGCTTCGGGAGCGGGGGGTGGTCAGGCCATGGCTTCTTCCACTTCCAGGCCGGCTCCTTCCCGTCTCATCCACACAGATCACCCTGCTGATTCGACAACTCTCCACGCTCCTCACCTCCGGCCTGACACTGGCGCGGGCACTGGAGGGGATTATCCAGGGACTTCCCGACTCTCCACTGCGGAGGCTCTCAACCGAGATCCTGCTGGAACTCAGACAGGGGAGCCCCTTCTCGGAGGTTGTGGCGTGCCGACCCAGCCTCTTTGACCCATTCCTGATCCACCTGATCCGCTCGGGCGAGAGTAGCGGAGAGCTCTCTACACTGCTTGCCCGTGGGGCAGAGTACCGTGAACGGAGCCGTGCCCTCCGACACCAGCTCTGGAGGGCGATCTCCTATCCAGTGGGGGTGCTGCTCTTTACCCTGCTGATCTCGCTCTTCCTCCTGCTGCAGGTGGTTCCCCAGTTTGAGATACTGTTTCACAACCTGGGGGGGGAGCTTCCCCCACTAACCCGGCAGATTCTCGCCGCTGCCCACTTTCTGGAGGAGAATGTGGTCCAGCTCATGCTTTTGCTGCTGCTTTCCATCCTCTCAACCGCCCTCTCACTCCGACTCTCTCGCCGTTTCAGATGGAGCAGCGATCGCCTGTTGCTCTCCCTCCCTCTGATTGGCAACACCCTGGTTGAGGTGATGGTGGCCCGGCTGAGCAGAACGGTCTCCACCCTGCAGGAGGCAGGAGTTCCACTCCACACCGGGCTTGCCGCCTCCAGGGAGATGACCCGAAACCTCCCTCTGGCAAGCGCAATTCACCAGACCCACCGGGCGGTACTGGAGGGGGCCAGCCTCTCCCAGGCGATCAGCAGGCAGCGGCTCTTCCCCCCCGTTGCGGTCCAGATGGTACTTGCAGGTGAAGAGAGCGGCCAACTGGCCCAACTGCTTAATCGCCTGGCCGCATATTACGAGGATCGGGTCGAACAGCGGATTCAGCAGCTGACCACACTGCTTGAGCCACTGCTGATCCTGCTGATTGGTGGCATGGTGGCCGTTTTGGCCATTGCGCTCTACCAGCCCATCTTCCAGATCGGACACCAGCTGTGAATACCCTTCTGCAACCGCTCCCCTTTCTGACCGCTGCCATTGTGATGGGGGCGATCATCGGCAGTTTCATCACCATGCTGGTCCACCGCCTCCCCCGAATCATGGAGCGGCAGTGGAGAGAGGAGTGCAGGGCGTTTCTGCAACTCGATCAAGGAGCAGAGGGATCGGTTTCGGATGGATTGCCACCGGAGCCCATGCAGAAACCCAACAAGAGGGGGTTCTCACTCGCCTACCCGCCCTCCCACTGCCCCCACTGCAGCCATCCGCTGCGTCTCATTGACAATATTCCCCTGTTTGGCTTTCTGCTCAACCGTGGACGCTGTCACCACTGTGGCCACACCATTGGCTGGCGATACCTCACGATTGAACTCCTCTCCATAGTGGTTGCCGTCATGGCAGCCGTGGTGTTCGGCCCCGGACTCCAGGCTGTGGCGGCGATGGGGTTTGGCTGGACCCTGCTGGCACTGCTCTTCATTGATCTTGAACACCAGCTGCTCCCTGACCCACTGACCATGACACTGCTCTGGAGCGGCCTGCTGCTGAATCAGCAGCACCTTTTCGCCTCACCCTCTGCCGCGCTCTGGGGGGCTGTATCAGGCTATCTGGCTCTCTGGGGGGTGCTCCACCTCTACCGGCTGGTGACTGGCCGTAGCGGGATGGGCGGGGGTGACCTCAAGCTGCTGGCGGCACTGGGGGCATGGTGTGGATGGACGTTGTTGCCACAGATCCTGCTGTTCGCCTCCCTTAGCGGACTACTGATCGCCACCCCACTGCTCCTGCTGCAACGCAGCTCGGGAGAATCGGCAGATACCAATCTCTACAGAACCCCGATCCCCTTTGGACCCTTCCTGGCCCTGGCGGGGTGGATCACCCTGCTCTGGGGGGCATCGCTGGAGAGCCTGCCCGTAACCATCGGTCTCTGGCTCCTTGGAGGCAGCGGGGGGTAAGGGATGATCCGCATTGGCCTTACTGGAGGGATCGGCAGTGGAAAAACCACCGTTGCAGCGCTGTTTGCAGCGCTGGGAGTGCCAGTGCTTGATGCGGATCAGGTGGCGCGCAGGGTTGTCGAGCCCGGAACCAGCGGCCTGGAGAGACTCAGGCGTGCGCTTGGCCCCGGGATTGTTACCGATGAGGGGGCACTGGACCGTGCGGCGCTGCGCAAGAGGATCTTTTCCGACCCGGAACAGCGGGAGGTGGTGGAGCAGATTCTCCACCCGATGATCGCAGAGGAGCTGGAGAGGCAGGCCAGTGAGATTGATGCGCCCTATCTGATTCTGGTTATTCCGCTGCTGATTGAGAAGAGAAGGTTCTTCACAGCCGTAGAGGGGGGGCACCCGATTGATCGCATCCTTGTGGTTGATCTCCCGCAACAGCTGCAGATCAGACGGGTAATGGAACGCGACCAGATTACCGCCACTGAGGTCGAGGCCATTCTCGGAACACAGGCCAGCAGAGAAGAGCGCCTGCAGAGGGCGGATGACCTGATTCTGAATGGTGAGATCAACTCCCTTCCGCAGCAGGTGGAGAGACTCCACAGGGAGTATCTTGCGCTGACCAGAGAAGAGAATACAAAGTGATGGTTATGCGACCTCCTTCGTCGGTTGCGCTTGGATGAAAAGTCATTGAGAATAGGGCATTAGTTTCAGTTCACAAAAGGTTGCCTCTTGTCCGAAACCATCATCTATGAACAGCCCCTGAATGAGCGCATCCGTACCCTGTTGCGCCTGGAGTCGCTGTTCAGAAACATTCTGGACACCATCAATGAGCCTGCCCCGGCAAGCAGCCATGCAACACTGGAGAGGCTGGAGGAGATTCTGACCCTGACTGATCGCTCCGAGCTGAAGAAGGATCTGATGAAGGAGCTGGAGCGGAACTACCTGACGCTCTCCGCTCTGAAGGAGCGCTCCGGGGTCAACCATCAACAGCTGGATGACTTTCTCGGAAAGCTCAAGCAGCTGAATCGGGAGCTGGATGCCGAGCGGGGCAAGCCGGGACAGGAGATCCGCAACTCGGAATTTCTGAAGAGCTTTCGACAACGTTCCGGAATTCCTGGCGGCCTCTCCGATATCGATTTTCCCCACTACCACTTCTGGCTCAACCTGCCTGCAGAGGAGCGCATTGGATCGCTGACCGAGTGGGTCTCCTGCTTTGATACCGTTCGTGAGGCGGTAAGTCTGGTTCTGGACATGATCCGCAGAAGCGCGACGCCATCAACCATGGTTGCCACCAACGGCTTCTACCAGCACAGTCTTGACAAGGACACCCCCTATCAGCTGATCCGCGTCACTTTGCCCGCGGACTCCCCCTATTATGTGGAGATCAGCGGCGGGAGACACCGCTTTTCGGCACGCATGATGGTCCCCAATCTGGCAGAACGACCCGTCCAGGCAACCGAGGATGTCTCCTTCCAGCTGACCACCTGTATTCTGTAGACGCTTACCCCTCCTGACTCCAGAAAGCGCGGATTGCCGCCACCCCGTGGCCTCCATGGTGACGTGCCACTCCAATATGAGTCTGGTCCACACCACCCAGCGCATAGATTGGATAGGGCGCGGCCTGAACAAGCTCCGAGAACCTCTCCCACCCCAGTGGTTCACGATCGGGATGGGTCCTGGTTGGCAGCACTGCAGAGAGCACCGCGAAGTCAACACCGACCGCTGCTGCCTGCCCAATCTCTTCTGCGTTATGGAGAGAGGCGGAGATCAGCAGCCCCTCCCGGAGAGGACGGCTGGTCAGCTCCCTGAGGCGGTGGCCATTGAGATGGATCCCGTCCGCCCCCACCCGGTCCACCCAGCCCGGATCACCATTCAGCAGCACCTTTGCACCGTACTGGTGTGCCTTCTCGACCACGGCCGCAGCAAGCTCCAGATAGGGCACCGGATCCAGCTCCGGTGCACGGAACTGGACCAGCCGGATTCCCTGCTCCAGAACCTGCTCCAGTTTATTGAGAAAATCTCTGTTATCGGCTGCCTTGCCGGTAATCAGATAGCGGTCCGGTAGCTGTAGTGCAGTCAACACCGGGCGATCTGCTGCAGGAAACTCCTCGGGGAGCAGGCTCTCTGCAGAAGAGCAGCGAATCTGCTGCCCATCCACCCCCACAGGAAGACCGCTATAGCCTCTCACCTCCCAGACATCGAGCAGAATGGATCGATCCGGGTAGTGGTGGGGAACCTGGATCAGCGGCACGGCATCCTCCAGCTCGATGGAGAGCTCCTCTCTGAGCTCTCTCCGCAACCCCTGAAGTGGCTCCTCGCCCGGCTCCAGCTTCCCGCCGGGAAACTCCCAGAGCCCCCCCTGGTGGAGATGGTCATGGCGCAGTGTGGTCAATATCTCCCCACTGCCACTCCGGACAACTGCTGCAACAACATGAATCATTGGCTCTAGGGGCTTGTCGGGTTTAGGATGCCGTAGCGAAAAAAAGCTGGTTTGAGGTAGATTTTTTCATCGTTTGAGGCGAATAGTGGGCACTATTTAACGAAAAAGATGGAAAAATGTGGCCAAACTCAGCTTTATTGCAATAGGTATTCATAAATCCGGCAGGCTCCTAGGTTCTGTATTCGGCGTTGATGGTTACATAGTCATGGGAGAGATCCGTGGTCCAAACCGTCTCGCCTGCAATCCCGCGCCCCAGATCGATACGGATGGTGATCTCCTCTCTATCCATCACCAGCTGGCCCAGCTCCTCTCGATACCCCGCAGCACGTCCCCCATGCTCGACGATACAGACCTCGTCCAGCCAGAGTGTCACCGCCTCGATCTCCAGTTCATCCACCCCCGCACGCCCTACCGCCGCAAGTATTCTTCCCCAGTTGGGGTCGGAGGCAAAGAGCGCTGTCTTCACCAGCGGGGAGTGGGCAACCGTGAGGGCCACATCCAGGGCCTCCTGTCCGCTCCTGGCCCCATCCACCCGGATGGTTACAAACTTGGTTGCCCCCTCTCCGTCACGCACCATCTTCTGGGCCAGTTCAATGGTCAGCGACTGCAATGCCTGGACAAACTGCCTGGATGGTTCACTATCCCGCTCCATCAGCTGTGGCAGCGTGCTCTCGCCCGTTGCAACCACCACAAAGGAGTCGTTGGTCGAGGTATCCCCATCCACCGTAATGCGGTTGAATGAGCGGTCGACCACCTCGTTCACCATCTCCTGGAGCAGCTCCCGGTCTACTGCAGCATCGGTGGCAACATAGGCCAGCATGGTCGCCATGTCGGGGTGGATCATCCCGGAGCCCTTTGCGATCCCGGTGATGGTTACCTGGTGCCCATCAATCTCCAGTTGGCGGCTGCCCCCCTTGGCCACGGTATCCGTGGTCATGATGCCGTGCGCAGCATCCTCCCAGCCGCCCTCCGAGAGGGATGCAACTGCATCGGCCAGTCCATTGACTATGGCATCCACCGGCAGTGGCTCACCGATTACCCCGGTGGAGAAGGGGAGGATCGCCTCAGGTGCAACGGATACCAGCCCAGCCATGGCATCACAGACCTGCTCCGCATCCCTTCTCCCATCGGCACCGGTTCCCGCATTGGCGTTCCCGGTATTGGTGACAAGGTAGCGGGGAGTGGACTGTTCCAGGTGCTCCCTGCAGAGGGTGACGGGGGCGGCACAGAATGCGTTGCGAGTGAAAACAGCCCCGATGGTCGAACCCTCGGCACACTCCATCACCACCAGATCGCGGCGATCGGGATAACGAACACCCGCTCTGGTTGTGCCAAGTGCGAATCCGGCAACCGGGTGCATCTCGGGAAAGGTCACGACACCTGCGGTCATGGCTGTCTGGGTCCTCCTAGTTCAGCTTTCCACAGCACTGCTTGTATTTCTTTCCGGACCCACAGGGGCAGGGCTCATTCCTGCCCACCTTGCGCCCCTCGCGGACAAAGGGCCTGTGCTCCTCCTCGGCCGCCATCTCCTCGACCTCCTCGGAGGCAGAGAGGGTACCGGAGGGTGCGTGCTGAAACTCCATCTCACTGCTCTGACGGCGCTCGGCCTCTACCGCCTCGACATCCTCTTCGGTACGCACCTGAACCCGGGTCATGATCCCGAGCGCATCGTGCTTCATCCGCTCCAGCATGGAGGAGAACATCTCGAAGGACTCCCGCTTGTACTCCTGTTTCGGGTTTTTCTGGGCATAACCGCGCAGGTGAATCCCCTGGCGCAGATGGTCCATCGCCTGCAGATGCTCCTTCCACTGGTGATCCAGCACCTGAAGCATGACCGCCTTCTCGAAGTGGCGCACCGTCTCCGCCCCCGCCAGCTGCTCCTTCTCCGCGTAGATCCGCTCCAGCTCCTGGATGACACGCTCGCGCAGCGTCTCCTCATGGAGATTCTCATCCTCACCCAGCCAGCCACTGACATTGAGTTCGAGATCAAACTCCCGCTTCAGGGCATCCTCCAGGCCAGGAATATCCCACTGCTCCTCCATACTCTGTGGAGGAACAAAGTGGTCCATGATCTGATGCACCACATCCTCCCGAATGGCGTGAACCGTATCCGAGATATCCTCGACATCCATCAGCTCATTGCGCTGCTCGTAGATCACCTGTCGCTGATCATTGGCTACATCGTCAAACTCCAGCAGCTGTTTGCGGGTATCAAAATTGTGCCCCTCCACCTTGCGCTGCGCATTCTCGATGGCCCGGTTGACCCAGGGGTGCTCGATCGCCTCACCCTCCTCCATACCCAGCTTCTGCATCATCCCGGCCATCCGCTCCGATGCAAAGATTCGCATCAGTGGATCCTCCAGCGAGAGGAAGAAGCGGCTTGATCCGGGGTCTCCCTGACGACCGGCACGTCCACGCAGCTGGTTATCAATTCGACGGGACTCATGGCGCTCCGTTCCGATGATATGGAGTCCACCGGCATCCAGTACCTGCTGGTGCCGCTTCTTCCAGCTGTTCTGGATCTCCTCTCTGGTAGAGCTGTCCGCATCCTCCCCCAGAGCCTGCAGTTCCGCCTCCAGGTTCCCCCCCAACACAATATCGGTTCCACGCCCCGCCATGTTGGTGGCGATGGTCACAGCCCCGGGGGCACCCGCATGTTCAACAATATGGGCCTCACGCTCGTGCTGTTTTGCATTCAGTACCTCATGGGTGATCCCCTCCCTCTTGAGCATATCGGAGATCAGCTCCGAGTTCTCAATGGAGGCTGTACCCACCAGTACCGGCTGCTGCTTCTCCATGCAGGCCCTGATGTCCTCGATAATCGCACCGAACTTCTCTTGTGCCGTGAGGTAGACCAAGTCAGCCCGATCCTCACGAACCATCGGCCGGTGGGTCGGGATCACCACCACCTCCAGCCCATAGATCTGCTGAAACTCGTAGGCCTCGGTATCGGCCGTTCCGGTCATTCCGGAGAGCTTCTCATACATCCTGAAGTAGTTCTGGAAGGTGATGGAGGCCATGGTCTGGTTCTCGTTCTGAATCTCCAGCCCCTCCTTGGCCTCTACCGCCTGGTGCAACCCCTCACCCCAGCGGCGCCCTGTCATGGTTCTGCCGGTGAACTCATCCACAATCACCACCTGCCCCTCCTTGACAATGTAGTGGACATTCTTCTCGTAGAGGACATGGGCACGCAGTGCCGCGTAGAGGTGGTGAACGAGGGTGATATTCTGTGGATCATAGAGGCTCTCACCCTCTTCCAGCAGCCCCAATTCCAGCAGCAGCTCCTCTACCCGCTCATGACCGATCTCGGTCAACAGAACCTGGCGCTGCTTCTCGTCAACGGTATAGTCGCCCTCGACCTCGCCCTCCTCATGGTGGCGTGTCAGCGCTCCCGGAAGTCCGTTCATTGAGCGATAGAGCTCAGAGTTGTCATCGGTTGGCCCCGAGATGATCAGTGGGGTACGAGCCTCGTCGATCAGGATGGAGTCGACCTCATCGACCACTGCAAAATTGCGTCCACGCTGTACCCGCTCAGGGGCGGAAAAGGACATGTTGTCACGCAGATAGTCGAAACCAAACTCATTGTTGGTGCCATAGGTAATGTCTGCGGCATAGGCCTGCTGGCGCTGCTCATGCTCCAGCGCCGGGATCACTACCCCAACACTCATTCCGAGAAAGTTGTAGAGCTGCCCCATCCAGGCCGCATCACGGCTCGCCAGATAGTCATTGACGGTGACCACGTGGACCCCCTCACCGGAGAGCGCATTGAGGTAGACCGCCAGTGTCGCCATCAGGGTCTTTCCCTCACCGGTACGCATCTCGGCAATCTTCCCCTGATGGAGCACCATCCCCCCGATCAGCTGCACATCGTAATGGCGCATCTGGAAGACTCGCTGTGCGGCCTCACGAACGGTGGCAAAGGCCTCGGGAAGGAGATCATCCAGTGAGGCGCCCTCTTCGAGACGGGAGCGGAACTCTGCGGTCTTGCCCCTCAACGCCTCATCACTCAGGGCACGGAACTGCTCCTCCAGCCCATTGATCTGCTCAACCGTCTTCCGCATCCTGCGGATCATGCGATCATTGCGGCTTCCGAATACCTTGTGAAATACTTTTTTGATCATGATGGTGCTGTGACTGTTCTATCTGCAATCCGCAGAATCCTCCCAAATGGGGGGCTACCACGGAATGGTTACGAAAGGGGAGATCATATCGGATGCTTGGTTGAACTCCAACCAAAAAGCGCTGAAACAGCCACTTCCCTACCCTTTACACAGGCAATAGAAGGAGAGTGAGAAAGGTAGCCCTAGGAGGCTGTCAGTGGTACAAAAGAGATCGGGGTGACCACATCATCCTCAAAGGTGACGTACTCCCAGGCCTCTTCTACAGCGAGGATCTTTCTGGTCAGCCTGTTATTGAGATCATGGCCCGACTTGTAGCCATGGTAGGCACCCAGTACAGGGCTCCCCAGCAGATAGAGATCACCGACGGCATCCAGAATCTTGTGGCGCACAAACTCATCCTTGAAGCGGAGCCCATCCTCATTAAGGACACGGAACTCGTCCAGGCCTACCGCATTCTCGAGGCTGGCGCCCAGTGCCAACCCCTGCATGCGCAGCGCCTCCACATCCCGGATAAAGCCGAAAGTACGTGCTCGACTGATCTCCTTCTCAAAACGGAGAGAGGAGAACTCTATCTCATGGTTCTGCAGATCTGCACTGAATGCGGGATGCTCGAAGTCAATCCCGAAGGAGAGGCGGAACCCATCATATGGATCGAGACGGGCCCACTTGTCCCCATCCCGAACCTCTACACGCTCCTTGATCCGGATATATCGCTTGACCGCATCCTGCTCGACCAGACCAGCACTCTTCAACATAAAGACAAATGTACTGGCACTTCCATCCATGATCGGAATCTCAGGCGCATCCAGATCAACATAGGCATTGTCCACCCCCAGGCCGGCAAATGCTGACATCAGGTGCTCAACTGTGGAGATTGTGGCGCCATCTTTGCTTAACGTCGTTGAAAGCCTTGTATCGCCAACACATGCGGGGCAGGCGGAAACATGCGGAGACCCGCTAAGATCCATACGACGGAAGACAATGCCGGTGTTCTCGGGCGCAGGACGGAGTGTCAGATGGACCTTCTCCCCTGAGTGGAGCCCAATCCCCGTAGAGTGCACCTGACTCTTGAGTGTTCTTTGACGCGTCATTGGAATAGTAGAGTCTGTTATTCTAATTCTTGTTAACGGATCCGCATTATACGCAAGAATTCTCTTGAATACAAGCGCATAAAAAACACATTTTTTTGACAGAACTTGATTCTAGGGGAGAATCACACAGAAAATCAAGCAGTTTTTGTGGAAAACCTCCCCCTCTGTTCGGGAGGCCGATGGCCTGAACAGTAATCCCCTAAAGATTTTTTGAGAACCAGCGCCTCATCCGCTCCCACAGGTTCGCCACCCCTCCATCCAGCACCCCTCCATTCTGCTGCCGGCGTCGCACCCCATGGATCAACAACCCAACTCCGGTCGCATGGACCGGGGAGCGCACAACATCGATCAGACCATCGATGTTTTCCGGCACCCCAAGACGTACCGGCTTGTGGAAGATCTCCTCAGCCAGTTCAACAGCCCCCTCCATCCTGGAGCTCCCGCCGGTCAATACGATGCCCGCATTGATCAGCTCCTCAAAGCCGGTGCGTCGCAACTCCGCCTGAACCAGGGTAAAGAGCTCCTCGTAGCGTGGCCCCACCACCTCCGCAAGCCCCTGCCGCGCCAGCCGGCGCTCCGGGCGGTCGCCAATACTGGGAACCGCAATCTCCTCTTCCGGATCCACCATCTCCGAGATGGCACAGGCATAGTTCACCTTGATCTCCTCGGCATGGTGGGTCGGGGTACGCAGAAAAACTGCAATATCATTGGTTACCTGATCTCCGGCAACGGGAATCACTGCGGTATGGCGGATGGACCCATCAGTAAAGACCGCGATATCGGTTGTCCCTCCCCCAATATCGATCATGCAGACCCCCAGCTCCTTCTCATCCTCGCTCAGTACCGCATAACTCGAGGCCAGCTGCTCAAGCACCACATCCTCGGCCTCCAGCCCACAGAGCCGGATGCACTTCACGATATTCTGGGCGGCACTGATGGATCCGGTTACGATATGGACCTTGGCCTCAAGGCGCACACCCGACATCCCCAAGGGCTCATGGATCCCCTCCTGATTGTCGATAATGAACTCCTGCGGCAGGACATGGAGAATCTTCTGGTCCGCCGGGATGGCTATGGCCTTGGCTGCATCCACCACGCGGTCCACATCAATGGCCGTCACCTCCCGGGTACGGATGGCGACAATGCCATGAGAGTTCATCCCCTGGATATGGCTTCCTGCAATTCCGGCCGAGACCGATCCAATCTCGCACTCGGCCATGATCTCGGCCTCCTCGACCGCCCGCTGGATGGACTTTACGGTGGACTCGATATTGACAACCACCCCCTTTTTCAGCCCCTTCGATGGATGGGTCCCTATTCCGAGGATCTCCAGTTCACCACCAGGCAGTAGCGCCCCCACAATGGCAGCAATTTTTGTGGTGCCTATATCAAGGCCAACGATCAGTTCACGCTCTTTTTTCCCCATCGCCCTTATCCGTTATCTCTCTTTCTGATGTTGCCCAATCCACTTCTCCAGCAACCGGGATCAGGGAGCCAGATCAATTGCTGCCCCCTGCCCATAACGCAGATCCACCTTGCGCACCCTCCCCTTCAGCTGCCCCATTATACCCGGGGATTGCGCCCTCCATCGCCTCAATCTCTCCTCGATGAACCTTCTTCCAAGGTTCAGCTCAACCCCATCCCCAAGGGTGAGGGTAACTGCACCACGCTGATCCACCACCATGCGCCTGATCTGCCCCGCCGTACCATTTTCAACATCATCCCCCAGAATCATGGAGAGGCGGGAAAATTTCCGATAGACCGCTTCTGTCTCTCCCTCTCTGGAAGAGATGACTGGAAGCTCAAGATCCGCAGGCTGAATACCATCAGCGCCAAAAAAATTACCATCACGGTTGAGGTATCCCTCCTCACCCCAGGCAACCATTGCCCGTTGCTCCTGCAGCCAGACCTCCACACTCTCAGGCCACTGTTTTCGCACCCTTGCCCGATAGACCCAGGGCAGTGCCTCCAGTCTGTTGCGCAGCTGAGTCAGATCCAGCGCCAGCAGCCCCTCTGTTGCAGCCTCTCTCACCAGACGCACGACCACACCGGAATCCACATGCCTGACCTCACCATGGAGCAATACCCGTCTCACCTCTGCCACAGAGTGATCAGAAACGGGGGGGGCTCCAGAAGCGGAAGCACCAGCAAGCCACCCCTCGTAGAGAGCGAAACCGGTCGCCCCTGCCAGAACAGAGAGCACCAACAGATTGCGCAGCGGCCGAAAGTGGAGGCCTCTACTCTCCTGCTGCCGTGCCAGCCGATTCCTCTTCTCCCCCCCCTTTGCAACCATTCAGCAACCTGACCTCATATGGACTTCAGGATTCGGGCAACCAACTGCTCAAAGGGGATCCCCGCCTCCCTTGCCGCCATCGGCACCAGGCTGTGGTCTGTCATTCCCGGTACCGTATTCACCTCCAGCAGCCATGGATCCCCGCTCCGGTCCACCATGATATCAACTCGCCCCCATCCCCTGCACCCCAGAGAGTCAAATGCCCTCAATGCAAGCCTCTGCAGCCGCCGCTCATCCGACTCACCGAGACCACAGGGGCACTGATACAGGGTATCCTCCGCAAGGTACTTTGCATCATAGTCATAAAACCCATGCGGTGTCTGCAGGCGAATAACCGGCAGCGGCTCCCCACCCAGAATGGCCACTGTGTACTCCCTGCCCTCAATCCACTGTTCGGCAATCACCTCTCCCCCATACTGCCCCGCCTCCCCAAGGGCCTTCTGGTACTGCTCCTCGGTCTCAACTCGGGCCATACCGATGCTGGACCCCTCGCTGACCGGCTTGATCATCAGTGGCGACTCCAGCCTCTCAACCACGCTGGAGAACCCGGTCCCCGCATCCAGGGTCTGAAAGGGGGGGGTTGGCAGGCCAATCCCAAGCCAGAGCTGCTTGCTCCTCAACTTGTCCATCGCCAGTGCCGAGGCCAGCACCCCGGAACCCGTATAGGGGATTCCCAGCACCTCCAGTGCACCCTGGATGACACCATCCTCCCCACCACGTCCATGCAGCACAATAAAGGCCTGGTCAAATTGCTGCAGGGTGGCTATTGACTCCTCGGAGGGGTCAAATGGGGTCGCATCCACACCCGCAGCAAGCAGCCCCTGCAGTACCGCCTCACCACTCTTGAGTGAAACTGCCCGCTCGGAGGAGTCACCCCCCATCAATACCGCCACTCTGCTCATGATGACCTGCCTGCCTCTATCGGCTCACCCACGATTCGTACCTCTCTCTGCAGTTGTACTCCATCTCTCTCTGCAACCACTCTCTCTATATGGTGTATCAGCTGCTCAATCTCCTCAGCTGTTGCACCCCCCCGGTGGACAATAAAGTTGGCATGCTGCTCAGAGACACAGGCACCACCAATACAGTACCCCTTGAGCCCGGACTGCTCTATCAGGCGCCCGGCAAAATCCCCCTGCGGATTGCGAAATACCGAGCCGCAACTGGGCAACCCCATCGGCTGACACTCATTCCTTTTTTTCAGCTGGGCAGGGAGTGAACTCTCCCCAGCACCAATACCGTCCTCCCTTCGATCCCTGGATGAGCGCCCTCCCCTGCGGAAGGTTGCAGAGACAAACCACTCCTCATCGCCACCGGACTCGATCAACTCAACCGAGCGATAGCCGATCCGGTACTCATCCACCGAACGCTGTAGCCTCACCCCCTTGCGGTTCATAACCTCAACACTGTCCACCCACTCCCATATCTCGCCACCGAAGGCGCCAGCATTCATTGCAAGTGCCCCCCCAACGGACCCAGGAATTCCGACCAGAAAGTCCAGCTCCCTCCATCCCAACCGGCTGGAGAAGCGGGAGAGGCGAGCGAGCGAGGTCCCCGCCTCGGCCGAGATCAGCCCATCCGGCAACTCCCTGACATGCTCCAGACCCTCAACCAGGGCAATCACCGTCCCACGAAAACCGCCATCCCTGACCAGCAGATTGCTCCCCCTCCCAATCCAGAGTATGGGCTGCTCCGGTGGCAGGGTTCTTATAAACCCGGCCAGATCCTCAATGTCGAGCGGCAGATAGATCTGGTCTGCAACCCCGCCAATACCCCAGGTTGTATAATCGGAGAGTCGCTCATCCGTCAACAGCCGGCGAGAGAGGCGTGCAGTGCGGGCTGGCACTATGCCTCTCCCCACTGTTCGGCCAGCTGCTGTGCGGCAACCCCGATGCTGCCGGCACCTGAAATCAGCACCACATCTCCCTCCTCCACCATATTGGGTAACAGGGCATTCAACTCGGACACATCCCTCAATAGAACCGGCTCCACCTCACCCCTGGCCCTGATACTGCGAATCAGGCTGCGCCCATCCACCCCCGGGATAGGCTCCTCACCCGCAGAGTGGATCTCCATCAACAGAAGCAGATCTACTCCGGAGAGTACCTCAACAAAATCCTCATAGAGGTCCCGGGTCCTTGTGTAGCGGTGGGGCTGAAAGACCAGAACCAGCCGCGCTCCTGGCCAACTCTCCCGAATGGTCTCCAGGGTTGCCGCCACCTCGCGGGGGTGGTGACCGTAGTCATCAATCAACCGCACTCTCCCCTTCGGGAAGAGACACCGTCCATGGCTCTGGAAGCGCCTTGCGATCCCCCGAAACCGGCCCAGCGCACGAACAATCACCTCATCCTCGACCCCGAGATGGGTTGCAACGGCAATCGCTGCCAGCGCATTGAGAACATTGTGCCGCCCGGGAAGATTCAGGGTAATCGACAGCGGTGGGGCTGCAGGACGTCGCAGCAGGAAACTGCTCTCTCCCGGGGAGATCCTGACCTGCTCGGCAACAAATTGCGCATCACCAGAAAAACCGTAGGTAATCAGTGGTCGGGAGAGCGTATCGATAATCCGCTTGATGCCAGGGTCATCAACAGAGAGCACAACCCTCCCATAGAAGGGGACCTGGTGGGTAAACTCCGCAAAGGTGCGATCCAGCCGGTTTCGATCACCACCGTAGGTTGACATATGGTCCTCATCGATATTGGTCACCACGGCAATCATTGGCTGCAGGTGGAGAAAGGATGCATCACTCTCATCCGCCTCGGCCACCAGATAGCGCCCCTTGCCAAGTTGCGCCCCGCCCTCATCACCACCCCCCGATTTCGGCTCGCGATTGATCCGACCTCCAATCACATAGGTCGGCTCAAGCTTCGCCTCCTCAAGCAGCGTGGCAATCAAACTGGTTGTCGTGGTCTTCCCATGGGTACCAGCAACTGCGATCCCATACCGGAAGCGCATCAGTTCTGCCAGCATCTCCGCGCGCGGAATCAGGGGAAGTGCCGCCTGGCGTGCAGCAACCACCTCGGGATTGTCATCGTGGATCGCACTGGATATCACCACCACATCCGCCCCCGCAACATGGGCCTGATGGTGACCGATATGGATCTCCGCCCCCCTGTCTCTGAGATTCTGAACGGTTGCAGAATCAACCTGATCCGAACCGGAGAGCTCAAACCCAAGGTTGAGCAGCAACCGGGCAATGCCATTCATGCCGGAACCACCAATCCCCACCATATGGATCCTGCGAATCTGGTGCATCGCCTCGGTTATCCCCTGCTCCCCGGATACGCCCCAGCCATCCATCTTGAGCTCCTCTCTGTCAGAGAACACCATCAACAGAGCTCCTGACAAATCGAGACCACCCGGGATGCCGCATCCGGGCGCGACACCTCTGCTGCCCGCTCTCCCATCTCTGAAATCCTCTGCGGGTTGTTGATAAACTCACGAACCATCCTCAGTAACCTGTCACCATCAATCTCTCTCTGCTGGACAAGCAGTGCTGCACCCCTGCTCTCCAGGAACCGACCATTTGCTGTCTGGTGGTCATCCACTGCATAGGGGAAAGGGACCAGTATCGCCGGACGCCCTGTCGCCGCCAGCTCCGAAACCGTCATCGCTCCTGCACGACACAATACCAGATCTGACCACTGATATGCCTCCTCCATGTTCTCGATATAGGGGACTACACGGATCCCTCCTCCATCCCCAACCAGGAGACCGTGTCGAAGATAGCCACCTCGGGCCTCCTCCAGATTTTTGTCTCCGCTCTGATGGAGTATCTCCAGCTCCTCATCCGGCTGTAGTGCTGCAGCCATCTCCGGTACCAGTTGGTTTAACCGCTGCGCACCAAGACTTCCCCCCAGCACCAGAAGCCGCAGTGGCTGGTGGGGGGCTGCAGGGGCCACTTTGGTGAGTACACCACGCACCGGATTTCCTGTAGAGACAACCTTACCACTTTCCGGGAAGGTTCCCGGAAAGGCCTCCAGCACCTGGGCAGCCAAACGTGACAACAGACGATTGGTAACCCCTGCAATCGCATTCTGCTCATGAATCACCAGTGGTACCCTCAGCATCCAGGCTGCCACTCCCCCAGGTCCGGCGACAAACCCCCCCATCCCCAACACCACATCCGGCCGCTGTCGCCTGACGGCACGCAGTGACTGCAACAGCGCACGAACCAGGCGAAAGGGGGCAGCCAACAGGCTGGCAACTCCCTTTCCCCGCAGGCCACCAATCTGGATCCACTCCACCGGGATCCCCGCCTCTGGAACCAGTCTGGACTCGAGGCCACCCCGTGTCCCCAGCCAGACAACCTCTCCACCACCACTCTCCCACTGCGCTGCAACCGCCAGCGCCGGATAGATATGCCCCCCGGTTCCACCAGCCATGATCATGAGACGTCTGGCCATGGTCACCGCCTCCTCTTGCCCCGGTTTTTGACTGACTTGCGGTGAATCAGCGGTGAGAGTTCATACTCTATTCGCATCAACAGTGCGATCGCCATACTCATTGCCAGCAGGCTACTCCCTCCATAGCTCATCAACGGAAGTGTCAGCCCCTTGGTCGGCAGCAGATTCATGTTGACTGCCAGATTGATCAGGGCCTGCAACCCAATCCAGCTCCCAAGACCATATGCCAGATAGCAGGAGAAGAGCTGGCGGTGCTCGCTTGCCCTTGCACCGAGCCGGAAGGCCTTCCAGACCAGCAGGGAGAAGAGTGCAATCACGGAGAGCGTTCCAGCCAGCCCCAGCTCCTCTGCAATAATCGCAAGAATAAAATCGGTGTGTGCCTCCGGAAGATAGAACAGCTTCTGCAGCCCCTCTCCA
The DNA here is from genome assembly GCA_964344135.1 of uncultured Piscirickettsiaceae bacterium. Lineage (GTDB taxonomy): Bacteria > Pseudomonadota > Gammaproteobacteria > Thiopontia. Next base: position 30,341 of record CAYFMF010000009.1, read on the forward strand.
AGGCCCAGCCCCTGCCACCCCCCCCGACCATAGGCGATCAGGGCCTGTGTGATCTGGTAGTTTCTCCCCTTTGGATCCACCAGAAAGGGGTCCTCCTGCAGAAAGGTGAAGATTCGCTCCATTCGATAGGGCTCCATCCAGATGGCAAGCAGAAGAAACACCCCGCCACAGAGAAGAAACAGCATGAACTGCGAGAACCGCACCCCCCCCAGCAGCATCATCATCAACACAACCGACATCATCACAACCGCGGCACCGAGATCCGGCTCAACCAGGATCAACACCCCCACCCCTGCCAGCAGCGCAATCGGACGCAGAACAGCGAACAGGTCACGAGAGACCTTCTCCCGGTGCCGAACCAGATATCCGGAGAGGTAGAGAAAGGCTGCCAGCTTGGTGAATTCGGAGGGCTGCAGACGAACCGGTCCCACAGCGATCCAGCGTGAGGCACCATTGACCTTGACCCCAACCAGCAATACCAGAATCAGCATCAACGCACTCACCAGCAGCAGCGCCGGTGCCACCCGCTCCCAGAACTGAAGCGGGATCTGCAGCACAATCACCCCAACCAGCAGCCCCAGCAGTGCAAACCCGGACTGACGCATCAGATAGTAGAAGGGGTCACCAAACCGTTTCTCCGCGATCGGCATTGAGGCAGAGGCAACCATTATCAGACCAAACAGCAGAAGCAGCAGCGCAACAGGCAACAGCCCGGACTCGGCAACACTACGGCTGATACTGCGGCTACCCGCCGCCTGAGGTCTTGCGGGTTGACTGCTCCCCCCCCAGGTCAACCACCCCTGAAACAGAGTGCTCACAGCCGCCCCTCTACCAGATCTTCGACTGCCCGCCTGAAGGCATCGCCCCGCGCCTCAAATCCGGAAAACATGTCGAAACTGGCACAGGCCGGAGAGAGAAGCACGGTATCACCACTCTCGGCCAACTCCGCTGCAGCACGCACGGCACCCTCCATATGGTCAACCAGGGTGATCGGCACCGTAGCCCCCAGTGAATCCGCAATCAGGTGGGCATCCTCGCCCATCAGGACCACCGCCCGCAGCAGCTCCCCTGCCAGAGGACGCAGGGGTGAGAAATCTGCCCCCTTCCCCTCCCCCCCGGCAACCAGGACAATTTTCTCTCCATCCCCTCCGGCTTCGGGCTGGAGCCCCAGAATAGCGGCCTCGGTTGCACCCACATTGGTCCCCTTGGAGTCATTGACCCACTGTACCCCATGCCACTCAGCAACCCACTCTGTCCGGTGAGGCAGACCGCCAAACTCCTGCAGGGTCTCAACCATCGCTGCGACCGGAATCCCGACCGCCTCACCCAGCGCCAGTGCGGCCAGTGCATTGGAGTGGTTGTGCCGCCCCCTGATTCTCACCCCCTCCAGGGGCGTCAACAACTCATCCCCACGACAGATCCACCCCCCCCCTACCACTGAATCTCCTCTACAGATCCCATAGGCACTCCTGTTGACCGGGCGCCCGAGTCCGTAGGGGTGAAGTGAACCGACATCACCATCGCCCATCGCAAGTCGGGAGGACCATCCATCACCATGGTCATAGATCCGGTGGGCAGCTCGGCTGTAGACCAAACCCTTGACCTCTGCGTAGTGGTCCAGAGTGGCGTAGCGATCCATATGGTCCGGGCTCACATTGAGTACAACTGCCGCCTCCGGGGCAAGCGATTTTGTGGTCTCCAGCTGAAAGCTGGAGAGCTCCACCACATAGAGATCCGGCTCCCCCTCTCCCAGAAGATCCAGAACGGGAGTTCCAAGGTTTCCACCGGCACGTACCTCCATCCCCCCTTTTGTTGCCATCTCTGCCACCAGCGTGGTGACCGTGCTCTTCCCGTTGGATCCGGTAATCGCCACTACAGGTGCTGTAGCTACCCTGGCAAAGAGCTCAACATCGCCAACCACCTCTACACCGGCAGCAACTGCCTGCTGAATGGCGGGGTCCCATCTTGATATCCCGGGGCTGAGTACAATGCGCTCCACCGACTCCAGCAGTGTTGCCCTCAGTGGCCCCAGAGAGATCTCCAGCCCAGGGTACTGCTGTTGCAATCGGGAGAGGGCGGGTGGATCCTGCCGGGTATCGGCGGCCTGCAGAGGGGCTCCATGTCTGGAGAGAAAGCGCAACACCGACTGACCGCTCTTCCCCAGGCCGACAACCAGTGTCGACCGCCCCAGCCCCAGATTCTCCTCTCCCTGGCGCCATTGTGCTGCGGTTGCCGCCATCATCCTCTACCGGATCTTGAGCGTTGCAAGCCCAACCAGAACGAGAATAAAGGTGATGATCCAGAATCGGACAATGACTCTCGGCTCCGGCCACCCCTTGAGCTCGAAATGGTGGTGGATCGGTGCCATCCTGAAGACCCGTTTCCCGGTCAATCGGAAGGAGACGACCTGAATCATGACCGAGAGTGTCTCCAGCACAAAGACCCCTCCCATGATAAGCAGTACCAGTTCCTGGCGCACCAGAACCGCAACCATGCCAAGTGCAGCCCCCAGTGCAAGCGCCCCCACGTCTCCCATGAAAACCATCGCCGGGTATGCATTGAACCAGAGAAAACCGAGCCCTGCCCCAACCAGCGCACCACAGAAGACCACCAGCTCACCCGCCTCCGGCAGGGAGGGGATGGCAAGATATCTCGCAAATTCCGCATGGCCACTAAGATAGGCAAAGACTCCGAGGGCACCCCCCACCAGAACAGCCGGCATGATCGCCAGTCCGTCAAGACCATCCGTCAGATTGACCGCATTGCTGGAGCCCACAACCACCAGATAGGTTAGTGGCAGATAGAGGATGCCAAGGTTCAGCATGACATCCTTGAAGAAGGGGAGATAGAGCTGGGTCTCTGCCGGCAGGGTGGCCGTAGCGTAGATCCAGCCTGCTGCAACAGCAGCGACCAGTGACTGCCCAAGGAACTTGGAGCCCGCAGAGAGCCCCTTTGGATCCTGTTGCACCACCTTCCTGTAGTCATCAATCCACCCCACTACACCAAAACCAAGGGTTACCAGCAGTACCACCCAGAGGTAGCGGTTCGAGAGATCACCCCATAGTAGTGTCGAGAGCACAATTGCAACCAGAATCAGTGCCCCCCCCATGGTTGGAGTGCCCGCCTTGGGCAGATGGGTCTGGGGACCATCCTCCCGGACCGCCTGCCCCACCTTGTACTGTGTCAGCTTGCGAATCATCAGGGGGCCCACCAGAAAGGAGATCAGCAGCGCCGTCAGGGCACCGAGAATCGCACGCAGTGTCAGGTACTGAAAGACTGAAAACGGGCTATAGAGGTCTGCCAGGTAGTGGCTGAGATAGAGCATCATGATCTTCTTTCCTCTCTGATTTTCTCAACTATTCGTTCCATCTTCATGAAGCGGGAGCCCTTGACCAGGATAACGCTATCCTCTTCAAGTTCACTCTCCAGTGCCTCAAGCAGCGGGGCGATCTCACTGAAGTGGAGCCCGGCCTCACCAAACGCGGCGACATATCCTGCAGCCCGGTTACCCAGTGCATAGAGCCGATCAATTCCGGCTGATCGTGCATCCAGGCCAACCTGACGATGAAGTCCAGGGCCATCACGCCCCAGCTCTCCCATATCTCCCAGAACCAGGACCTTCCTCCCACTGTGCGCGGAGAGCACCTCTATCGCCCTCTGCATCGATTCCGGACTGGCATTGTAGGTATCATCAATAATGGTGGAGCCACCCCTTCCAGCCTTTCTCTCCAGTCGACCTGGAACCGCCTGTATGGACTCCAGCCCCCGCCTGACCTGCTGCAGTGTGGCACCAGTCTGGATTGAGAGTGCCGCTGCCGCCATGGCATTCAATCGATTGTGCTCTCCTGGAAGAGGTAATTCTACCTCTATTGAGTCCCCGCGATAAGTGAGTTTGAGGGGGTGTTGCCCCCGGATATCTGCATGCAGCAGTGTGGGGGTGCCACTGCAGCCGTAGGTCTCGACCCGCTCTCCAGATGACCGCTCCATCCACTCCAGGGCCTGTGGAAGGTCGTGATTAATCAGTGCCACACCATCTGCGCGCAGCCCTGCGTAGATCTCCCCCTTGGCAGAGGCGATCTTCTCCACTGATCCAAACCCCCCCAGATGGGCAGAGCCGATATTGTTGACCAGCGAGACTGTTGGCTGTGCAATCTCCGACAGTTTTGCGATCTCCCCCTCTGCGCTTGCCCCCATCTCGATTACCGCCCACCGATCCTCCGGGGAGAGGCGCAGCAGTGTCAGTGGGACCCCAATCTCATTGTTCAGATTGCCCCTGGTTACGGTTCCCGGCCCCAGCTGACGAAGAATGGAGGCGGCCATCTCCTTGACGGTGGTCTTTCCATTGCTGCCGGTGATGGCCGCAACCGGCAACTCAAACTGGGCTCTCCAGGCAGCTGCAAGGGTGCCCAGTGCTGCCAGCGTATCCTCCACCACGATCTGAGAGAGCAAACCGCTTTGTCTCTGCTGCACAATCGCCCCCACGGCACCCCGTTGGCGGGCCATCTCCAGATACTCCCCTCCATCAAAGTTGGGCCCCTGCAGGGCGACAAACAGCTCCCCCTTCTTGATGGTCCGGCTATCGGTGCTGACACCATGAAAAGGGGCATCCTCCCCGTCCAGTGCACCACCCAACAGTCGAGCGACATCGGCAAGGGTCCTGATTGTGATCCTACCCCCCACTGCCACCACCTGCGACCAGTTGGGCTGCCAGGTCACGATCACTGAATGGAATCTTATCCCCCCCAATCCACTGCCACTGCTCATGCCCCTTGCCTGCAATCAGCACCGTATCCTCTGGCTGCGCCCCGATAAAACAGTGGCGAATCGCCGCCTCCCGATCCGGAATGGTCTCGACCCGTTCGGGTCTTTCGATTCCCTGCAGAATCTCCTCAATGATCTGATCGGGATCCTCGCCCCGGGGATTGTCATTGGTCAGAACCAGATGGTCTGCATGATGTTCAGCAACCGCACCCATCTCCGCCCTCTTGCCACGATCCCGTTCCCCACCACAGCCAAACAGGATCCACAGCCTCCCGCCCTCTTTCGAGCCACCCAGATGTTCCCGCGTTGCCCTTAGCGCAGCGCCAAGCGCACCCGGGGTATGGGCATAATCCACAATCAGGGTTGCGGTTGCACCATCTTCCGATCTGAAGGACTCCATTCTTCCGGGAACCGCTCTCACCGTCTCCACTGCCTTCACCGCCCCGGGAAAGGGGACCTCCCAGCAGATCAACAACCCCAGTGTTGCCAACAGGTTGCTGGCATTGAAACGTCCATAGAGCGGGCTCTTCAGCACCATACTGGAGCCGGAATACTCTACCAGCAGCTCCATCCCATCCCGATTCTGCTCAACAACCTGCCCATGAATCACGGCAGAGGGCCCTGATGACAACGCCGCCCGGTTATCAAGCGTATAGCCAATAACCCTCCCCATCCCCTCAGGGGGTTCTCTGCTGATCTCTCTTCCCAGGGAGTCATCCAGGTTGAGTACCATCGACTCCAGCCCGGGAGTGTAGAACAGTGCCCTTTTTGCAGCACGGTAGTTCTCAATGGAGCCATGGTAGTCCAGATGGTCCCGCCCCAGTTGCGTCAACAGCGCGGTATTGAGTGCGCATCCGGTGAGTCTGGACTGTTCGATACCGTGGGAAGAGGCCTCCATGGCCACACTTCTCCCTCCCTGCTGCACCATTCGATGGAGAATCCCCTGCAATGCTATGGGTGGCGGTGTCGTATGGCCAGCCACCTCCTCCTCTTCCTCTCTCCCAAGCAGATGGTTGCCGAGCGTTCCAACAACCCCGGCCCCACCCTCAATCTTCTCCATTGCCCTGGCAATAAAGTGGGTCACCGAACTCTTCCCATCCGTTCCCGTAACTGCTGCAATCCTCAAATGGGCTGACGGATTTCCATAGAAGCGGCTCGCAATCTGCCCCACCTTCGGCCCCAGATCCTCTACCTGAATCCCAACAGGAGAGGAGATGGAGCCGGTCTCCCAGAGAATGGCACCTGCCCCCCTCTCCATCGCCTGGTTGACAAAATTGGCACCATTCAGCGTAGTTCCGGAGAGCGCAATAAAGAGATCCCCGGGAGAGAGTGTGCGACTGTCCGTGGAGAGCCCCCCAATCTCGATAGCGGCAAGGGTGTGTGGCACCACTGCCAGCCCCTCCAGCAGCTCACCCAACCTCCATCTTGATCTCTCTCTGGCCATGGCTACAAGAGCTTGCCAGGAGCCCTGTTCACTGGCTGCCCGTCTGGAGGAATTCCCATGATACGCAGTACGCCACCCATCACCTCTGAAAATACCGGAGCCGATACGGCCCCACCCGTATAACCACCCTCCTTTGGGTCATCCACCACTACCACAACAACGATTCTTGGGTCACTGGCTGGCGCCATCCCGGCAAACAGTGCTGTGTGACCAAAGGGTTTGCCCTCCCGGTCGGCATATCTTCCACCCACGATCTTGTCCACGGTTCCGGTTTTGCCCGCAACACGATACCCCTTCACTCTCGCCCTCTGCGCCGTGCCCCCCTCCCCAGTCACACCCTCCATCATGGAGCGAACCTTGCGCGCCGTCTCTGCAGAGAAGACTCGACGCACCTCACGATCATCATCCGGTTGATGCAACAGGGTGACGGTACCGATCACCCCATCCTCCGCAATGGCCGAATAGGCCCTGGCCAACTGCAGGGGGGTCATGTTGAGCCCATACCCATAGGAGAGGGTCGCCTGCTCAACCCGATGCCATCTCGCATAGTCACGCAACACACCCGTTGCCTCTCCCGGAAAGCCACTACCGGTCAATTCGCCCACACCCGCCAGATCCAGAATTTTCCAGAGCTGTTGAGGCTTCATCATCAGTGCGACCTTGGCTGAACCCACATTGCTCGACTTCCTGATCAGCGTGGCGAGATCAATCTTCTTGTAGTTATGGTTTCTGAACTCGGTGATGGTCTTGCGCCCGATCCTGAACCTGCCGGGCGCTGTATCGATGACCGAATCAGTGGTAACCACACCGCTCTCCAGGGCTGCAGCTACTGTAAACGGCTTCATGGTGGAACCAGGCTCCAGAAGATCTGTTGCTGCGCGATTGCGCAGCGCACCCCCCCTGCGCTGCGCTGAATCATTGGGGTTAAAGGAGGGGAGGCTGGCCATTGCCAATACCTCTCCACGCTGCGAATCCAGCACAACCACCGATCCGGAATCGGCATCATGCTCCCGGATTGCGCTGGAGAGAGAGCGGTAGGCAAGAAACTGCAGACGCCGATCAAGCGTCAGGCGAAGCAGTTTCCCCTCCTCTCCCTGCTCAATCAATCCCAGGGTCTCAATGGGCTTTCTGGATGCATCCCTGACCACACTCACCCTCTCGGGGGATCCACCAAGCCACTCGCTGTAGGCCAGCTCTATCCCCTCCTGCCCCTCATCCATCTGGTTGGTAAACCCCAACAGGGAGGCCATTGCCTCTCCCTCCGGGTAGTAGCGCCGGGTACTGCGACGAAACTCGACCCCCTCAATTCTCAATGCCGCAATCTTCTTCTGCACAGAGGGAGTCACCTGGTGCTTTAGCGGGATATATCTTCGTGATGCATAGCGTGCGACCTTGCTGGCCAGCCAGCCGCTCTCCTCTCCCAGAAGTTTCTCCAGCTCAGTCCGCTGATGTACCGATGCCCGGAACTGTTGCGGGTTGCATCCCACGGTTACAACCGGCGTGCTCAAAGCCAATACTGCACCATTGCGATCAACAATCTCGCCCCGCCGTGCCGGGATCAACATGTCTCCAATATGTTGTTTGACCCGCTGAGGGATCCTGGCACTGACCTCCTCCGGAAGCAGATGGAGTACAACTGCCCTCCAGACCAGAGCAGCCATGGCCAGCAACAGCAACCCACCGACCAGAATCCGCCTGATCACTGTATCTCCCGCTGCAATCTCTCTCACTCCGGCCACTCTCTGACCACCTGTCAATGAACCACAATCCGTTGGGCAGCCTCTGGATAGTGCATGTTCAGCTCCTCTGCTGCGCGATGCTCAATCCTTGCAAGATTCCCCCATGTCGCCTCCTCAAGACGAAGTCTTCCCTGCTCCTCAAGGGCCCGCCCATACCCCTTTTGCAGCCCCTGCAGGGCAATATAGAGCTGCACTCCATGGTGGTGCAGATAGACCACACCAATCGCACTTCCTACTGCCAACACGACCAGTAGCGGCAACAGCGCACCCCGCACCATCGGGTTCTCTTCATACCAGCGGCTCATGCAATCTTTTCCCTATACCTCTGCTCCAACTCCCTAAACTCGCTCCGCGATCCGTAACACTGCACTGCGTGAGCGTGGATTAATTTCTACCTCCCTACTGGAGGGGAATTGCGCCTTGCCAATGACCCGCAGTGGACCATGCTGTTCAACCGCTCGGACCGGAAGCTCCGGAGGCAGGTCATCTTTTCCCCTCTCACCTCTTCTGAAGAATCGCTTCACCATTCGGTCCTCCAGCGAATGAAAACTGATAATGGCCACCCTGCCACCTGGTCGCAGCAGCCCAACCAGTTGATCAAGAATCTCCTTCAGCTCATCAAGCTCACGGTTGAGGCAGATTCGAATCGCCTGGAAGGTCCTGGTCGCCGGATGTCGCTTCTGGTGGCCAGGAATGGCGCCACGCACAATCTCCGCCAGCTGCAGCGTGGTGGTGATCTCCTCCACTGCACGCGCATGGACAATGGCCCTGGCTATTTTTCTGGAGTGACGCTCATCCCCAAACTCCCATAATACCTGAGCAATCTCCTCCTGACTGCTCTCTTGCAACCACTCTGCGGCACTGACCCCTCTGCTCGGGTCCATGCGCATATCCAGTGGCCCCTGATGCATGAAGCTGAACCCACGCTCAGGCCGGTCCAGCTGCGGGGAGGAGACCCCAAGGTCCAGCAGCAGGCCATCCACAGCTCCGGCTCTCCCCATCCTGTTGAGTGTATTGGCAAGTTCGGAGAAGGGGGCGTGCACAATCGTGACACGGGGGTCACCAGAAAATCTCTCATGCGCCGCATCAATTGCAGAGGGGTCACGATCCATCAGCAACAGTTGACCCTTCGGAGAGAGTCGTTTCACTATTTCGGACGCATGCCCCCCACGTCCGAAGGTTGCATCCACATAGAAACCATCCTGTTTGATATTGAGGCCTGCAACGGCCTCTTCCAGCATGACTGAAAAATGGGAGCCCTGATCCCCCTGATCAGAAGTAGACATCCTGAAGCTGGCTCAAATCTTCCTCACTCAACTCTTCCGGTTGAGAGATCCTGCCCCAGGCAGCCTCATCCCAGAGCTCCATCTTGAAACCGACACCAGCCAAAACCGTTGTCTTGCTCAGATTTGCATGGTCTCGCAGCTCCTGACTCAGAAGAATCCTGCCGTTCCCATCCATCTCACACTCCAGGGAGCGGCCAATGACCACGCGACGCAGCTTTGCCTGCTGGCCTCCAGGCAGCTTCCCTATCTGCTCCTCTACACCCACCCACTCGGAGAGCGGGTAGAGATCAAGACAAGGGGAACGGAAGTTTGGGGCCACCACAACCTTGCCGCCAGAACTCTCCAGCAATCGCGCCCGGTAATGGGCAGGAATGGAGATCCTCCCCTTGCTGTCAAGACTAACGCTCTTGTTTCCCCGAAACATGGTTCACCAGACAGCCGATAATCAGTTTGCCTGTGCCCGCAGGAAAGCGGGGATATCGAGATACTCCTCATCGGCCACTGCAGCGATCGATTCGGACCCGGCAGAGTACCCGGATGATTCACCACCCTGACGCTTGTAAGTGGGATAGTCAATATCCCCGGCACTGGCAACATAGCCATCCGTTCCTGTCCGTTTTGCCTCAACCAGTGTCGGCTTCTGCTTTGGAGTTTCCTTTCTCTCTCTGGCCACCCCACCCAGACCGGTTGCCACCACCGTGACACGGATCTCATCACTCATATCCGCATCAAAGCCTGCACCAATGACAATGGTTGCATCCTCTGATGCATATTGACGTACTGCAGTACCAACCTCATTGAACTGCCCCATGGTCAGATCATATCCAGAGGTAACATTAACCAGGATGCCTCGTGCCCCCTGCAGATCCACGTCCTCAAGCAGCGGACTGTGCAGTGCTGCATCAGCAGCAATGGCTGCCCTCTCCTCACCAGTTGCAGAGCCGGTACCCATCATTGCCATGCCCATCTCTGACATCACTGTCTTCACATCAGCAAAGTCCACATTGATCATGCCGTCACGGGTAATCAACTCGGCGATGCCCTGTACGGCCCCCCGCAGCACACCATCAGCCTCACGGAATGCATCCATCAGTGTCATATCATTGCCAAAGACACTCATCAGCTTCTCGTTGGGAATGGTGATAATCGAGTCGACATGCTTGCTCAGCTCCTCGATCCCCTCCATTGCCACATTCATGCGCTTGGGTCCCTCCATAGAGAATGGCTTGGTGACCACAGCAACGGTCAGCACCCCCATCTCCCTGGCCATCTCTGCAACAACAGGTGCTGCACCGGTGCCGGTACCTCCCCCCATGCCCGCAGTAATGAAGAGCATCTCTGTGCCGTCAATCAACTCCCGAAGTCGCTCACGATCCTCAAGTGCCGAATCACGGCCGATGGATGGGCGCGCCCCTGCACCCCGCCCCCGTGTTGTCTGTGACCCAATCTGAAGTACCGTATCTGCGGAGGATCTTCCCAGCGCCTGTGCATCCGTATTTGCACAGATAAATTCTACTCCGGCAATCTCCGATTCAACCATGTGCTCCAGGGCGTTGCCCCCAGCACCCCCGACACCGATGACACGAATAATCGCATTATCTGCATAAGCATCGACTACCTCTTCAAACATCACGCCACCTCTCTGCTGTTGTCGTCATGAAAAACCACTATCACCCACAAGCCCCCACTATACGCCACTTTTGACCAGTATCAAGTTAATAATGGAAAAAAGTCATCGCACAACAGTAAGTTATAACAGCTGTTAAAGGGGGATCATCAGACAATCATATTCTTGCTTTTCAGATAATTGCGATTATTATCTGTTTTTTCAGTTTAACAAGAACCGATAATTCCAGGAATTCTCCGAGGGAATAGAGGGAGAAAGGTGGGGGGGGTGACAGGAAAAGGGTGGAAGCCGGCCGATAAGCCGGGTTCTGTCAAGGACAACCATTCATCTGGGATGCATGTCACCACGCACCTCATGCGACCTACCCGAGAGCAGAGCGAGCAGCTCTTGAGCTCTCCTATTTGGTCTTGCTCCAAGCGGGGTTTACCAAGCCACAAGCAGTTACCTGTTGCGCGGTGCGCTCTTACCGCACCTTTTCACCCTTGCCGGCACGAACTTCGTGCGTAGGCGGTCTATTTTCTGCTGCACTTTCCATAGGCTTATATCTATAGAGACTTTCACCTTCCAGGCGTTACCTGGCGCTCTGCTCTGTGGAGCCCGGACTTTCCTCCATACCCGAGACCGGGTACAGCGATTGCCTGGCCGGCTTCCGGTGAAAAGGATAACCTACTCGACCAGTGAGCGATAGAGCTGGTTCTTCCTGACTCCCGTAATCTCTGCCGCAAGTGCTGCGGCCTTTCGTGGTGGCAGCTCCCGGGCGAGGATTCTGACAATACGATACCCCTCCTCCAGCTCTTGACCTCTCTCCGGCCGCCCTGCCCCCTCAACCAGCAACACAAATTCGCCACGCTGCCGGTCCGTATCAGACTCCACCCACTCAATCAGACCGTCCAGTGGGGCCGTATGGACCGATTCATGGAGCTTGGTCAGCTCTCTTGCAACCGAGGCTACTCGCTCCCCCCCAAAAACCCTCCTCATCGAATGAAGAGCATCAACCACCCTGCGCGGGGACTCAAAGAAGATCATGGTTCGGATCTCGGAGACAAGCGCCTGCAGAAACTGCTCCCTTGCCGTGGCGCGCGAGGGGAGAAAGCCCTCGAAACTGAAACGGTTTACCGGCAGGCCGGAGAGCAGCAGGGCGGTAATCGGGGCGCTGGCACCCGGTACTGCAGTAACAGTGACCCCCGCATCCCGTGCCCCCCGTGCCAGCAGAAACCCGGGGTCACTGACCAGGGGTGTGCCTGCATCGCTGATCTGGGCGATCGACTCCCCCTGCACCATCCGTTGCACAAGGGGCTCAACCCGCCTCTCCTCATTATGTTCATGCATCGAGCGCAGCGGGGTCTCAATCCCGAAATGGTCCAGCAGACGGCGGCTATGGCGTGTATCCTCCGCAAGGATCAGATCGACCTCTGCAAGTACCTGCTGTCCACGCATGGAAAAATCTCCCAGATTTCCTATCGGGGTTGCTACGATATAGAGTACGCCAGTCACAAGTTCGATTTTCCTCTGCTCATTTCCCGCATATTGAAACAGAAACCATCCAATCCCTCCAGAGTCGGTCAGCAGGCCGAGCAGGCTGTATGCAACTTTCTGCAGCAGCATGGCCTGACCTTTATCACCTCCAACTATCGCTGCCGAGGTGGCGAGATTGATCTGATCATGAGCTCTGGTGATACAACACTGGTTCTGGTTGAGGTTCGCCTGCGCAGCAACTCCAGCCACGGTAGTGGTGCCGAGACAGTAACCAGGAAGAAGCAGCAGCGCCTCTCCAGAACCGCACTCCACTACCTGCAGAGGCATCCCCAATATATCGAGAGCCCTATCCGTTTTGATGTAGTCTCTGTCACGCTCAACAATGGAAGCTATCAATTCGACTGGATCCAGGAGGCCTTCTGGCCCGGAGACAACTAGTTGTATATACTCCCTTGATCTATCGATGTTATGACCATGGAAAAGAGAATGTTGCCAAGAACCTTATTGACCCTGCTTCTGATACCACTCCTGCTCCAGCTGGGGGGATGCTCCACCACATCGACAACCGTGGCCGCAGGAGGTGGGGCTGCTGTGGTTGCAACAGACCAACGAACCGTTGGAACCTTTATTGATGATCAGATGATCGAGCTCAACGTCTCTGATGCCCTCTACAAGGATCGAGAGCTGGAGGAGAAGACACATATCAACATCACCAGCTTCAACTTTATTGTGTTGATCACCGGTGAGGCCCCGACCGAGGCGCTGAGAAGCCGTATTGAAAAAATTGTCATGGCACAGCCCAAGGTGCGGCGCGTCCACAACATGGTGACCGTAGCGGCACCCAGCTCCATACTGACCCGCACCAGTGATACCACACTCACCGGGCGCATCAAGGCTGCAATGCTCGGAGCAGAGGATTTCAAGGCACACAAGATCAAGGTGGTCACCGAGAACGGGGCTACCTACCTGATGGGTCTGGTCAGCCGCGAGGAGGGGAAGAAGGCGGTTGCCATCACACAGGGGATCAGCGGGGTACAGAAAATCGTCAAGCTCTTCGAGTATACCGACTGAACCCAAACTGATGCGCCTCACCCCTCCAGCCTGCTGCTGAGATGGACAGCGGCGTCACTGACCAGTTCCGCTCCATTGCTGGAGAGAGTGGTCTACTCACCGATCCCGCAGACCTGCTGAGCTACAGCTATGACAACAGCCGACTCTCCACAACCCCAGAGGCTGTACTGCTCCCGGAGAGCCACCAACAGGTCCTGGAGATCACACGCCTCTGCAGAGAGAACGGCATCCCCATAACCACCCGGGGGAGGGGCAGCGGCACCTCGGGGGCGGCTGTGCCGGTACAACAGGGAGTTGTCCTCTCGACCGAGAGAATGAGGAAGGTCCTGCGGGTGGATCCTGACAACCGCCTGATGGTTGTCCAGCCCGGCGTCACCAACCAGGAGGTACAACAGGAGGCGGCCCGGCATGGATTCTTCTGGCCACCTGATCCAAGCAGCAGCCCCTTCTGCAGTGTCGGTGGGAATATCGCATGCGGCTCAGCGGGACCACGCGCAGTCAAGTATGGAACCGTGCGTGAAAATGTTCTGGGGCTTCGGGCTGTCACCGGCGCCGGAGAGGAGATTCGAACCGGGACCGAGACCACAAAATGGGCCGTTGGCTATGACCTGACACGGCTGATCAGCGGATCGGAAGGGACACTGGCCATCATCACCGAGGCTACCCTCAAACTGCTCCCCAGACAGCAGCAGCAGACCATGATGCGCGCCCTCTATCGTGACATCAACAGTGCCGCCGAGGCGGTAGCGGCAATCATGGCCCAGCCCGCAACCCCCAGTGCACTGGAGTTCATGGATGGGAAGAGTCTTGGCCTGATCCGTCCGCAACTGGGCGCTGGATTTCCAACCGATGCAGAGGCGATGCTGATGGTTGAGGTTGATGGCTCACCCTCATCAATCGACGACTCCATCACCGCCATCGAGTCAGCCGCAACCAACAACGGACTGCTTGATCTGCGCACAGCTGCGGATGAGAGTGAGGCAGCGCAGTTGTGGCAGGCACGAAAGATTCTCTCCCCCCGATTGCGCGAGATTGCCCCCAAGAAAATCAATGAGGATATCGTTGTACCGGTCTCCAGAATCCCTCAGCTGATTGAGACCATCAACCTGCTCTCAAGAGAGCACCAGATCCAGATCGTCAATTTTGGCCATGCCGGCAACGGAAATCTCCATACCAACCTGCTGGTCGATCCGGATGATCGCGCCGAGATGGATCGCGCCCGACGCTGTCTCGACGCTCTCTTTCAAAACGTTCTTGAACTGGGGGGATCGATCTCCGGTGAACATGGCGTTGGGCTGGTCAAGCAGGAGTTCGTCTGCTGGGAGATTCCGGAGGTGGAGCGCCGATTAATGAGAGAGATCAAGCAGGTGTTTGACCCCGACGGGATACTCAATCCGGGAAAGGGGCCGCAGCCCTGAGAGCCAGGAGATCTCCGGGCTATTTCACAATCTTCAGCGTAGGGCGCCCTTTTTTCGAGAGAGCCGATTCGGATCCCGGGGGCGGCCCGGATAGCGTCTGATCCCCCTCGGCCAGATCATCCTCCCCGGCCTCATCCCGCTCCTGGGACTCCTCCAGCTCTTCCGGAAAAATCATCCCCTGTCCATTCTCCTGCGCATAGATGGCACGAACCGCAGCAGGCGGAAAGGAGATATGCTCCGAAACACCCGAAAATCGGGCGCTGAAACTGATCCAGTCATTCTCGATCGACAGCCCGGAGACCGCATCATAACTGCTGTTGAGGACAATCCTGCCCTCGTGAATGTGGGGCTCTGGAACGGTTGCCAGCGGATCTGTTGCGTCAACAACAATATAGGGGGTCATTCCATTATCACTGATCCATGCGTGAATCGCACGGATCATGTAGGGACGACTGGAGCTCATCCCCTCCCCGGAGGGGGAGTGCTCACTCATTGAGCTCGCGCTCCTCTTCAGTCAGACTGTCGAGGAAAGAGTCACGCTCAAACATCCGCTCCGCATACTCCAGCACCGGCTTGGCAGAGGTAGGCAGGGAGATCTGCATGGAGTTCAGTCGCCAGAGAATCGGCGCCAGACTACAGTCAACCAGAGAGAACTCATCACTCATGAAGTAGGGCTGCTGTGCAAACAGCGGAGCCAGCATGGTCAGGCTCTCGGTCAGCTCCTTCCTCGCCTGGTTGGCCACCTTCTCACTCCCCAGCTCGATATCCTCCATCCGCACCGACCAGTCCCGATCAATGCGCTCAATCATCAGGCGGTCCTTGGCGCGCGCCACCGGATCAACCGGCATCAGTGGCGGGTGGGGAAAACGCTCATCCAGATACTCCATGATCACACGCGAACCAAACAGGGTCAGATCCCGGTCTGCCAGTGTTGGCAGCATCTGGTAGGGGCTCAGCTCAATAAAATCCTCCTGGGGATCGGAGAGATCCACCGTCTCCACCTCATGGGCGATCCCCTTCTCCGCCATCACGATCCTGACTCGATGACTCAGGTGATCCTCTGCTCCTGAAAAGAGCACCATCATGGAACGTCTACTCGCAATTGTCATAACCTTTCCTTGTTATCTCTTGTTCTCCAGAAAGTGAGAAGACCCCGAACTCGCTGATCGAATCCGGGGCCTGATTGAACCACTCTCGGAAGAATCAGTGTACGTCCTTCCAGTACTCCTTCTTCAGGCGGTAGGAGACCACCAGCAGAATCGCCAGGAAGGCCAGCACATACCACCCCAGTGTCTCGCGATAGGCCTTGGCCGGCTCTCCCACATAGACCAGGAAGTTGACCAGATCACCAACCGCCTGGTCATACTCATCTGGAGTCATGGTTCCGGAGCCATCAGCAACCAGCACCTCGGTGATCTTCTCGCCACCATAGGCCATGTTGATCTTCTCCTCCTTCAGGTGCTGCTTTCCCTGCAGCCCCTCCAGAACATGGGGCATGCCCACATCCTTGAAGACAATATTATTGACCCCCATTGGGCGTGACTCATCCACATAGAAACCACGCAGATAGGTATAGAGCCAGTCTGCACCGCGTGAGCGGGAGATTACACTCAGATCTGGAGGGGTGGTACCAAACCAGGCAGCCGCCGCAGACTCCGGCATTGCAATCTCCATGGTGTCATGGATCTTTGCGCCGGTGTAGACCAGATTGTCCAGAACCTCCTGATCACTCATCCCCAGGTCATCGGCCATTCTCTTGTAGCGCATGAACTTTGCGGAGTGGCAGCTCAGACAGTAGTCCATAAAGAGCTTGGCACCACGCTTCAGGGAGTCGTTGTCAGAGAGATCCACAGGGGCATGGTCCAGATGTACGCCACCGCCCCCACCTGCAAATGCAAATGTCGGCAGGATCACAAACAGTAGTGTACTGATTTTTTTCATCATCTTTTTCATCGTTGTTCTCCTTAATGCTCTGGCAGACGCTCAGGTACAGGCTTCGTCTTGTCCATCTTCGAGTAGAAAGGCATCAGCAGGAAGAAGGCAAAGTAGAGAACCGAGAAGATCCGGGCAAACATGGTGAGCGTTGGTGTCGCTGGCTGTGTACCCAGCCAGGAGAGCGCAACGAAGGTCACCACAAAGATTGCCAGTGCCATCTTGGAGATCATCCCCTTGTACTTGATCGACTTCACCGGACTCCGATCCAGCCAGGGCAGAATGAAGAGCATGATGATCGCACCAAACATCGCAACCACACCCAGGAACTTGTCGGGTACCGCACGCAGGATTGCGTAGAAGGCGGTGAAGTACCAGAGAGGAACAATATGCTCTGGGGTCTTCAGTGGATCCGCAGGGACAAAATTGTCCTTCTCCAGGAACCAGCCACCCATCTCCGGCACAAAGAACATGATCACGGAGAAGATCATCAGGAAGACAACCACGCCGACAATATCCTTCACCGAGTAGTAGGGGTGGAAAGGAATCCCGTCTGTTGGTGCTGTCTCACTCCAGCGATTCCCCTTTGGCCCCTCCTTGATCTCGATTCCGTCCGGGTTATTGGAGCCCACGGCATGGAGTGCCACAATATGGAGGAAGACCAGCATCACCAGCACCAGTGGCACCGCAATGACATGGAAGGCAAAGAAGCGGTTCAGTGTTGCATCGGCAATCACGAAGTCACCGCGAATCCAGAGTGCAATCTCCTCGCCAATGTATGGGATCGCACCAAACAGCGAGATAATCACCTGCGCACCCCAGTAGGACATCTGTCCCCATGGCAGCAGATAACCCATGAATGCCTCTGCCATCAGCGCCAGATAGATCACCATGCCGAAGACCCAGATCAACTCACGGGGCTTGCGGTAGGAGCCATACATCAGACCACGGAACATGTGGAGATAGATCACCACGAAGAATGCGGATGCACCCGTGGAGTGCATGTAGCGGATCAGCCACCCCCACTCCACATCACGCATGATGTACTCCACCGAGGCAAAGGCGAGCTCCGCATCCGGCTTGTAGTTCATGGTGAGGAAAATTCCGGTCACAATCTGGATCACCAGGACCAGCATCGCCAGTGAACCAAAGAAGTACCAGAAATTGAAATTCCTGGGCGCATAGTACTGCGCCAGATGCTCATTCCATACCTTCAGTAGTGGAAAACGCTGATCAAACCAGCCAACCACACCTGTTGCTTCTGTCTCTCTCAGTCCCATTATGCTGCTCCTTGATCGACGCCCACCAGGATACGGGTATCACTGATGTAGCTGTGTGGAGGAATAACCAGATTGGTTGGTGCGGGTACACCCTGGTAGACACGTCCTGCCAGATCGAAGCGTGAGCCATGACATGGGCAGAAGAAGCCGCCCTTCCAGTCTGGCCCGAGGTCCGCCGGAGCAAGTTCTGGACGGAAGGTTGGTGAGCACCCCAGATGGGTACAGATCCCGACTGTCACCAGATACTCCGGATTGATCGCACGGGATGGATTCTTGCAGTACCCTGGCTGATCGGACTCATCGGATGCCGGGTCACGAAGCTCCCCCTCCAGGGCGACCAGATTATCCAGTGTCTCCTCTGTGCGACGGACAATCCATACCGGCTTGCCGCGCCACTCAACCGTCATCATCTGTCCAGGCTCCATCTTGCTAATATCCGCCTCAACAGGAGCGCCCGCCGCCTGTGCCCTCGCACTGGGGTTCATCGACTTGACGAAGGGAACCGCCACAAAGGCCGCCCCAACTGCGCTCACTGCAGAGGTCGCAGCCGTCAGGAAACGGCGCTTCTTCAGATCTACAGTCTCTGTACTCATACAGTTTCTCCAAATAATAAAAGGTGAACACAGTCAGTCACCTGAATGGCTGACCAGCTGCATCCATACCAAACCCAAATTTTTGTGGCGTGGATATTACCATATTTCAGATATGTGATTACACCATTTTTCTATGGCTGGATCCGCATACAGAACCACGGATGAGCGTGCGAGAGATTGATTCGTAGAGCAACATGATGACTGCGTGGTGCACTTATCCCTGGAGGACCGCGAGCACTGCTCGCAGGGTTCTCCTTAGAGGACCGCGAGCACTGCTC